>NZ_JBUDXE010000001.1:0-491901 GCF_054956735.1 Ramlibacter sp. bp-362
GTGCAATCCCCAACTCGGTGGCTCTTGTTCCTTCACACCCCCCTCCCCCCCCCCCCCCCCCCCCCCTCCTCCCCCCCCCCCCCCCCCCCCCCCCCAAACCCCAGCTCAATTCCGGTCGACGTCCGCCCCTGCCCGCGGCAGCTGCCAGCCATGGCGGATCGCCATCACGCGCAGCCCGAAGCACAAGCCGGCCCCCAGGACCGCCACCGTGAAGTAGGGCATCCCCAGCCGCTCGCCGACCACGACCACCGCCGCTCCCGCCAGCGCCGCCACCGCATAGAGATCCGAGCGCAGCACCGTCGGGATCCGCGCCAGCAGCATGTCGCGCGCCATGCCGCCGCCGATGCCGGTGAGCATGCCCAGCAGGGTCGCCATCACCGGGTCCAGCCCGTAGGCCAGCGCCTTGTGCGCGCCGGTGACGGCGAACAGCGCCAGGCCGGCCGCGTCGAACAGCAGCACGGGGTTCTTCCAGCGGTGGCCGATGGCCTTCGGGAAATGGAAGGCCAGGAGTCCCGCCGCGACGGAAACGCCGAGGTAGTGCCAGTCGCGGATCGCCGCGGGCGGCACGGCGCCGATCAGCAGGTCGCGCGTGATCCCGCCGGTGTTGGCCGCCGCGAACGAGAGCACCAGAACCCCGAACACGTCGGCGCGGTGCTTGATGCCCGCCATGGCGCCGCTGAGCGCGAAGACGAAGGTGCCGGCGAGATCGAGCGCATAGGGAAGCCACGCCATGGACCCGGAGTCTAGGCCCGCTTCCTCGCTTAGCATCGCCGCGTGCGCGAAGACCAGGAACCCGCCTCTCCGCCGGCCACCTCCTTCGCCGCGCTCTTCAGCGCGGTGATGTTGCCCATGTTCATGGGTGCGGTGGACCAGACGCTGCTGGTCACGGCGACGCCGCGCATCGCCCGCGAGCTCGGGGGGCTGAGCGAAACCTCGTGGATCGCGGCCGGCTACCTGATGGCCGCCACCGTGATGGCTCCGCTCTACGGCCGGCTCGGCGACCGCTTCGGCCGGCGCAACGTGATGCTCGCGGCGCTCACGGTCTTCGCGCTCGGCTCGCTGGCCTGCGCGCTCGCGCCCACCATGCGCCTGCTGATCGCCGCCCGGGTGGTGCAGGGCCTGGGCGGCGGCGGCCTGATGGTGCTGTCGCAGGCGCTGATCGGCGAGCTCGTGCCGCCCTGGGACCGGCCGCGCTACCAGGGTTACTTCGCCCTGGTCTTCACCACCTCGAGCGTGGGCGGGCCGCTGATCGGCGGCTTCGTGGTCCACCACGGCGACTGGCGCTGGCTGTTCCTGGCCAACCTGCCCCTGGCCGCGCTCGCGTTCTGGCGCATGGCGCTGCTGCCGAAGCCGCAGCCCACCGCGGCCCGGCACGCCGCCTACGACCCGCTCGGGTTCGTGCTGTTCGCGCTGTGCGCCATCAGCGCGCTTCTGTGGTTCGGGCAGGTGGGGCACGGCTTCCCGCTGGTGTCCGCCTTCAGCGCCGGGCTGGTCGCGGCCGCCGTGGTGCTGGGGCTGCTGCTCGCGCGCCAGCAGCGCGCACACGCCAACGCCTTCCTGCCGCTGGACATCCTGCGCCTGCCGGGCGTGCCCTGGATCTGCGCTTCCGTGGTCGGCTTCGCCGGCACGCTCTTCGCGCTGCTGTTCCTGCTGCCGATCTACCTGCAGGTCGCCCGCCACGCCGACGCCGTCGACGCCGGCCTGCGGCTGCTGCCGCTCACCGGCGGCATCGTCGTGGGCTCGACGCTGAACAGCCGTTTCAGCGCCTGGACCGGCACCAGCGGCAAGCCGCCGCCCTACGGGCTCGGCGCCGCGGCGCTGGGCGTGCTCGCGCTGGCGCTGCTGCCGCCCTCGCCCTGGCTGATCACGATCGTGGCGGCCGTGTGCGGCGTGGGCTTCGGCACGGTGATGCCCAATTCGCAGCTCACGACGCAGATCCTGGCCGGCCGCGAGCGGCTCGGCACGGCGGCGGCGCTGCTGTCGCTGACGCGTTCGACGGGCGCCTCGATCGGCACGGCCGCCTTCGGCGGGCTCGCCTTCGTGCTGCTGCAGCCGCCCGGGGGCCACGCGCTGGAGATCCAGGGGCTGGACCCGGCGCGGGTGGAGCACGCCTTCCGCATCGTGTTCGGCGTGCTCGCCGGCTTCGCGGCGCTGGGGGCGTTCGCGGCGACGCGGGCGCCGACGGTGGAGTTGCGCGCGCAGGCGCGCGAGGAAAGCCCTGGGTCCCCGCCTGCGCGGGGATGACGCACTACGCCTTCGGCACGCTGCCGCGTTTTTGCGGCGCCGCGAGGAAATCGAAGTCCACGCCCTGGTCGGCCTGCGTGACCGTCTCGAGGAACAGCTTGCGGTAGCCCCGTTCCGCGCGCGGAACGGTGACCGGGTGTTCCTGTGCGCGGCGCGCCAGTTCCGCGTCGTCCACCAGCAGGCGGATCTCGCGCCGGCTCACCGAGAGGCGGATGCGGTCGCCGTTGCGCACGTGGGCGAGCGGGCCGCCGACCGCCGACTCGGGCGTCACGTGCAGCACGATGGTGCCGAAGGCGGTGCCGCTCATGCGGCCGTCGGAGATGCGCACCATGTCCTTCACGCCCTGCCGCGCCAGCTTGCGCGGCAGCGGGATGTAGCCCGCCTCGGGCATGCCCGGCGCGCCCTTGGGGCCGATGTTCTTCAGCACCAGGATGTCGTCGCGCTCCACGTCGAGGTCGTCGCTGTCGATGCGGTTGGCGAGGTCCTCCAGCCCCTCGAACACGACGGCGCGGCCCTCGTGTTCCATCAGCCGCGGGTCGGCGGCCGACTGCTTGATGATGGCGCCGCCCGGCGCGAGGTTGCCGCGCAGCACGGCGATGCCGCCCTGCGGGTAGATCGGGTTGTCGCGCGGCCGCACGACGTCCTGCTTGAAGGGCGGACTGGCCCGCTCGAGTTCCTCGCCCAGCGTGCGGCCGGTGACGGTGAGCGCGTCCAGGTGCAGCAGCGGCTTCAGTTCGCGCAGCAGCGTGGCCATGCCGCCGGCCGCGTCGAAGTGCTCCATGTAGTGCTGCCCCGAGGGCTTCAGGTCCAGCAGCACCGGCGTTTCGCGGCCCATGCGGTCCAGCGCCTCCAGGTCCACCTCGAAGCCGAGCCGGCCCGCGATGGCGGTGAGGTGCACGATGGCATTCGTCGAGCCGCCGATGGCCAGCAGCACGCGCATCGCGTTCTCCAGCGCCTTCTCCGTCAGGATCCTGTCGATGGTGAGCCGGCTCTTCGCCATCTGCACCGCCACCGCGCCGGTCTGCTCCGCGATGCGCATGCGCGCCGAGGTCACGGCCGGCGGCGAGGCGCCGCCGGGCACCGTCATGCCCAGGGCTTCGGCGATGCAGGCCATGGTGCTGGCCGTGCCCATCACCGAGCAGGTGCCGATGCTGGGCACCAGCTGGTTGTTGACGTCGGCGATCTCCTGCGCGTCGATCTCCTCGGCGCGGAAGCGCGCCCAGTAGCGGCGGCAGTCGGTGCAGGCACCCACCGTCTCGCCGCGATGCGAGCCGGTCAGCATCGAGCCCGTGATCAGCTGGATCGCCGGCAGGCCGGCGGAGGCCGCGCCCATGAGCTGCGCGGGCACGGTCTTGTCGCAGCCGCCGATCAGCACCACGGCGTCCATGGGCTGGGCCCGCAGCATCTCCTCGGTGTCCATGGACATGAGGTTGCGCAGGTACATGCTGGTGGGCGCCGCGAAGCTCTCGCCGATGGAGATGGTCGGGAACTTCACCGGCAGGCCGCCGGCGAGCATGATGCCGCGCTGCACGGCCTCCACCAGCTGCGGCATGTTGCCGTGGCAGGGGTTGTAGCCGCTGCCCGTGTCCGTGATGCCGATCACCGGCCGGTCGAGCGCGTTGTCGGTGAGGCCCGCCCCCTTGATGAAGGCCTTGCGCAGGAACAGCGAGAAGCCGGCGTCGCCGTAGTTGGTGAGGCCCTTGCGCATGCCGGTGGGGTGGTCGGATTGGCTCATGGCCGGATTGTCCCGCACAATGGCCCTATGACCGCAGCCACCCCCCGCATCCAGGGCGTGCTCTCGCCCGTGCTCACGCCCTTCCGCGCCGACCACACGCCGGACCCCGACCGCTTCATCCGCCACTGCCGCTGGCTGCTGGACCAGGAGGTCGGCCTGGCCGTCTTCGGCACCAACTCCGAGGCCAACTCGATGACGGTGGCCGAGAAGCGCAAGCTGCTCGACGCGCTGCTGGAGGCGGGCCTGCCGCCGGCGCGCATGATGCCGGGCACCGGCTGCTGCGCCGTCCCCGACACGATCGAGCTCACGAAGCGCGCCGTGCAGGCCGGCGTGGCGGGCGTGCTGATGCTGCCGCCCTTCTACTACAAGGGGGTGAGCGAGGAAGGCCTCTATCGCGCCTTCGCCAGCGTGATCGACGGCGTGGCCGACGATCGCCTGCGCGTCTACCTGTACCACATCCCCCCGGTGTCCAACGTGCCGATCCCGCGCGGGCTGGTGGCGCGCCTCTTGAAGTCCTACCCCGGCATCGTGGCCGGCCTCAAGGACAGCGGCGGCGACTGGAACCACACGAAGGCGATGCTGGAGGAGTTCGGCCCGCAGGGCTTCGACGTCTTCGCCGGCAGCGAGAACTTCCTGCTGGCCGATCTGCGCGCCGGCGGGCCGGGCTGCATCACGGCCACGGCGAACGTCAACCCGACGGCGATCGTGCAGCTCTACAAGACCTGGAAGCAGGCCGACGCCGACGAACAGCAGAAGAAGCTGGACGCGACGCGCGCGGCCTTCGCGCAGTTCCCCATGATCCCCGCGATGAAGGCCGCGATCGCCTGGAAGACCGGCCGTGCCGACTGGGCGCACGTGCGCCCGCCGCTGGTGGACCTCGACGCGGCACAGCAGCAGGTGCTGCAGGCCGCGCTGGACAAGGTCGGCTTCACCATGCCCAACGCCGCGGCGCTGGCCTGATCTGCGTCAAGCCTGCGGGCGGGGAGCCGGTGTCTACTTGCACCATGTTCCCGCCCGCCCCGACCGACCTGCTTCCGCCGCAGCGCGCGCTGCTGGCGGAGTTCGAGCGGCTGCACGAGGCGTGGCGCGTGGCCAGTGCAGCGGCGGACGAGGTGGAGTGCGCGATGTGCGCGGATGACTGCGCGATGGACGTGCTCCTGCATCAGCGGCTGGTTGCCGACCAGGTGCAGCAGGAGGCGATGCGGTTGCTGCGCAGCGCGCCGCTCTGAACGGCATTCCCGCCGGGCGTTCTGAAATGCATCTTGTCATCCCGGCGGAAGCCGGGATCCCAGCTGTTCCAGCAGGCAGTGCCGCGCCGCGTCGCGCCAGGCGGTGCGCGGCGCAGGCCCGCTGGGGCGCCGGTCCGCGGCTGCGCGCGCGGACTTCCCTGAGCCGGTGCTTGCGGCACCGCCCGCGCCATAACTCACTGCGAGTTGGGCCGCGCGGCCCAACTCTCCGTTCGGACAAATGGCGCGAGCATGAAACGTACGCGCGGCTCGATGCGGGCCTGCGCCGCGCACCGCCTGGCGCGACGGATCGCGACGCTCGACCCATGAGACCAAGGTTCTCACCTTCCTGAACTTGTCATCCGCATGAATGCACAGCTGAGGTGGTGAGGTGTGTCTGATACCCGCGGTGGTCGGATTGGTGCTCTTGACCCTCCAAGGCTCAACTTCCTACATTCCCCTGGCCGCACCTTGTTGGCGCAGCAAGGAGAGTGAAGAATGAAGAAGCTCCTGTGCGTTGCATTCACCGCCGTCTTGCTCGCCGCCTGCGGGGGAGGGGGAGGCGGTGGCGATAGTGAAGGCGGGACCGGAAACCAAACGGGAAGTGCCTCCGCCGAAGGGTTCTGGACGGGCCAGACATCTACCGGCTACTCGGCCAGCATAGCCATCCTCGAGAACGGAGACACATGGGGCGTCTACACCTCGGGCAACTTGGTCATCGGGGCACTGCATGGACAGACCCAATGGAGCAACGACGGCAAGCTCTCGGGCTCTGGCAGTGAATTCAACCTGGTAACGCAAACCGTCTCCTCCAGCACGTTTTCAGGAACATTCGAGAGCGCTAAGGAAATCGCGATCACCACCGCCGACCGCGTGCGCTTTGATGGCTCTTACGAAGATGTCTATGAGGAATCACCCTCCCTGGCGGCATTGGCGGGCACCTTCTCCGGATCCGCGGCAACGGGCAGTACCAGCGCACAGACCGTCTCCGTGAACGTCACAGCTGGCGGCGTCGTCACCGTGCCCGACACCGGAGGTTGTTCCGCGTCGGGCACCGTCGCCCCGAGGCCCACCGGGAAGAACGTGTTCGACGTCAGCGTCACCTTTGCGGGATCGTCGTGTGCGCTTGGAAGCGGAACCCGCGTGAGGGGGGTTGCCTTCTACGATGTGACGGCGCGGCAACTGCTGGTGCTGGCCCTCAATGCAGGCCAAACCGACGGCTTCATCTATCTGGCAACGAAGTAAGCGAGGATCAGCTCACCACCCCGATGTTCCACGGCACGAATTCGTGGTCGCCGAGGTCCAGCAGTTCGCTCTTGCTGCGTTCCCCCGACGCGATCTGCAGCATCAGCCGGAAGATCCCCTCCGCCGCCTCCGGCAGCGTCTGCGTGCCGTCCAGGATGGTCCCGCAGTTGTAGTCCATATCCTCCGCCAGCCGCTCGTACATGGGCGTGTTCGTCGCGAGCTTCACCGAGGGCACCGGCTTCGCGCCGAACATCGAGCCGCGCCCCGTCGTGAACAGGATCATGTTGGCGCCGCCGGCGATCTGGCCGGTGGCGGAGCACGGGTCGAAGCCGGGCGTGTCCATGAACACGAAGCCGTTCTGCTTCACCGGCTCGGCATAGCGGTACACCTCCATGAGCCCCGTCGTGCCGCCCTTCATCGAGGAGCCCAGCGACTTCTCGAAGATGTTCGCGAGCCCGCCCATGTTGTTGCCGGGACTCACCGCGCCGTTGATCTGCACGTCGCGGCCCGGCGAATACTCCTCCTTCCACCAGCGGATGCGCTCGATCAGCTTCTCGCCGACGGCGCGGCTCACGGCACGCCGCGTCAGCGTGTGCTCCACGCCGTAGATCTCGGGCGTTTCCGAGAGGATGGCCGTGCCGCCGTGGCGCACCAGGATGTCCATCGCGGCGCCGAGCGCGGGGTTGGCGGTGATCGAGGAGAAGCCGTCCGAGCCCCCGCATTGCAGGCCCACCTTCAGGTGGCGCGCCGACACGGGCACGCGCACGACGTCGTTGGCGGCCGGCAGCATCTCCTGCACGGCGGCAACCGCCGCCTCGATCGTCTTCCGCGTGCCGCCGCTCTCCTGCATGATGAAGGTCTGCAGCCGCGGGTTGGCCGCGAGCTTCTCCTGCGCCATCAGGCCCGAGAGCTGGTTGCGCTCGCAGCCCAGGCCGATGATCAGCACGGCCGCGAAGTTGGGGTGCTTCGCGTAGCCGCCGATCGTCCGGCGCAGCAGGTCCATGGGCTCGCCCGTCATCTCCATGCCGCAGCCGAGGCCGTGCGACAGGCCCACCACGCCGTCGATGTTGGGGTAGGCCGCGAGGCGCTCCGGCGTGAACCACTCCGCCACCTTGTGCACCACGGTCGCCGAGCAGTTCACGGTGGACAGGATGCCGATGTAGTTGCGCGTGCCGACCTCGCCGCCGGGCCGCACGTAGCCCATGAACCTCGCCTGCTCCGCTTCGGGCAGCACGGGCGTTTCCACGTAGTCCTGGCCCCAGGCGTAGTCGCGGTCGTACTCGCGGAAGCTCACGTTGTGCGAGTGCACATAGGTGCCCGGCGCGATGTCCACGGCGGCGAAGCCGATGCAAACGTTGTACTTCAGGATCGCCTCGCCCTGGCGGATCGCGCGGGCCGCGATCTTGTGGCCGGCCGGCACCTGGCTGCGGCTGGTGAAGCCCTCGCTGGGCACGGGCGTGCCGATGCCCACGTCCACGCGCGCCACCACCACGTTGTCCTTCGGGTGCAGGCGGATGATGGGGCCGGTGACGCGCTTTTCGGAGAGTTCGAGCATCCCGCCATCATGCCAAACCGCGGCCGCCACGCATGGGCAGCGATGTGAACCTACGTGACACCCTGCGGGAAAACACTGTGCGGCCCGCGGCCGGATGCGTGAAAGCATGCAGGCCTCTTTGGCAAGGCCGAGGTCCGCAGTGCAGGTTCTTCCGGAAACGCGCACCGTCCCCACGTCCGACGCCAGCAGCCCGCTGCTGTCGGTGCGCGACCTGTGCGTGCGGTTCCGCGGCATCACGGCCCTCGACGGCGTCTCGTTCGACGTCGCGCGCGGCCAGATCGCGGGCCTGATCGGCCCCAACGGCGCCGGCAAGACGACGCTGTTCAACTGCCTCTCGCGCCTGTACGGCTACTCCGAGGGCCGCATCACCTTCGACGGCCAGCCGCTGGAAGGCCTCGGCCGGCACAAGGTCGCGCCGCTGGGCATCGGCCGCACCTTCCAGAACCTGGCGCTGTTCGCCAGCATGACCGTGCTGGACAACATCCGCGTGGGCCGCCACTGCCGCACGCGCAAGGGCTTCTTCGCCAATGCGCTGCGCCTGCCGGGCGTGGCGGAGGAGGAGGCGGACAGCACGCGGCGCGCCGAGGACCTCGTGCGCTTCCTCGGCCTGGAGGCCGTCGCGCAGCAGCGCGTGGCGGAGCTGCCCTTCGGCACGCGCAAGCGCGTCGAGCTCGGCCGCGCCCTGGCGAGCGAGCCGCGGCTGCTGTTGCTGGACGAGCCCGCCGCCGGCCTCAACCACGAGGAGGTGGGCGCGCTCGGCAGCCTGATCCAGGCCATCCGCGACCAGTTCCACCTCACGGTGCTGCTGGTGGAACACCACATGGGCCTGGTGATGAGCGTGTCGGACCACGTGGTGGCGCTGAACTTCGGCCGCAAGATCGCCGAGGGCACGCCGGCGGAAGTGCGGGGCAACCCCGACGTGATCCAGGCCTACCTGGGGGCGCAGAGCTGATGGCCGGCCCGCTGCTCGAGGTGCGCGACCTCCATGCGGGCTACGGGCCGACGGAGGTGCTGCACGGGCTGTCCTTCAGCATCGAGGAAGGCAGCATCACCGCGCTGCTGGGCGCCAACGGCGCCGGCAAGACGACCACGCTGCGGGCGATCTGCGGCATGGTGCGGGCCAGCGGCGAGGTCCGCTTCGCCGGCGACCGCATCGTCGGCCGACCCACCGAGGACATCGTGCGCCTGGGCGTGGCCCACGTGCCCGACGGCCGCGGCACCTTCACCGACCTCACGACCGAGGAGAACCTGCGCCTGGGCGCCTATGCGCGGCGCGACAAGGGCGGCGCGCTGGCCGAGGACTACGAGCGCATGTACAAGCTGTTCCCCATCCTGGCCGAGCGGCGCCACCAGCAGGCCGGCACGCTCTCGGGCGGGCAGCAGCAGATGCTGGCCGTGGCGCGCGCGCTGATGCTGCGTCCGCGCCTGCTGCTGCTGGACGAACCCTCGTTCGGCCTCGCGCCCCTGGTGGTGAAGGAGATCTTCGAGGTGATGCGCGACATCAACCGCACGCAGAAGATGACCATCCTGCTGGTCGAGCAGAACGCCGCCATGGCCCTGCGCCTCGCGGACCGCGCCCACCTGCTGGAGACGGGGCGCATCGTGCTGTCCGGCAGCAGCGCCGAACTGATGAACGACGACGCGGTGCGCCGCGCCTATCTCGGCTACTGAAAGGCCCGCGCATGGAAGCCTTCCTGCACCAGGTGATCGCCGGCCTCGCGACCGGCGGCATCTACGCCAGCCTGGCGCTCGCGCTGGTGATGATCCACAACGCGACGCGCCTCGTGAACTTCGCCCAGGGCGAGATGGCGATGTTCTCCACCTACCTGTGCTGGACGATGATCCAGGCCGGCATGCCCTACTGGGTCGCCTTCTTCGCGACGCTGGTGCTCTCCTTCGTGCTGGGCGCCGCGATCGAGCGCATCCTGATCCGCCCGGTGGAGCGCGCGCCGGTGCTCACGGTGGTGGTGGTGTTCATCGGCCTGCTGCTGATCCTCAACAGCGTGGCCGGCTGGATCTACACCTATACGGTGAAGTCCTTTCCCAGCCCCTTTCCCAGCGGCCCGCCCTTCGGGCTGCACCTGGTGTCCTGGCACGAACTGGGCGCGATCGGCGTGACCCTCGTCGTGCTGCTGATGGTGTTCCTGTTCTTCCGCTTCACCCCGCTGGGCCTCGCGATGCGCGCGGCGGCGCAGAACCCCGATTCGAGCCGGCTCGTAGGCATCCACGTCGGCTGGATGCTCGCCCTCGGCTGGGGCCTCGCGGCGGCCATCGGCGCCACGGCCGGAATGATGGTGGCCCCCATCGTCTTCCTCGACCCCAACATGATGACGGGCGTGCTGCTGTACGCCTTCGCCGCGGCCCTCATGGGCGGCATCGACAGCCCCGGCGGCGCCGTCGTCGGCGGCTTCGTCGTGGGCGTGCTGGAGAACCTGGTGGGCGCCTACCTGATCGGCACCGAGCTGAAGCTGACGGTCGCGCTCGTCCTCATCGTCGGCGTCCTGGTGGTGCGTCCCGCGGGCCTGTTCGGCCGCACCATCGTGCAACGGGTCTGAACCGCATGGAAGCCGTGAACTCCACCCCCGTGCCCCTGGCCGCCGCCCCGCAGCCGGCCTCCGGCGCCGTGCGCGACTGGTCGCCGCGCACGCTGGCGCTGTGCCTCGTGCTGCTCGCCGCCGCCTGCGTGCTGCCCTTCGTGCTCAGCAACTACCGGGTGTTCCAGTTCACCATGGTGCTGATCTACGCGATCGCGCTGCTGGGGCTGAACATCCTGACCGGCTACAACGGGCAGATCTCGCTGGGCCACGGCGCGTTCTACGCGATCGGCGCCTACGTGGCGGCGATCATGATGGACCACTTCGGCCTGCCCTACTGGGCCACGATCCCCGCGGCCGGCGCCGTATGCCTGCTCGCGGGCTTCCTGTTCGGGCTGCCCGCCTTGCGGCTGGAGGGCGTCTACCTCGCGCTCGCCACCTTCGCGCTGGGCGTCGCGCTGCCGCAGCTGCTGAAGTACAAGCTCGTGGAGGGCTGGACCGGCGGCGTGCAGGGCATCTCGCTGATCAAGCCCGACCCGCCCTTCGCCACGCTGTTCGGCCTGAAGCTCAACCCGGACCGGTGGCTGTACCTGTTCACGCTGTTCGTGACGGTCGTGATGTTCGTCCTGGGCTGGAACCTGCTGCGCGGCCGCGTCGGACGGGCGCTGATCGCGATCCGCGACCAGCCGATCGCCGCCTCCACCATGGGCATCGACAACGCCCTGTACAAGTCGCTCGCCTTCGGCGTCAGCGCCATGTTCACGGGCGTGGCGGGCGCGCTGGGCGCGATCGCGGTGGCCTTCGTGGCGCCCGACAGCTTCACCATCTTCCTGTCCATCAGCATGCTGGTCGGCATGGTGGTGGGCGGCCTGGCCTCCATCAGCGGCGCCTTCTGGGGCGCGCTGTTCATCCAGTTCGTGCCCAACTTCGCCGACCAGATCTCGAAGGCGGCGCCGTGGGCGATCTACGGGGCGCTGATGATCCTGCTGATGTACCTGATGCCCACCGGCATCGCCGGCGCCTTGCGCCTGGCCGCCCGGCGCCTGCGGCGCCGGGCGCGCCGGGACTCCACAGCGGCGTGATTGCCGTAGCTCTCCCCGAGAAAGGACTTGTCATGTCAATCAAGAACCGCATCGTGCTCGCTTCGTTGGGTCTCGCGCTCGCGGCCGCGCCCGCGCTGGCGCAGAAGCAGTACGGGCCGGGCGCCAGCGACACCGAGATCAAGATCGGCAACACCATCCCGTACAGCGGCCCCGCCTCGGCCTACGGGATCATCGGGAAGGTGGAGGCGGGCTACTTCAAGATGCTGAACGAATCCGGCGGCATCAACGGCCGCAAGATCAACTACATCTCCTACGACGACGGCTACAGCCCGCCCAAGGCCGTGGAGATGGTGCGCAAGCTGGTGGAGCAGGACGAGGTGCTGTTCACGGTCAGCACGCTCGGCACGCCGTCGAACTCGGCGATCCACAAGTACATGAACCAGAAGAAGGTGCCGCACCTCTTCCTGGCGACGGGCGCTTCGAAGTGGAACGACCCGAAGGACTTTCCCTGGACAATGGGCTTCAACCCCAACTACCAGAGCGAGGGCAAGCTGTACGCGCAGCACATCCTGGCCACCAAGCCGAACGCGAAGATCGCCGTGCTCTACCAGAACGACGACTACGGCAAGGACTACCTGAAGGGCTTCACCGACGGCCTGGGCGACAAGGCCAAGACCATGATCGTGAAGGCGGTCACCTACGAGGTGACCGATCCGACGGTGGATTCGCAGATCGTGACGCTGCAGGCCTCCGGGGCCGACACCTTCTTCAACATCACCACGCCCAAGTTCGCGGCCCAGGCGATCCGCAAGGTGGCCGACATCGGCTGGAAGCCCACGCACTACCTGAACCAGGTGTCGGCGAGCGTCGGCTCGGTGCTCAAGCCCGCGGGGCTGCAGAAGGCGGTCGGCCTGATCTCCATGCAGTACATCAAGGACCCGACCGACCCGAAGTGGGCCAACGATCCGGCGATGAAGGAGTACTTCGCGTTCATGAAGAAGTACGTGCCCGAGGGTGACCCGATGGACGGCAGCGCCACCTACGGCATGGCGGCGGCGCAGCTGATCGCGCAGGTGATCAAGCAGTGCGGCGACAACCTGACGCGCGAGAACGTGATGAAGCAGGCCGCCAACCTGAAGAACTTCCAGATCCCCATGGCGCTGCCCGGCGTGACGGCGAACACCAGCCCGACGGACTATGCGCCGTTCCAGACCATGCAGCTGGTGAAGTTCGACGGGAAGACCTGGGAAGGGTTCGGGGAGCCGATGGCGGTGAAGTGATTGCTGATTGCTGGGGTTCGCCTTCGGCTCACCACCAGCCTACGGGCATCGTCGATCCGCGGTGATTCGTAGGCTGGCGGTGAGCGCAGCGAACCCCAGCATCCTCACGGCCGCACGCTGCGGAACCCGGCAAAGACATCCCGCCGCTGCGGCTCGAAGAAATTGCGGTAGCGCGCATGCGCGAGCGCCGGCGCCGTCGCCGGCGCCGCTCCGCGCAGCACCCGCCGCGTGCCGAACCAGGGCTGCGAATAGTCACGATAGGGATGCGGCTCGAATCCGGGCCAGGGCTGGAACGTGCTCGCCGTCCACTCCCACGCGTGGCCCCAAAGGAATTCCTTGCCCGCCAACGCCGCGCACTCCCACTCCGCTTCCGTCGGCAGCCGCCGGCCGGCCCACCGGCACCACGCCTCGGCCTCGTGCGCATTCACGTGCATCGCGACCTGCTGCGCGACCAGCGGCTGCCAGCGCCCGTGCCGCAGCTGCTCCCAGCCGCTGCCCTGCCGCCGCACCGCCGCCGGCCCGCGCCGCGGCAGGCCCGCGAGCCAGGCGCGTCCTTCCTCGCTCCACCAGCGCGCATCCTCGTAGCCGCCCGCCTCCACGAAGGGCAGGAACGCGCCCCAGGTGACCGGCTCCGCGTCGATCGCGAAGTCCGCGAGGGCGACGGCGTGCGCGCCGAGCTCGTTGTCGAAGGCGAAGCCCGCGCCGGGCTCGCCCAGGCGCAGCTCGCCGCCGGCGATGCGCAGCTCCCGGCGCGGACCCGCCTCCGGCGGCGTGCCGGCGCGCACCGGAATCCCCAGCGCATGGGCCATGTACACCGCCGCCTCCGCGTGCATCTGCTCGTGCAGCGCGACCAGGCGGAAGAAGTAGAGCGCGTCCTCGCCGGCGTCCGCCGGCAGCGCTTCCAGCAGGTCCAGCGTGCGCTCCAGCGTCGCTCGCAGGTAGGCCGCCGTCCCTTCCGCATCCGGCAGCGGCAGCTCCCAGCGCGTGCGGTGCGCCACCCGGCTGGAGTCGTACCAGCGGTCCGCCTGCGGCAGCAGCGAGGGCGGGCGCGGCGCGTCGGGATCCGCGCGGCAGCCGCGCGCGCGTTCCGGGTTCCGGGCGATCCACCATTCCTGGAACCAGGCCACGTGGCCCAGTTCCCACAGCGGCGGATTGAGCCCCGCGTCGTAAGGCACCCGCGCCGAGGCGCCGAGCGCCGAGCGCACGTCCTCGGCGAGCCGCAGCGTGCGGGCGCGCGCGGCGCGCAGCGCGGCGCCCACGGCCGCCGGCGGGCCTTGCCGCAATGCGAGCGCGTCCGGCGGCGCCGGCGCGCTATAAACCGCGGATGTCGCGTTCCCCATCGGTGGTCATCGTAAGCCCGGCGCTGGCGGACGCCAACAACGGCAACTGGCGCACGGCCCGGCGCTGGGCGCAGCTGCTGGCGCCGCTGCCGGTGCGGATCACCAGCCAATGGCCCGACGACCAGGCCGGCGGCGACCGCCTCATGCTGGCGCTGCACGCACGCCGCTCCGCCGCGTCGATCGCCGCCTGGGCGCAGGCCCACCCGGGCCGCGGCCTCGCCGTGGTGCTGACCGGCACCGACCTGTACCAGGACATCGCGACGGATGCCGCCGCCCGGCGGTCGCTGGAACTGGCGCAGCGCCTCGTCGTGCTGCAGGAGCGCGGCGCCGACGCGCTGGCGCCGGCGCTGCGCGCGAAGGCGCGGGTGGTGTTCCAGTCGACGCCGGCGCGGCCGCCGCTGGCCAAGGGGCGCGACGTGCTGCGCGCCGTGATGGTCGGCCACCTGCGCGCCGTGAAGACGCCGCAGACCCTGTTCGCCGCGGCCCGCCTGCTGCGCGATCGCGCCGACATCCGCATCACGCACATCGGCGACGGCAGCGGCGATCCCGCGCTGGCCGGCGAAGCACGGGCGACCGCGCGCGACTGCCCCGGCTACGAATGGCTGGGGCCGCTGCCGCACGAGGAAACCCTGGAGCGCATCCGCGGCTCGCATGTGCTCGTGCACACCAGCGCCCTCGAGGGCGGCGCCCACGTGATCATGGAGGCCGTGCGCTGCGGCGTGCCCGTGCTCGCGAGCCGGGTGCCGGGCAACGTCGGCATGCTGGGCGCGGACTACGAGGGCTATTTCCCCCATGGCGACGCGGCCATGCTGGCGCGGCTGCTGGCCGCCTGCCGGGCCGGCCAGGCGCAAGACCCCCCGGGCGGCCTGCTGGGGCGCCTCGGCGCACAATGCGCCCTGCGCGCGCCGCTCTTCGATGCCGATGCCGAGAAGGCAGCGCTCACGTCCCTGCTGCAAGAACTGGAACCTGCCCCATGAACGCCGCCCTCCCCGCCACGGCCGCCGAACCCCGCCTCACCTCGCTGTCGCACGGCGGCGGCTGCGGCTGCAAGATCGCCCCCGGCGTGCTGTCCGAGATCCTCAAGGGCACCGCGCGCCTGCCGGTCCCGCCCGAGCTGCTGGTGGGCATCGAGACCGCCGACGACGCCGCCGTCTACCAGCTGAACGACGAGCAGGCGCTGATCGCCACCACGGACTTCTTCATGCCGATCGTGGACGATCCCTACGACTTCGGCCGCATCGCCGCCACCAACGCGATCTCCGACGTCTACGCCATGGGCGGCAAGCCCATCATGGCCCTGGCCCTGGTGGGGATGCCGATCAGCGTGCTCGGCACGGGCACCATCGGCCGCATCCTCGAGGGCGGCGAGTCGGTGTGCAAGGCGGCGGGCATTCCCATCGCCGGCGGCCACACCATCGACTCGGTCGAGCCGATCTACGGCCTCGTCGCGCTGGGACTCGTGCATCCCAAGCGCGTCAAGCGCAACTCCGATGCCCGGGCCGGCGACGTGCTGGTGCTGGGCAAGCCGCTGGGCGTGGGCGTGCTGTCGGCGGCGCTCAAGAAGGAGCAGCTCGACGCGGCCGGCTACGAACGCATGATCGCCACCACCACGCGCCTGAACACGCCCGGCCCCGAGCTGGCGGCGCTCGAGGGCGTGCATGCCCTTACCGACGTCACCGGCTTCGGCCTCGCGGGGCATGCGCTGGAACTCGCGCGCGGCGCGCAGCTGGCCGTCGACCTCGACTGGGCGCAGGTGCCGGTGCTGGAGGGCGTGCGCGCGCTGGCGCAGGCCGGCTTCGTGACCGGCGCGTCGGGGCGCAACTGGGCGGGCTACGGTGCCGAGGTGGCGCTGCCGGCCGGCTTCGCGGACGCGGACCGGGCGCTGCTGTCGGATCCGCAGACCAGCGGCGGCCTGCTGGTGTCCTGCACGCCCGCGAGCGTGGACCAGGTGCTCGCGGTGTTCCGCCAGCACGGGTTCGGCCAGGCGGCGGTGATCGGCCGCATGGCCGAAGCGCAGGACGGCGCGCGTTTGCGCGTGCGCTGAGGGCTTCGCCGGCGTAAACATACGTAGCAGCACGTACCTAGGGCTTTCCCGCTTTCTGCGCTGCAGCACGCGCAGGACCATTGGCGGTTTCGACGGGGCCGCGGCCCCGAGTCCTGTCACGCCGTTGCCGGAGGAGCATTTGTCCGCAGAGACCATCCTGGAAACCCAGGGCCTGACCAAGGAGTTCAAGGGCTTCGTCGCCGTGAACAACGTGGATCTGAAGGTCAGGCGCGGCGACATCCATGCGCTGATCGGCCCCAACGGCGCCGGCAAGACCACCTTCTTCAACCTGCTGACCAAGTTCCTGCCGCCCACGCGCGGCAAGATCACCTACCAGGGCACGGACATCACCAACGAGGCGCCCGCGCAGACGGCGCGCCGCGGCATCGTCCGCTCCTTCCAGATCTCGGCCGTGTTCCCGCACCTGACGGCGCTGGAGAACGTGCGCGCGGCGCTGCAGCGCAACCTGGGCACCTCCTTCCATTTCTGGAAGCCCGAGCGCTCGCTGTACCCGCTGCACGGCCGCGCGCTGGAGCTGCTGCACGCCGTGGACCTGCAGGACTTCGCCCAGGAACTCACCGTCAACCTGCCCTACGGCCGCAAGCGCGCCCTGGAGCTGGCGACCACCATGGCACTGGAACCCGACCTGATGCTGCTGGACGAGCCGACGCAGGGCATGGGCCACGAGGACGTCAGCCGGGTGACGCAGCTGATCAAGAAGGTGGCCCAGGGCCGCACCATCCTGATGGTCGAACACAACATGAACGTCGTCTCCTCGATCGCCGACCGCATCACGGTGCTGCAGCACGGCAGCGTCATCGCCGACGGCCCCTACGCGGAGGTCTCGAAGAACCCGCAGGTGATCGAGGCCTACATGGGCTCCGCCGACACCGAGCTCCAGGGAGCGCACTGAGCATGGCCGCCAACGAGATGCTGCGCATCGAGGACCTGCACGCCTGGTACGGCGAGTCGCACGTGCTGCACGGCGTGGACATGCGCGTCGAGGAGGGCGAGGTGGTCTCGCTGCTGGGGCGCAACGGCGCCGGCCGCACGACCACGCTGCGGGCCATCGTCGGCCTGACCGGCGCGCGCACCGGCTCGATCCGCATCCGCGGCCAGGAGGCCGTCAAGCTCGCGTCGCACCGCGTCGCGCGGCTGGGCGTGGGCTACTGCCCCGAGGAACGCGGCATCTTCGCCAGCCTGTCGGCCGAGGAGAACCTCATGCTGCCGCCGGCGATCGGCGAGGGCGGCATGAGCGTGGCCGAGATCTACGACATGTTCCCCAACCTGAAGGAGCGCGCCGGCAGCCCCGGCACGCGCCTGTCGGGCGGCGAGCAGCAGATGCTCGCCGTGGCCCGCATCCTGCGCACGGGCGCGCGGCTGCTGCTGCTCGACGAGATCTCCGAGGGCCTCGCCCCGGTGATCGTGCAGAAGCTCGCCGAGACGATCCGCACGCTCAAGGCCAAGGGCTACACGATCGTGCTGGTGGAGCAGAACTTCCGCTTCGCCGCGCCGCTGGCCGACCGCTTCTACGTCATGGAGCACGGCAAGATCGTGCGCGAGTTCGCGCAGGGCCAGCTCAAGGAAAACATGGGGATGCTGCAGGAATACCTGGGCGTCTGACAACGACTTTCAACAAGGAGACCGTGCTATGAAACTCAAGACCCTCGTGGCCGCACTGACCATCGGCTTCGCCGGCGGCGCCTTCGCGCAGGCCCAGACCGGGCCCGTGCGCATCGGCTTCATCACCGACATGGCGAGCCTGTACGCCGACATCGACGGCCCGGCGGGCGCCGAGATGATCAAGTGGGCGGTGCAGGACTTCGGCGGCAAGGTGCTGAACCGCCCGATCGAGGTGCTGACGGCCGACCACCAGAACAAGGCCGACATCGCCGCCTCCAAGGCCCGCGAGTGGATGGACAGCGAGAACCTGGCCATGCTGATCGGCGGCACCAGCTCCGGCACCAACCTCGCCATGGCCGCGGTGGCCAACGAGAAGAAGCGTCCCTTCATCGCCATCGGCCCGGGCTCGGCCCGCCTGACCAACGAGAACTGCACGCCCTGGACCATCCACTACGCCTACGACACCGTGGCCCTGGCCAAGGTGGCGGGCAACGCGCTGATCAAGGCCGGCAACAAGAAGTGGTACTTCCTGACCGCCGACTACGCCTTCGGCCACTCGCTCGAGGCCGACGCCTCCACGGTGGTGAAGGCCAACGGCGGCACGGTGGTCGGCGCGGTGCGCCACCCGCTGAACGCCTCCGACTTCTCGTCCTTCCTGCTGCAGGCGCAGGGCTCCAAGGCCGACATCCTGGCCATGGCCAACGCCGGCGGCGACTTCATCAACGCGATGAAGGCGGCCAAGGAGTTCGGCATCACCAAGACGATGAAGGTCGCGGGCCTGCTGGTGTTCGTGAACGACGTGCACTCGCTCGGCCTGAACAACACCGCCGGCCTGCAGCTGGCCGACAGCTGGTACTGGAACCAGGACGACGCCTCGCGCAAGTTCGCCAAGCGCTTCTACGACAAGTTCAAGCGCATGCCCTCCAGCCTGCAGGCGGCCGACTACTCGGCCACCATGAACTACCTGAAGGCGGTGCAGAAGGTCGGCACGACCGACGCCGAGAAGGTGAACAAGGAGCTGCGCTCCATGAAGTACAACGACTTCTACCACAAGGGCTACGTGCGCGGCGACGGCCGCATGATCCACGACATGTACCTGTTCGAGGTGAAGTCGCCCAAGGAGTCCAAGGCGCCCTGGGACTACTACAAGCTCGTGGCGACGGTGCCCGGCGAGCAGGCGTTCACGACGCCCGCCGAGTCGAAGTGCTCCCTGTTGAAGAAGTGATGTGAGCCAGCCGGGGCGCGCGCCGCGCGTCCCGGCGCAAGCCCTGCCCCATGGAAATATTCGGAATCCCCCACCAGGCCTTCCTCGGGCAGCTGATGCTCGGGCTGGTCAACGGCGCCTTCTACGCCATGCTCAGCCTCGGGCTGGCCGTGATCTTCGGCCTGCTGGACATCGTCAATTTCGCGCACGGCGCGCTCTACATGGTGGGCGCCTTCGCCGCCTGGATCATGCTGGATTCGTGGGGCGTGAACTACTGGTTCGCGCTGGTCCTCGCGCCGCTGGTGGTCGGCATCCTCGGCGCCCTCATCGAGCGCTTCCTGCTCAAGCGGCTGTACGGGCTCGACCCGCTCTACGGCCTGCTCCTCACCTTCGGCCTCGCCCTGATCCTCGAAGGCGCGTTCCGCAAGCAGTACGGCGTCTCGGGCCAGTCCTACGACGTGCCGGAGCTGCTGGCCGGCGCGACCAATCTCGGCTTCATGATCCTGCCCAACTACCGGGCCTGGGTCGTGGTCGCCTCGGTGGCCGTCTGCCTGGCCACCTGGTTCCTGATCGAACGCACCCGCCTGGGCGCCTACCTGCGCGCCGGCACCGAGAACGCGCGGCTGGTGCAGGTCTTCGGCGTCAACGTGCCGCGGATGGTGACGCTCACCTTCGCCTTCGGCGCGGCGCTGGCCGGCCTGGCCGGCGTGCTGGCGGCCCCCATCATCCAGGTCACGCCGCTGATGGGGTCGAACCTGATCATCGTCGTGTTCGCGGTCGTCGTGATCGGCGGCATGGGATCCATCCTCGGTTCGGTCGTGACCGGCCTGGGTCTCGGCGTGGTCGAGGGCTTCACGCGCGTGTTCTACCCGGAAGCCTCCAACATCGTCGTCTTCGTGATCATGGCCATCGTGCTGGTGCTGCGGCCCGCCGGCCTGTTCGGCAAGGAAGCCTGATATGTCCGCGCCCTCCTCTTCCGTCGCCGCCGCGGGCCTGCCCGCGGACGAAGCCCGCGCCCCGCAGCACGCGGGCGCGCCGCTCGCCTCCTCCGGCCTGAGCAAGCCGGTCCGGGTGCTGTACCTGGCGCTCCTCGCGGTGGCGCTGGTCGCCCCCGCGCTGGGCCTGTACCCGGTGTTCCTGATGAAGCTGCTGTGCTTCGCCCTGTTCGCCTGCGCCTTCAACCTGCTGCTCGGGTTCACCGGCCTGCTCTCCTTCGGGCACGCGGCCTTCTTCGGCTTCGCCGCCTACGTCACCGGCTGGCTGGTGAAGGTGCAGCACTGGACGCCCGAACTGGGCCTGCTCGCCGGGCTCGTCACCGGCGCGCTGCTCGGGCTGGTATTCGGCCTCGTCGCGATCCGCCGCCAGGGCATCTACTTCGCCATGATCACGCTGGCGCTGTCGCAGATGGTGTTCTTCCTGTGCCTGCAGGCGCCCTTCACGCACGGCGAGGACGGCCTGCAGGGCGTGCTGCGCGGCAAGCTGTTCGGCGTGTTCTCGCTGGTCGACGACACGGTCATGTACTACCTGGTGCTGGCGGTGTTCGTCGCCTGCTTCCTGGGCATCCTGCGCATCGTCACCTCGCCCTTCGGCCAGGTGCTGAAGATGATCCGCGAGAACGAGCCGCGCGCCGTCTCGCTGGGCTACCAGGTCGACCGCTACAAGCTGCTGGCCTTCGTGCTGTCGGCTTCGCTGTCGGGCCTGGCCGGTTCGATGAAGACGCTGGTGATGAAGTTCGCGACGCTCACCGACGTGCACTGGCAGATGTCGGGCGAGGTGATCCTGATGAGCCTGATGGGCGGCGTGGGCACCTTCTTCGGCCCGGTGCTGGGCGCCGGCATCGTCATCTCGCTGCAGGACGTGCTGGCCGACAAGGTCGGCGAATGGGTGACCGTCATCATCGGCGCCATCTTCGTGCTGTGCGTGCTGGCGTTCCGCAAGGGCATCGTCGGCGAGTTCCTGGCCTGGCGCGAGCGCCGCAAGGCGCGCGCGAAGGCGAAGTGAAGGACCTCTTCTCCCTGCAGGGGCGGGTGGCGCTGGTCACGGGCGGCTCGCGCGGGATCGGCTTCATGATCGCCACCGGGCTGCTGCACCAGGGCGCGAAGGTGTACATCAGCGCGCGCAAGGCGGCGGCCTGCGATGCCGCGGCGAAGGAACTGTCGGCGCTGGGTCCCTGCATCTCGCTGCCGGCGGACGTCTCGAGCGTCGAAGGCGCGCGCCGGCTCGCCGGCGAACTGGTGCAGCGCGAACCGGCGCTGGACATCCTGGTGAACAACGCCGGCGCCGCCTGGGGCGAGGACTTCGACACCTTCCCGGAAAACGGCTGGGACAAGGTCGTCGACCTGAACCTGAAGACGCCCTTCTTCCTGACGCAGGCGCTGCACGAGGCGCTCAAGCGCGGGGCGAAGCCCGAGCGGCCCGCGAAGGTGATCAACGTCGCGTCGATCGACGGGATCTCGGTGAACCCGTGGGAGACCTACTCGTACGCGGCGAGCAAGGCCGGCCTGATCCACCTCACGCGGCGCATGGCGCTGCGCCTGGCGCAGGATCACATCGTCGTCAGCGGCATCGCGCCGGGGCCCTTCCCGTCCGACATGAACAAGCAGGCGCGCGACCACGGCGACGAAGTGGCGCAGCGCGTGCCCGCCGGCCGCATCGGCAACACCGAGGACATGGCCGGCGTGGCGATCTACCTCGCCTCGCGCGCGGGCGACTACGTGGTCGGCGAAACCATCGTGGTCGACGGCGGGGTCACGCTCGCGCGGGGCTGAAGCCCGGAAACCGGGAGCGGGTACCGGACGCAAAGGTCGCAAAAGCCGAAAAACCGAAGTCGCAAAATCCAATCAGGATTTCTTTTGCGACTTTTGCGCAACCTTTGCGACCTCTGCGTCCGGCTGTCCGCCTTCCTTCCTATCCCAGCGTGTAGTTCTGCGGCCCGCGGCTCGCGATCTTGATCGCGCCGACCTTGTTGCCCAGTTCGGCGCAGCGCGCCAGCGACCAGCCCTGCTCCAGGCCGTACAGCAGCGCGCCGCGCCAGGCGTCGCCGCAGCCCGTCGGGTCGACGATCGCCTCGGCCTTCTGCGCCGGCACGTGCGTGAGCTCGCCGTCGATCCAGACTTCGCAGCCCTCGCCGCCCAGCGTGACCACCAGGCCCTGCACGCGGCGCGAGATCTCGGCGCTGCTCCAGCCCGTGCGCTCGCTCAGCATCTTGCCTTCGTAGTCGTTGACCGTCACCCAGGTGGCGAGGTCGACGAAGCGCGCGAGCTCCTTGCCGTCGAACATGGGCAGGCCCTGGCCCGGGTCGAACACGAAGGGAATGCCCGCGGCGTGGAACTGCTGCGCGTGCTGCAGCATCGCGTCGCGCCCGTCCGGCGAGATCATGCCCAGCTTGATGTCCGGCCGCGCGCGCACCTGCACCTGGTGCGCCTGCATCATCGCGCCCGGGTGGAAGGCGGTGATCTGGTTGTTGTCGCGGTCCGTCATGATCATCGCCTGCGCCGTGTAGGTGTCGTCCGCGCGCAGCACGAACTCGCTGCTGATCCCCAGCTGCTGCAGGCGCTGCAGGTAGTCGCCGCCGTCGCTGCCGACCGCGCCCATCGGCAGCGGCGTGCCGCCCAGCAGCTTCAGGCTGTAGGCGATGTTGCCGGCGCAGCCGCCGAAGTCGCGCCGCAGGCTGGGCACCAGGAAGGAGACGTTGAGGATGTGCAGCTGGTCCGGCAGGATCTGCTCGGCGAAGCGGCCCTCGAAGCGCATGATGGTGTCGAAGGCGAGGGATCCGCAGATGACGGCGGCCATGGTTTCTTTCTTGGTTCAGGGATAGAAGGCAAGCAGGCGGTAGCCCGCGACGCGGGGCCCGCCGGCGGTATCGAGTTCGATGCCGGCGGAGCGGGACCATTCTCCGGCCGCCGGGATCACCGGGTTCCCGGCGCCGAGTTCCGCCGGCGTGAGCACGCGGCGCGCGATGGTCTGGTCCTGCGCGTCGGTGATGGTCAGCTCCAGCGTGGGCGCGGCCACCGGCAGGCTGGCCGTGTTGCGCAGCGTGAAGGCGAGCCGGTAGGTGTCGTCGCGCAGGCGGTTGAAGCCCGAGCTCTCGATCACGATGGATTCGATCTGCCGCGGCGCGCCCAGGCTGCAGTGCAGCACCTCGCACATCTGCTCCAGCGCCGGGCGCAGCGCCGGCTGCGCGAGGGCCAGCCGGTCGCGGTCGTGGTAGGCGGCCTGCAGCAGCAGCGCGGCGGCCAGCACGAGCACCAGCAGCGCCAGGAACACGCGCACGAGCGGACGCCGCCAGAACTGCCGCCGGCGCGCCTGGCGCACGAAGGACACGTCGGCCAGCTCCTCGGGCTCCTCCGCCGGCTCCAGGTCCTCGGGCAGGATCTGGCTTTCGCGCCCCGGCTCGGCCTCGAGCTGGCTCAGGGAGACCTCGGAGCGGCGGAACACGAAGGGCGCGTCCAGCGGCGAGGGCTCCAGCTGCGCCTCGACCGCCTCCTCGCCGAAGAAGTCGGACGGGTCGGACGACATCCGCGAGTCCTCCTCGGGCAGCGCGCGCGAGACGGCGGGCCCGGACGGGCGGAACGGCGGCGGCGGCGGCGGAGGGGGTGGCGGCGGCGCGACGGACACCGGCTCCTGGGGCAGCGTCTGCTCCAGCGGGGCCGAGCGGGTGGACTGGGCGTCCGCGAGCGGGCCCAGCACGGACTCGTCGCTCAGGTGGGCGGTGGCGTCGAACACCTCGCTGCAATGCCCGCAGCGGACCCAGCCTTCGGAAATCTTCAGCTGGTCCGGTACCACGCGGAACATCGTGCCGCAGGCGGGGCAGCTGGTGATCAGGCTCATGAGCCAGCGATTGTAGGGAGGCTCAGGCCCGGGCCGTCATGAGGATCCACCCTTCCTCTTCGTCGCTGACCTGCAGCGGCAGGTACGGCGCGTAGGCGGCCTGCAGCTCCTCGGCCTGGCGCGCGAGGATGCCGGCCAGCACCAGGTGGCCGCCGGGCGCGACGTGGGCGCACAGCAGGGGGGCGAGCACCTTCAGCGGCGTGGCGAGGATGTTGGCCAGCACCAGCGCGTAGCGGCCGCTCGCCCGGTCGGGCAGGCCGGCGGCGAGCTGCACGCCGTTGGCCCGCGCGTTTTCCTCGGTGGCGCGCACGGCCGCTTCGTCGATGTCCACCGCGTCCACGCTGGCCGCGCCGAACTTCGCCGCGCCGATGGCCAGGATGCCGGAGCCGCAGCCGTAGTCGAGCACGCGCGCGCCGCGCGGGGGATGCGCCGCGATCCAGCGCAGGCACATGCGGGTGGTGGGATGGGTGCCGGTGCCGAAGGCGAGCCCCGGATCGAGGCGGATGACTTCGCGCGCCTGCGCCGGCGGCTCGTGCCAGGTGGGCACGATCCAGAACGTGGGGGTGACCTGCACCGGCTCGAACTGCGACTGCGTGAGGCGCACCCAGTCCTGGTCCGGCACGGCCTGGATGCCCAGCAGCCTGCAGCCGGCGAAGAAGTCCTGCGGCGGCAGCAGCCGGGCCGCCTCGGCCGCCTGCGTTTCATCCGGGAAGAGCGCGATCACGACCGAGCGCTGCCAGCCTTCCTTGGGCGGCGGCAGGCCCGGCTCGCCGAACAGCGCCTGCTCCGCGGGCGTCTGCGCGTCGGCGTCCTCGACCGAGACGCTCAGCGCATCGAGGGCTTCCAGCGCGTCGCCGACCGCCTCGACGCGTTCCTCCGGGCAGAGCAGCCGCAGCTCGAACATGATCCGGCTAGCGCTTGTGATGCGACAGCCACTCTTCCAGGTAGTGGATGTTGGTGCCGCCGTCCATGAACTTGGCGTCCACCATCAGCTCGCGGTGCAGGGGGATGTTGGTGTTGATGCCCTCGACCACCGTCTCGCCGAGCGCGCCGCGCATGCGCGCGAGCGCCTGCTCGCGGGTGTCGCCGTGCACGATGATCTTGCCGATCATCGAGTCGTAGTTGGGCGGCACGAAGTAGTTGTTGTAGACGTGCGAGTCCACCCGCACGCCCGGGCCGCCGGGGGCGTGCCACTGCGTGATCCGGCCCGGCGAAGGCACGAAGCTGTACGGGTCCTCGGCGTTCACGCGGCACTCGATCGCGTGGCCGCGCAGCACGATGTCGCCCTGCTTGAAGGGGAGCTTCTCGCCCGCGGCCACCCGGATCTGCATCTTCACGATGTCGACGCCGGTGATGAGCTCGGTGACCGGGTGCTCCACCTGCACGCGCGTGTTCATCTCGATGAAGTAGAACTCGCCGTTCTCGTAGAGGAACTCGAAGGTGCCGGCGCCGCGGTAGCCGATCTTCTTGCAGGCGGCCGCGCAGCGCTCGCCGATCTTCTCGATCAGCTTGCGCGGGATGCCGGGGGCCGGCGCCTCCTCGATGACCTTCTGGTGGCGCCGCTGCATGGAGCAGTCGCGCTCGCCCAGGTACACGGCGTTCTTGTGCTTGTCGGCCAGCACCTGGATCTCGATGTGGCGCGGGTCCTGGAGGAACTTCTCCATGTAGACGGCCGGATTGCCGAAGGCGGCCTGCGCCTCGGCCTTGGTCATCTGCACCGCGTTCACCAGCGCCGCCTCGGTGTGCACGACCCGCATGCCGCGGCCACCGCCGCCGCCGGCGGCCTTGATGATCACGGGGTAGCCGACCGCCTTGGCGATGCGGCGGATTTCCGCTGCGTTGTCCGGCAGCTCGCCGTCGGAGCCGGGCACGCAGGGCACGCCGGCCTTGATCATGGCCTGCTTGGCCGAGACCTTGTCGCCCATCAGGCGGATCGACTCGGGCGTCGGGCCGATGAACTGGAAGCCGCTCTTCTCCACGCGCTCGGCGAAATCGGCGTTCTCGGAGAGGAAGCCGTAGCCGGGGTGGATGGCCTCGGCGTCGGTGACTTCGGCCGCCGAGATGATGGCCGGCATGTTCAGGTAGCTCTGGCTGGAGGGCGCCGGGCCGATGCAGACGGCCTCCTCGGCCAGCTTGACGTACTTGGCTTCGCGGTCGGCCTCGGAGTAGACCATCACCGCCTTCACGCCCAGCTCGTTGCACGCCCGCTGGATGCGCAGCGCGATTTCGCCGCGGTTCGCGACCAGGATCTTCTTGAACATGCTTACTCGATCACGAACAGCGGCTGGCCGTATTCGACCGCCTGCCCGTTCTCGCACAGGATCTGGGTGACGGTGCCGGACTTGTCGGCTTCGATCTCGTTGAGGATCTTCATCGCCTCGATGATGCAGACCGTCTCGCCTTCCTTGACCTGGCTGCCCACCTCGACGAAGGGCTTGGCGCCGGGGGAGGAGGCACGGTAGAAGGTGCCGACCATCGGCGACTTGACCTGGTGGCCCTTGGGCGCTTCGGGCGCGGCGGCCGCGGGTGCGGGGCCGGCCGGTGCCAGCGCGGGTGCGGGCGCGGCGACGGCGGCCGGCATCATCATCGGCGCGGCCATGCCCTGGCCCGCGGGCCCGCCCTTCACGATGCGGACCTTGCCCTCCGCTTCGGTGATCTCCAGTTCGGAAACGTTGGATTCCGACACCAGGTCGATCAGCGTCTTGAGTTTGCGCAAGTCCATGGGGAGGTTCTCCTGCCTCGTCTTGAGAGGAGGCGAATTTACAGCAAAATTCGCTTACTTCCCGCAATTCGCGGGAACGGACTGCAAATTTGTCTAAACGTCCGCGGCTTCAGAGCAACGGGAACAGCGGCCGGAACGGCCTGCGGACGCTCACGCGGGGGCCGACCAGGCTTTCAGGTCGGCTTCGTGGAGCTGCCCCATTCTACGCTCGCGAATCCGGCCGCCGGCGTCCACCAGCACGGAAAACGGCAGGCCGCCCACCTGGTTGCCCAGGCTGCGGGTCAGCTCCGTGCCTTGCAGGCCGGCCAGCCCGATCGGGAAGCTGACCGGGGTGCGTTGCAGGAACTTGCGCACGGAGGAGGGCTGGTCGATCGCGAGGCCGACGACTTGCCAGCCGTTGGCGGCATGTTGCCGGTAGAACGCATCGAGCAAGGGTATTTCCTCGATGCAGGGCGCGCACCACGTGGCCCAGAAGTTCACCAGCAGCGGCTTGCCCCGGAAGCTGGCCATCTCCAGCGAGCTGCCTTGCGGGGTCTCGAACTGCAGCGACCACAGGTGCTCCACCACGCCCTCGTCGGCCGCTTCGAGGCGCTGCCGCCACCAAGCGAAGCCGGCGCCCGCCACCGCGCCGGCGGCCGCGACGGCGCCGACGATCCAGGTGCGGCGGTTCGGGCCGGCGCCGGGCGGCGCCGCGCTCACGTTCTCGTTCATCTCTCTCCTTCTTCGATCAGCGCCCGCACCGCCGCGAGGTCGCCGCGCGGGGTGCGGCCCTTGGCGTCCGGCTTGAGCGCGCCGCGCAGGTCGTCGTGGTCGTACACCAGCAGGTGCACGCCCACGGGCTCGCCCAGCTCCCGGCTCATGCTGCTCAGGCTCAGGGCCTCGACCGGCTCGCCGTTGAAGCCCGTGACGGTGCGCGGCGTGTAGTCGACCCCGTGCTCGATGAGGGCGATCTCGGCGGACTTGGGATCATCGCAGAACAGCTGCAGGTAGATGTCCGACAGGCGCGTGGCCGTCCCGTGCCACACGGCCCCGCCCAGGTGCGGGCGGAACTCCGCGAGGCGCTCCATCCAGGTGAGCGCCAGGCGCCGCAGCGCCGCGAGCTGCGCCGGCTGCGTGTCGGCGCAGAACAGGGAGATGTATTCCAGGACGGCGTCCTCCACGCTGTCGTTGTCCGGCAGCGCGGTGCGCGCGTTCAGGCCCATCTGCTTCACGGCCCGCCGCTTGGCGGCGCCATATTCCAGGCCCTCTTCCACCACCATGCGGGCGGCCGTGGCGGCGATTTCCGACTGCAGGCTGTCCATCCGGTGGATTCTGCATTGCCCGCCCTGCCCCCCGCCCGTACAGTGGCTTGTCCACTCTCCGGGAGACGGGCCATGCAAAGCACGATGACGGCGACGCCGCTGTCGCTCAACCACCTGCTGGAGCGCGCGGGCCAGCTGTTCCATGGCAACGAGATCGTCTCGCGCCTGCCCGACAAGTCCCTGCGCCGCCACAGCTACGGCGAGTTCCACCGGCGCACGCGGGCGCTGGCTTCGGCGCTGCAGCGGCTCGGGCTGCGCAAGGGCGAGCGGGTGGCCACGCTCTGCTGGAACCACCACGCCCACCTGGAGTGCTACTTCGGCATCCCGGCCGCGGGCGGCGTGATGCACACGCTCAACCTGCGCCTGGCGCCGGACGAGATCGGCTGGATCGCCGGCAACGCCAGCGACCGATTCCTGGTGGTCGACGACGTGCTGCTGCCGCTGTACCGGCAGTTCGCCGGCCTGCACCGCTTCGAGAAGGTGATCGTGTTCCCCTTCTCCGGCGCGCCCGTGCCCGCGGAGTTCGCGGACTACGAAGCGCTGCTGGCGGACGCGGACCCGGACGGGTTCGAGTACGCGCCGCACGACGAGAACGACCCCGTCGCGATGTGCTACACGTCCGGCACGACCGGGCGGCCCAAGGGCGTCGTGTACTCGCACCGGTCGACGGTCCTGCACACGCTGGTCGCCAGCCTGGGCGATTTCTGGGGACTGCGCGGCACCGACGTCGTGATGCCGGTGACGCCCATGTTCCACGCCAACAGCTGGGGCATGCCCTACGGCGCGGTCATGATGGGCGTGAAGCTCGTCTTCCCCGGCCCGCACCTGCACCCCGAGGACCTGCTGGACCTGATGCAGCTGGAGCCGCCGACGCTGTCGCTGGGCGTGCCGACGATCTGGATGGGACTGATCCAGGCCTACGATGCGGCGCAGGCGAAGGACTCGCCGCACCACGGCCGCTGGAAGCTGCCGCGCGGCATGCGTTCGCTGGTCGGCGGCGCGGCCGTGCCGGAGGCGCTGATCCGCGCGTTCGACCGGCACGGCATCTGGATCGAGCAGGGCTGGGGCATGACCGAGACCTCGCCGGTCTGCACGATCTCCTATCCCCGCGCCGAACTGCAGGACGCGCCCGAGGCGGAGAAATACCGCCGCGCCGCCATGGCCGGCGTACCGGTGCCGCTGGTGGACCTGCGCGTGTGGGGCGACGAGGGCGAGCAGCCCTGGGACGGCAAGAGCGTGGGCGAGGTGCAGGTGCGCGGGCCCTTCATCACCGGCAGCTATCACGAGGTGCCGGTGAGCGCGGAGAAGTTCACCGAGGACGGCTGGCTGCGCACCGGCGACGTCGCCTGTGTCGACGAACTCGGCTTCCTGCGCATCACCGACCGCACCAAGGACCTGATCAAGTCCGGCGGCGAGTGGATCAGCTCGGTGGACCTGGAGAACGCGCTCATGGCCCACCCGTCGGTGGCCGAAGCCGCCGTGATCGCCATCCCCGACGAGAAGTGGAGCGAACGTCCGCTCGCCTGCGTGGTGCTGAAGAAAGGCGCCGACACCCACCCGGGCGAACTGAACGAGCACCTGCTGAAGCACAGCTTCGCCAAATGGCAGCTGCCCGAACGCTACGAATTCATCGACGCCGTCCCGCGCACGTCCACGGGAAAGTTCTGGAAGCTGAAGCTGCGGGAGCGCTTCCCGAGATAGGTGGGTGGGGATTCAAGCATTCAGAACGCAGAGGACGCAGAGGTTTCGCAGAGGAACGCAGAGAAGACCAATACAAAATGGTTTTTCTCTGCGTTCTCTGCGTTACCTCTGCGTCCTCTGCGTTAAAAATCCTGCCGCAGGGCACCCATTCCGGCCCCTCGCGCGGCTGACTCGCCACCGCCCCGGATAATCCGCCCTCATGCACATCCATATCCTCGGCATCTGCGGCACGTTCATGGGGGGTCTCGCCGCGCTCGCCCGCGAGGCGGGGCACAAGGTGACCGGCTGCGATGCCGGCGTCTATCCGCCCATGAGCGACCAGCTGCGCTCGCTCGGAATCGACCTCATCGAGGGCTTCGGCACCGAGCAGCTCGCGCTCAAGCCCGATGTCTGGGTGGTGGGGAACGTCGTCTCGCGCGCCCGGCTGCCCGACGGCACGCCGCGCTTCCCGCTGATGGAGGCGATCCTCGACCAGGGCCTGCGCTACACCAGCGGGCCGCAGTGGCTGGCAGAGAACGTGCTGCAGGGCCGGCACGTGCTGGCCGTCGCCGGCACGCACGGCAAGACCACCACCACGTCCATGCTCGCCTGGATCCTGGAGCATGCCGGCCTGCAGCCCGGCTTCCTGGTCGGCGGCGTGCCGCTCAACTTCGGCGTATCGGCCCGGCTGGGCAACACGGCGCGGCCGCTCACGCCCTTCGTGATCGAGGCCGACGAGTACGACACGGCCTTCTTCGACAAGCGCAGCAAGTTCATCCATTACCGGCCGCGCACGGCGATCCTGAACAACCTGGAGTTCGACCACGCCGACATCTTCGACGACCTGGCGGCGATCGAGCGGCAGTTCCACCACCTCGTGCGCACCATCCCGTCCACCGGGCGGGTCGTGGTCAACGGCCTGGAGGAAAGCCTCGCCCGCGTCCTGCACCAGGGCTGCTGGAGCGAAGTGCGGACCTTCGGCGCGGCTGTGAGCGACTTCCGCGCCGAGGGCGAACCCACCCGCTTCGACGTGCTGGAGCAGGGACATCGCGCCGCGCAGGTGCACTGGGACGTCGGCGGCGTGCACAACCAGCTGAACGCGCTGGCGGCGATCGCCGCCGCGCAGCACGTGGGCGTCACGCCGCCCGTGGCGGCGGCGGCGCTGCGCGAGTTCCGCAACGTCAAGCGCCGCATGGAAGTGCGCGGCGTCGCCAACGGCATCACGGTGTACGACGACTTCGCGCACCACCCGACCGCGATCCGCACGACCATCGACGGGCTGCGGCGCCAGGTCGGCGCGCAGCGGATCCTGGCCGTGTTCGAGCCGCGCAGCAACACCATGAAACTGGGGACCATGAAGGCGCAGCTGCCCTGGAGCCTGGAGCAGGCCGACCTGTCCTTCTGCCACGCGGGCGGGCTGGGCTGGGATCCGGCGGAGGCGCTGCAGCCCATGGGCGCGAAGGCGCGCGTGGCGCAGACGATCCCGGAACTGGTGCAGCAGGTGCAGGCCGTCGCCGTGCCCGGCGACCACATCCTGTGCATGAGCAACGGCGGCTTCGGCGGGATCCACGCGAAGCTGCTGGAGACGCTGGGGCGGGGCGCGTAGCCCTCTCCCCCGAGGGGGAGAGGGAGGAGGATCACTCCCGCATCAGCGGCAGCGGCGCCGTCATGTCGGACGCGCGCAGGTCGGACAGGTCCGGCGGCCGCGGCGAGGAGTCCATCACCGAGAAATAGACGCTGTGCTCGCTGGCCGACGCCGCGTCGCGTCCGGCCGCCGGGCGGGCGCCGCCGCCCATGGCCCGCTTCGGGTTGGAGGTGACCGAGCCCACCACGTAGAGCGCGGAGAGGAAGCGGGCCAGCGCCTCGGCGCCCAGGCCGGTGGCCTGCTGCAGTCCGTTGAAGTTCATGCCCGGGTGGGCCACCAGCTCGCGCATCAGCAGCAGGTGCGCGTCCTTCAGCTGCCGCTGCGGCAGCCGCGGCGGGCGGCGGAAGAACAGCGGCTGCGTGCGGTAGTGGGGAGGCAGCAGGTCGCGCTGGGTGCGCTGCGCGTACTGCCACATCAGCTGCGACACGCTCGCGCGCGGGTAGTTCGGCGGGATCACGACGGCGCCGTGGTCGCGGATGCACCAGCTGGCGCCCTGCAGGTCGCGGGCCGTCACGCCCGGGCGCACGCCGGCACCCAGCTTCAGGTCCACCACGGCCAGCAGGTCGCTGCCGTGCAACACCTCCCAGGAACCGGAGCCCAGGCTGGGCTGGTGCTCGGTGATGCTGGACGCCAGCGCGAACTGCGACAGCATGGTCTGCATCCAGTCCGCGAACTGGTTCAGCACGGCGAGGCCGGCGTCGCGGTCCTCCAGGGCGAAGGTGACGGCGGGCTTGAAGCCGGCGGCCGTGATGGGCAGGGAAAAGGCCACCGGCCGGTCCACGTCGGCCAGGGCGATCTGCACCGAGCGGCCGGAGGGCACGGCGGGCTGCACGCGCAGGTGCTGGTTGGGCATGAGCAGGGTGCGGCTGCCTTCGAGCCACCATGCGTCCGCTTCGGCGAAGGGACCGACGGCCCAGTTCGCGCGCGTGCTCCCGGCGCTCGCGGCGATCTCCGCGGCCGCCTTCTGCTGTGCCTCCGTGTACCCCGCCAGGCCCAGGCGCAGCAGGGGGACCTCGATGCTCATTCCGTTTCTCCTCGGACTCCCGGTCTCCCGAGTCGAAACAAATATACCCCGCTCGTTACTATATGTAAATAAGGCGCAAGTATTCCGTGGAATCCTACCGTCGCCGGCGCACGCCGTCGGCGAGCGTTTCCAGCAGGTCCAGCGACTCGTTCCAGCCGAGGCAGGCATCGGTAATGCTTTTTCCGTATTCGAGCGCCTGCGGATCGTCCTTGCCGGGCGTGAACTTCTGCGCACCCGCGACCAGGTGGCTCTCGACCATCACGCCGAAGATGCTGCGCGAGCCGCCGGCGATCTGGCCGGCGATGTCGCGGGCGACGTCCATCTGCTTCTCGTGCTGCTTGCTGCTGTTGGCGTGGCTGCAGTCCACCATCAGCGTCGGGTGCAGCTTCGCCGCCTCCAGTTCGCGGCAGGCCGCCGCCACGCTCGCGGCATCGTAGTTGGGCGCCTTGCCGCCGCGCAGGATCACGTGGCAGTCGCGGTTGCCGTTGGTCTGCACGATCGCGACCTGCCCGTTCTTGTGCACCGACAGGAAGTGGTGCGGGCGGGCCGCGGCCTGGATCGCGTCGGTGGCGATCTTGATGTTGCCGTCGGTGCCGTTCTTGAAGCCGATGGGCGCCGAGATGCCGGAGGCGAGCTCGCGGTGCACCTGGCTCTCGGTCGTGCGCGCGCCGATCGCGCCCCAGGAGATCAGGTCGCCGATGTACTGCGGCGAGATCACGTCCAGGAACTCGCTGCCGGCCGGCACGCCCAGGCGGTTGATCTCGATCAGCAGCTGGCGCGCGATGCGCAGGCCCTCGTCGATGCGGTAGCTCTCGTCGAGGTAGGGGTCGTTGATCAGGCCCTTCCAGCCGACCGTCGTGCGCGGCTTCTCGAAGTACACGCGCATCACGATCTCCAGCGTGTCCGCGTGCTTGCGGCGCGCCTCCCGCAGGCGCGTCGCGTACTCGAGCGCCGCCGTGGGGTTGTGGATGGAGCAGGGGCCGATCACCACCAGCAGGCGGTCGTCCTTGCCGGTCATGATCTCGTGGATGGCACGCCGGGTGTGGCTGATCAGGCCCTCCACGGCCGTCCCGCGGATCGGGAAGAACCGGATCAGGTGTTCGGGCGGAGGCAGCACGGTGATGTCCTTGATGCGCTGGTCGTCGGTCTGGCTGGTCTTGTCGGCGGGGCGCTGCCAGGCATGGTCGGCGGGGATGGCTTTGGGACTCATGGACGGGCTTCTCTCTGTGGTGTGGTGGTTTGCGAGGGCCAAAAAAAAACCGCCGGGGACCGGCGGTTTTTCGAGGTTCGTTGCGTGGATCGCGGGTACGCTCAGATCTCTCTTCCGCCGGAGGCGCTGGAGAACCAAAAGTAGCCAAAGAAGAAGCCGCGAACGGAACGCATGCCGAAAATGTAGCACACGGGACGGGGAGCGCGCACGCGGCATGCGCGCCGGTGTGGCTTCATTGCTCCAGCCAGTGCTCGTACATGTCGGCCAGCAGCATGCCTTCGCCGAGCGTGCGCCACGCCACCAGGGCGAAGTCGTCGGCGGTCACCTGCAGCTCGTCGTCCCAGGGGCGCAGGTCCAGCAGCCACTGGTGGATCTGCACGCGGAACTGGTCCAGCGCCTGCAGGTAGGCGGCGTATTCGTAGAGCCCGCGCCAGGCCGGGCCCAGGCTGCCCGCCACCATGGCGCGGTGGTCGCGCAGGGCCGTCAGCATGTCCATCAGCACCGGCGCCGCATGCTGGCGGCGCCGGTCCAGGCGCAGGGCGGCGAGCACCGCCTCGGCGACCAGCGCCAGCTGCTGCATGCCCTCGGAGAACTGGCTGCTCTCCTCGTCGGCCATCGCCGTGCGCAGGAAGTTGCTCCACTCCCCGAACGTGTGGATGCTCGGGAAACGGGAGCGCGCTTCCAGCGGCAGGCGGGACGTGGACGGGACGGTGTTCATGGTCGGGCCGGGGGGCCAGTATTCCCGCTGGCGGCGGGCGCGGGGGGCCCGGCCTCCAGGCGGCGGCTTCCGCCGGTCAGGCGGCAGCTTCCGCCCGTCAGGCGGTGCCGCCGACGGTGAGGCCGTCGATGCGCAGGGTGGGCTGGCCCACGCCGACCGGGACGCTCTGGCCTTCCTTGCCGCAGGTGCCCACGCCGGTGTCCAGCTTCATGTCGTTGCCGATCATGCTGACGCGGGTGAGCGCGTCCGGGCCGTTGCCGACGATGGTCGCGCCCTTCACGGGATAGAGCAGCTTGCCCTTCTCGACCCACCAGGCCTCGCTGGCGGAGAACACGAACTTGCCGGAGGTGATGTCGACCTGGCCGCCGCCGAAGTTGGTGGCGTACAGGCCCTTCTCGATGCTCGCGACGATTTCCTCGGCGGGCCTGTCGCCGCCCAGCATGTAGGTGTTGGTCATGCGCGGCATCGGGATGTGCGCATAGCTCTCGCGCCGGCCGTTGCCGGTGGGCGTCACGCCCATCAGGCGGGCGTTGAGCGAATCCTGGATGTAGCCGCGCAGGATGCCGTCCTCGATCAGCACGTTGCGCTGGCTCGGGTTGCCTTCGTCGTCCACGTTGAGCGAGCCGCGGCGGTCGGCGATGGTGCCGTCGTCCAGCACCGTCACGCCCCTCGCGGCGACGCGCTGGCCGATGCGGCCGCTGAAGGCGCTGGAGCCCTTGCGGTTGAAGTCGCCTTCCAGCCCGTGGCCCACGGCCTCGTGCAGCAGGATGCCGGGCCAGCCGGGGCCCAGCACCACGGTCATCTCGCCGGCGGGCGCCGGACGCGACTCGAGGTTGGTCAGCGCCGCGCTGACCGCGTCGTCCACATAGGACTGCAGGTGGGCGTCGTCGAAGTACGCGAGGCCGAAGCGCCCGCCGCCGCCGCCCGAGCCCATCTCGCGCCGGCCGTTCTGCTCGGCGATCACCGTGACCGACAGGCGCACCAGGGGCCGCACGTCCGCGGCCAGCGTGCCGTCGGCGCGCGCGACCAGCACGACGTCGTACTCGCTCGCCAGCCCGGCCATCACCTGCGCCACGCGCGGGTCCTTGGCGCGGGCCATCTGCTCCACGCGCTCCAGCAGCTTGACCTTGGCGGTGCTGTCCAGCGTGGCGATCGGATCCAGCCCCTGGTACAGCGACCGGCTGCCGGCGACCTGCTGGGCCGGCACCCGGGCCCGGCCGTTCTTCGCCGCCGCGGCGATCGAGCGCACCGTGCGCGCCGCGTCCAGCAGCGAGGCCTCGGAGATGTCGTCGGAATAGGCGAAGGCCGTCTTCTCGCCGCTGACCGCCCGCACGCCCACGCCCTGGTCGATGCTGAAGCTGCCGGTCTTGACGATGCCCTCCTCCAGGCTCCAGCCCTCGCTGCGCGTGTACTGGAAGTACAGGTCGGCGTCGTCCACCTTGTGCGCGCGGATCTCCGCCAGCGCGCGCGCGAGGTGCGTTTCGTCCAGGCCGAAGGGTTCGAGCAGCAGCGCCCGGGCCGTCGCCAGGCGCTCGATGGTGGGTTCGCGGGAGATCATCGGACCATTGTAGGCGGCGGGTTGCGCCCCCGTGGCGCGACGGTCATCGCGCCCTCACGCGGCACGGAACAGCTTGAGCAGCGCCGCGTCGTCGAGCGCCCCGTCGCCGGCCGCGACCGCGCGATCGAAGGCTTCGTGCGCCGCCGGCCCGAGCTGCGCGGCGAAGCCGGCCGCGCGCGCCGCCTCGAGCGCGAGGCGCGAGTCCTTCTGCAGCAGCGTCACGTGCGCGCGCGGCGCGAAGTCGCCGGCCAGCGCCCGCCGCATGCGGTCGGAGCCGATCCAGCTCTGCCCGCTCGATTGCTCGATCACGTCCAGCGTGCGCGCGGCGTCCAGCCCCAGCCGCTCGGCCAGCGCGATGGCCTCGGCGGCGCCGGCGAGGTTGATGGCCGCCAGGAGGTTGTTGACCAGCTTGGTGCGGGCGCCGTCGCCGCAGCGGCTGCCCACGCGGAAGAGCCTGGCGCTGAGCGCGTCCAGCAAGGGACGGTTCGCATCGAAGGCGGCGTCGGGGCAGGCGACCATCAGGCTCATGCTGCCGTCGCGCGCGCGGGCCGGGCCGCCGGACATGGGCGCGTCGATCGCGGCGAGCCCCCGCTCCACCAAGGCCGCGGCAAGACGCTCGACGTCCGCTGGCGCGATGGTGGGACACAGCAGCACGGCGCAGCCCGGGGCGAGCGCCTCCGCCGCGCCGTCGCGGCCGAACAGCACCTCGTCCGCCTGCTGTGCATCGACCACGCACACGATCAGCGCCGCGGCGCCGGCCGCGGCGGCGCGCGGCGTCGCTGCCGCGCTGGCGCCGCATCGGACCAGGGCCTCGACCTTCTCCGGCACGAGGTCGCACACCGCCACTTCCCAGCCGCAGTCCAGCAGGCGGGCGGCCATGCCCCCGCCCATGTTGCCGACGCCGACGATGGCTGCGCGCTTCTCCATGGCCGCGCGATTATGGATGCGCCGCGGCGGCGCGCACCGGGAGATCCCCCATTGAGCAGAAGACACGCGCGCACGCAGCATCCATACTCCGCTGCGAGGCACACGAGAGGGGGCGACCTGATGCAGACAGCCGGCGCCAAGGCGCCCCGCGAGGAAGTCCAGCAGCGCCTGCTGGAGCTGCTGGCCGAACAGAGCCGGCGCGTGCCGGTCGCCGTCGGCATCCTGCTGCTGGTGGTGGCGCTGATCGCCGCGCAGCGCATGCCCCCCTGGATCCCCGCCGTGTGGCTGCTGGCCGCCATCGCGCTGCTGCTGGTGCGCCGCCACTGGCTGGGCCGCCTGCCGCTGCAGACGCAGGTGCCCACGCGCCAGCGCATGCGCACCGCCGTCACGCTCAGCTGCATCAACGGCTGCATGCACGGCCTGAGCCTCGCCGCCTTCCCCGTTCTGCTCGATGCGGAGCGTTCCTTCTTCTCCCTGCTGATCCTGGGCCTGTGCACCGGCGCGGTCGGCACGACGGCGGGCCACCGCTCGATCTACCTCGCCTACATGGTTCCGGCGGCGGGCACGCTGCCGCTGTGGTGGCTCGCCAATCCCGGCGGCATGCCGGCCGGCTGGATCGAGCTGTCGCTGGCCGTGCTGACGGCGCTTTACCTGTGGATCGTGGTGGGCCTGGCGGACAACGCCTGGCGCAACTTCAGCGAGTCGGTGCAGATCCGCTTCCAGGACCGCGAGATGGCCGCGAAGCTGCGCGAGGCGCTGGCCGTCGCCAACCAGGCGAGCCAGGCCAAGACGCGCTTCCTCGCCGCCGCCAGCCACGACCTGCGCCAGCCGCTGCACACCATCGGGCTGCTGGTCGCCGCGCTTTCGCTGCGTCCCATCGAGGGCCGCGACCGCGAGGTGGTCGACCTGCTGAGCCAGGTGACGGTCGCCCTGTCGGAACAGCTGGACCAGCTGCTCGACATCTCCAAGCTCGACGCCGGCGTCGTCGAGCCGGTGCGCAAGATCGTGGACCTCGGCGAGATGCTGCGCATGCACCACGCCGAGATGCGCGCCGCCATCGAGGAGAAGGGCCTGCGCGCCGTGCTCGACGCGCCCACGGGCGTGCGCTGCTGGACCGACCCGGCCCTGGTGCTGCGCGTGCTGCGCAACCTGACCGAGAACGCGATCAAGTTCACCCAGAGCGGCGACATCGCGCTGCGCCTGCGCGTCGAGGACGCCTGCGCCCTGATCTCGGTGGAAGACACGGGCCGCGGCATCCCGCCGGCGGAGCAGGCCATGGTCTTCGAGGAGTTCTACCAGGTCGACAACCCCGAGCGCGACCGCGCCAAGGGGCTGGGCCTGGGCCTGTCCATCGTGCGGCGCCTTTGCAGGCTGCTGGGCATCGCGCTGGACCTGCGCTCGGACGCCCGGGGCACCACCGTCACGCTGAAGCTGCCGCTGGAAACCTACGGCGCGCTCGCGCCGGCGCCCAGCGAACCCGCGCGCAGCCAGAGCCTCGGCGGCCTGACGGTGCTGGTGATCGACGACGAGCGCTCGGTGCGCACCGGCATGCGCGTGCTGCTGGAGGAACTGGGCTGCCGGTTCGTCGAGGCCTGCTCGGTGGCCGAGGCGACGCAGCAGGCGCTGGACGCGCGGCCCGACGTCGTGCTGGCCGACATGCGCCTGCGCAACGGCGAGTCCGGCATCGACGCCATCGCGCGCATCACCGAGGCCATCGGCCGCACGCCGGCCGTCCTGATCACCGGCGACACCGCACCGGACCGCCTGCAGGAAGCGACGCGTGCGGGCATCAAGCTCCTGCACAAACCGGTCAGCCTGCCGACGCTGCAGGCCGAACTGGGGCGCATCCTCGACCAGAAGGGCCCCCGCCATGAACCCGCCCGACCCTGACCCCTCGCCTGCCGGCCTGCGCTGGCAATCCCGCGACTACGGCGAGCTGAGGAAATACCCGTTCGACCCGCCCATCGACGTGCTCGTCGTGGGCAGCGGCTATGGCGGCGCGATGGCCGCCGCGGAACTCGCCACCTGGCGCCACGCCGACGGCACGCGGCTGCGCATCTGCGTGCTGGAACGCGGCAAGGAATACGCGCCCGGCATGTTCCCCTCCAGCCTGCAGGAACTGCTGCCGCACGTGCGGGTGCACCGCCGCGGCCGCGAGAAACTCCTGGGCCGCCCCGACGCCCTGCTGGACGTGCGCATCGGCCCGCACGTGTCCGCCCTGCTGGGCAACGGCCTGGGCGGCGGCTCCCTGATCAACGCCGGCGTGATGGAGAAGCCGCGCTGGCGCGACGGCCAGGCGCTGCCCGGGAACATCGCGCCGGAACTCGAGCCCCTGTTCGACGAAGTGAAGCAGCGGTTGCACGCGGCGCCCCGCTTCACGCAGGAGCACCCGGAACTGCAGGGCCAACCCCTGCCCAAGACCGCCGCGCTGCAGCGCGTGGCGCGCCATGCCGGCGCGCGCTTCCGCGACGCGGAGATCACGGTGCAGACGCAGCCGGGGGACCCCGACTTCCCGCCCTGCAGCCTGTGCGGCGACTGCATGACGGGCTGCAACGTCGGCGCCAAGCGCTCGCTCGACACCACCCTGCTCGCGCAGGCGCGCGCCGCCGGCGCCGAGCTCTACACCGGCGGCACCGTGCTGCAGGTGGAGCCGCATCCGCGCGGCGGCTGGCTGGTGCACACCGTCTACACCGACGCCTCGCTGCGCGCGCGCCACGAGGTGCTGAAGATCCGCGCGGCCAAGGTGATCCTCGCGGCCGGCACGCTGGGCAGCACCGAGATCCTGATGCACTCGCGCGCGGCGGTCTCGCCCTCGGCGCGCCTGGGCTCCGGCTTCTCCTGCAACGGCGACAACCTCGTGGCGGCCCACGGCGGGCCGCAGCCCGTGGACACCACCACCGACGAATGGGTCGCGCTGAAGGGCCGCAGGATCGGCCCGACGATCACCGGGGTCGTGGAACTCGCCTGGGACGCCGCCGCGCAGGAGACGATCCCGCCGCCGCTGATGGAGGAGTTCGCCGTGCCGGCGGCGCTCAAGCGGCTGTTCGACGAAACCGTCACGACGGCCGGCCTGCTGAACCGCCTGCCGAAGCGCCCGGGGCGCTCGCCCGGGCAGCGCCGGCACGGGCTCGACAGCATGGCGGTGGACCCGGAAGCCATGCGCAACACGCTGCTGGTGGGACTGGTCGGCCACGACGAGGCGCAAGGCCACGTCGTGATCCCGGGCAACCCGGCGCTGGAAGGCCGCGCGGGCGTGGAATGGTCCGAGGTGCGCAACTCGCGCTGGCTGGAAGCCGGCTACGAACAGGCGCGCCGCGCGCTCGAACGCGCCCGGGCCGGCGCCGTCCTGCCCAACCCCGCGTGGCGCCCGGTGCCCGTGGAAATGGAGACGCTGGTGCAGGAGCGCGGCCCGGTGCTGACGGTGCACCCGCTCGGCGGCTGCCCCATGGGGAGCTCGCACGTGGACGGCGTCGTGAACCACCTGGGCCAGGTGTTCCGCGTGACGAAGAAAGGTTCGGAGCCCTGGAGCGACCTCGTCGTGCTGGACGGCTCGATCCTGCCCTGCTCGGTGGGATCCAACCCCGCGCTGACCATCGCCACGCTGGCGCTGCGCGCCAGCCGCGCGCTCGCGCAGGAATGGAACTGGATCCGCGCCGTCCAGCCGCGCACGCAGGCGCCCTCCGCCACGGTGCAGCCGGTGCCGCAGGAGCCAATCGACCTGCAGATCACGACGGCGCACGCTGCCAGCATCGAGGGCGCGCAGCCGGTGTTCCGCCTGCCTTCCCTCCGCCGCTGGCTGCCGGTGCTGCTGCCGGAATGGCTGCTCGGCTGGCTGCTGGAACCGGGCGATCCGGCCGGCGGCAGCAAGCCCGCGCCCACCCGGCCGGCCCTGCCGCCGCCCGTGCATCCGCGACCGGTCTACCGGCAGCCGCCGCAGTGCACGCCACCGCGGCCGCAGGCGACGGAGGTGGAACTCGTCGAGCGGCTGGCCGGTCCGGCCGGCGATCACTGGGTCGAGCTCACGTTGTGCTACCTGCGCAGCGACCTGGCGCAGCTGACCGGACAGGCCTCGCGCGAAGTGCACCTGTATGCGCCGAAGTCCTGGCTGCGCATCTACGACAACCGCCACGACGCGCGGCGCGAGCTGCTGACGCTGGACGAACACGAGCGCACGGCCCGCGCGATTTTCGCGGCGCAGCTGCAGGGGTCGCTCACCATCCGCGAGCACGCCGCCGGCTTCCACACGCCTGTGCGCGTGCTGCGCGCCATGCATGCGTGGTGGCGCAACCGCGGCAAGCGCGAAGCCTGGGACCTGTTCACGGGCGCGGTGGACCAGCCGTTCAAGGCCGGCGTGTTCATCGCTTCCGCCGCGCGTGCGGCGGAGCGCCGCGTGTTCTCCTACGACCTGCGCGTCGTGCAGGTCGAGCGTCCCTGGACGGGCCCGTCGCCCGCGCCGGCGATCGCCGCCGGCACGCCGGTGCGCGGCACCAAGTGCCTCACCTACATCCTGCACGGCAACCCGTGGCGGCAGCTCACCGAGCTGCGGCTGCACGGCTTCCCGCTGGGTGGCAGCCCGGTGCTGGCGCTCGACTGCCGCTTCATCGTCAAGCAGGGCGTGCCGCTGCTGCGCATCATCCGGCAGGAGAACCAGGTCGTCGCGCTCGCCGAGTTCGCCTCCTTCGCGCTGTGCTGGGCGCGCATGCTGGTGAGCATCCACCTCTGGTCCTTCCGCGCGCCCGACCGCCCCGCGCCGCGCGAGCCGCGCTTGCTGCCGGGGCCGATCACCGGCTTGCCGGCGCCGCGCCACGTGGAGCTGCCGCTCGAAGCCCCGGACTCGCCCATTCCCGCCTTCGTGCGCCTGACGCGCTACGCCAATCCGGGCAAGCCGCCGGTGGCGCTGGTGCACGGCTACAGCGCCAGCGGCACCACCTTCACGCACGAGGCCATCCCCGAGCCGCTCGCGCGCCACCTCTGGAACGCCGGGCGCGACGTCTGGGTGCTGGACCTGCGCACGAGCTGCGGCATGCCGACCGCGCGGCAGCCCTGGCGCTTCGAGGACGCCGCCTTCGCCGACCTGCCGCGCGCGATCGCCTACATCCGGGAGGTGACGCAGCTGCGCGTGGGCGTCGTGGCGCACTGCATCGGCGCCGTCATGCTCAGCATGGCCCTGCTCACGGGGCCCAAGGACCTGGATCGGTTCAAGCATGCCGAGGGCGACCGGCCCACGCCCAGGCGCTGGCACGACGAACTGGAGGCGCTGCAGGAGAACATCGACCGCATCGTCCTGTGCCAGAAGGGCCCGGTGCTGGTGTACCGCGACGACAACGTGCTGCGCGCCTATTTCCAGCGCCTGCTGCGGCGCCTCGTGTTCGCGGACGACTACCAGTTCCGCGTGCCGGCAGACCGCACGCTCGCCGGCAACCTGCTGGACCGCCTGCTGGCCACCCTGCCCTACCCGGCGGAGGAATTCGCGCGCGAGAACCCCGAGGTGCCGTGGGCGCGCACGCCCTGGGCCGGCTTCCGGCACCGCATGGACGCGCTCTACGCGCGCGACTTCAAGCTGGCCAACGTCGCAGACCGCACGCTCGCGGCGATCGAGGACCTGTTCGGGCCGCTGAACCTGGACACGGTGGCGCAGGCGATCCACTTCGCGCGCCGCAACACGATCACCGACGCGAACGGCCGGCCCTTCGACACCAGCCGCGGCGTGCTGCAGCGGCGCTGGCCGAAGCGCGGCACGGTCAGCATCCACGGCGCCGAGAACGGCCTCGCCGACGTGAAGACGCTCGACGTGATGCGCACGCAGATGGCGTTCGCGGGCATCCCGTATGCCGCGGTGGAGATCCCCGGCTACGGCCACCAGGACTGCCTGATCGGCGAGCACGCGGCGCGCGACGTGTTCCCGCACATTTCCGCCAACCTGTGAGGCACGCATGGATTCGCTGTGGAAACTGCCGCCCACCGACCTCCAGCCTGGCGAGGGCGCCTGGCAGGTGCAGTCCGAGGAAGGCCTCGGCCCGGCCGGCGCCGTGTTCGTGCCGCTGCGCAAGGACGCCGGCGGCTGGGCCTTCGTCGCGCCCGCGCAGTCCGCGCTCCCCCTCACACGGGTGGACGACAGCGCCTGGACCGCCGTCCCCCTGCCCGATGCGCCGGGCGCCGACCATTTCCTGTGCCTGCTTTGCTACGACCAGCCGGCCGAGCATGCCGGCAAGGTGTACCTCACGCTGAAGCTCGCCGCGCTGCCGGCCGGGGACGGGCTGCCCACGGAAGTCCCGGCACGCGACCTGCGCGAGGCCTTCGAGCGCGTCCGGGACCGCGCGGACCTCGACCTCGACCTGCTCGTCGTTCCGGCCGTCCCGGCAGCGCGCGCCGCCGCACAGGCCAGGGGCTTCGCGTCAGGCGAGGACGCGGAGGCGGCGCCGTCCGGACTCGAATTCGCCTTCTGCAGCTGCCAGTACCCGGCCGGCATGCTGGACCGGCGCGTCGCCTACCGGGCCTACGGCGCGCTGGCGGAGTACCTGCAGGCACCCGGGCAAGCCTTGCCGCAGCGCCTGCTGCTGCTCGGCGACCAGGTCTACGCCGACGCGACCTACGGGCTGCTCGACCCCGCGCGTGCCGACGACCGCTACCGCCTCGCCTACGACGAATTCGGCAGCCGCGCGTCCGGGCCGTTCGCGCAGCTGCCGCAGACGCTGCTGGCCCGCCGGCGCATGACGCCGGACGACCACGAGATCGAGGACAACTGGGAGCCGGCCGGCCCGCGGTCCATGGAGTTGCTGGCCGCGGCGCTGCCGCAGTTCTGGAGGTTCCAGCGCCGCGAGCAACAGCGAACGAACCTGCACCTGGTGGAGCGGGGCCCGGGCTGGCGCCTGTTCATGGCCGACAGCCGCACGCGCCGCGACCCACGCAACGAGTCCACGCTCGCCACCGCGCTGATGCTGGGCGAGCAGCAGACCTCCGAGCTGCACGACTGGCTGGCCGAGCCCGCGCCGGACGCGTTGAAGATCGTGACCTGCGCCTCCATGCTGCTGCCGCGCGCCCGCATCAACATGGACGCGCCGCTGTACCTGGACACGTGGCAGGGCTACCCCGCCTCGCTGCACGGGCTGCTCGCGTGGCTGTGCGAGCACGAGGTGCGGGACGTGGTGTTCCTCTCCGGCGACGCGCACCTGGCGTGCGACGCGCGCGTGCGCGTCGTCAACACGCGCACGGGCAAGGCCGTGGACTTCGCCGCGCTGCACGCGCCGCCGCTGTACGCACCTTATCCGTTCGCCAACGAGGAGGTCGCCAACCTGCTGTGGCAGGACGACTTCACCTTCACGGTGGAGCGCGAGTCCTACCGCTGCACCGTGGAGGCCAGGCGCTTCGAGGCGCCCGCCGGCGGCTGCGGCCTGCTGCGGGCGCGCCGCGGGCCGCAGGGCTGGACCTGCGGGATGGAGGTGCTGGTACCGGTGGAGCGGCGGCGCGGGGAAGGGCCGGCGCAGGCCGCGCCGGCGCCGCGCTACGAGATCCGGACGCCCTGCTCCGCGGCCATGTAGACGGCCTCGGTGCGGTTGCGCGTGCCCAGCTCCTGGTAGATCGCGCGCAGGTGGGTCTTGACGGTGCCGTCGCTGATCCCGAGCTCGCGGGCGATCAGCTTGTTGGAGTTGCCGCGCAGCGCGGCGCGCAGCACGTCGGCCTGGCGCTCGGTGAGCATCGGGAAGGCGTCGCGCACGTCGCGCGTCTGGATCGGCGCCAGCCCGCCCGTGGGCAGGTACACGCCGCCGTCGGCGATGGTGCGCACCGCGATCATCAGCTGCGCCGGCGGGGAATCCTTGGGGATGAAGCCGGCGGCGCCCAGGTCCACGGCGTTGCGCACCAGCTCGGCGTTGCGGTCGCCGGAGAGCACGACCACCCGCGTGAGCGGCGCCGACTCGCGCAGGGCCTCGAGCGCGCGGGCGCCGGCCAGGCCCTCCATGTGCCAGTCCATCAGGATCAGGTCGAACATGCCGGCGCGCGTGGCTTCCAGCGCTTCCTCGGCGGAGGCGGTGAGCGTCACCTCCATGCTCGCATCCAGCTTCTCCAGCAGGAGGCGCAGCCCTTCCCGGAAGAGGGAATGGTCATCGCATACCAGGACTCGCATGAAGGCCTCCTTTCGCCTCGGACTGCAGCATAGCGGGGGACTCCGTCCAACCCAACGACACCGCGATGGTGCCTGCGCGCGCCGCGATCCGCCTCTCCCCTTCGGGAGAGCGAAAGCACTACGTCTGCACCAGCCGCTTCGATTTCGAGATCGACATCAGGATGCCCAGGCCCATCCCGAGCGTCACCATCGCCGTGCCGCCGTAGCTGATGAAGGGCAGCGGCACGCCCACGACGGGCAGGATGCCGCTCACCATGCCCATGTTCACGAAGGCATAGGTGAAGAAGATCATGGTCACGGCGCCGGCCAGCAGCCGCGAGAACAGCGTCGGCGCCTCGATGGCGATGGCCAGGCCGCGCAGCACCAGGAACAGGAAGCTGGCGATCAGGAACAGGTTGCCCAGCAGGCCGAACTCCTCGGAGAAGGCGGCGAAGATGAAGTCCGTCGTGCGCTCGGGGATGAACTCCAGGTGCGTCTGGGTGCCCTGCATGAAGCCCTTGCCGAAGATGCCGCCCGAGCCGATGGCGATCATCCCCTGGATGATGTGGAAGCCCTTGCCCAGCGGATCCTTGGTCGGGTCCAGCAGCGTGCAGATGCGCTGCTGCTGGTAGTCGTGCAGGATGGGCCAGCGGAAGCCGTCGGCGCACAGCGTGCCCTCGAAGGCCACGATCAGCACCAGCCCCACCAGCCCCAGCACCAGCGGCGGGATGATGAGCTTCCAGGACAGGCCGGCGAAGAAGATCACCGACAGGCCCGCCGCCAGCACCAGCATGGACGTGCCCAGGTCCGGCTGCTTCATGATCAGGGCCACCGGCAGCGCCAGCAGCACCCCGGCCACGATGAAGTCGAGAGGGCGCAGCTGCCCCTCGCGCTTCTGGAACCACCAGGCGAGCATCAGCGGCATGGCGATCTTCAGGATCTCGCTGGGCTGGATCACCACGCCCACGTTGATCCAGCGTTTCGCGCCCTTCTTGGTGATGCCGAACACGGCGACGGCCACCAGCAGCGCCACGCCGAGCACGTACAAGGGCACGGCGAAGCTCATCAGCCGCTGGGGCGGGATCTGCGCGACCACGAACATGATCGTGCCGGCCAGCACCATGTTGCGCGCGTGGTCGACGAAGCGGGTGCCGTGGTCGTAGCCGGAGCTGTACATGGTCAGCAGCCCGGCGCAGGCCAGCAGGAAGACGGCGAAGGCGAGGGGCCCGTCGAAGCCCTGCAGCATGGGCAGGATGCGCTGGCGGAACGACGGTTTTTCGAAGACGGCGGCCATGGCGGATTATCCTCCGCCTCCTCCCAATGGCCGTGGTGTCGCGCTGCCCGGCGGCTGCTAACATCCGCCGCACCTTGCAGCGCCGCATGAACATCCTCGTCGTCGATGACCATCCCCTGTACCGCAGCGGGGTCGCCTACACGCTGCAGACGACGGGCATGGAGGTCGAGGTGGTCGAGTGCGCCACGCTCGACGCCGCCTTCCAGCGGCTGGACGAGGGCCTGCAGGCCGACCTGCTGATCCTGGACCTGCACATGCCCGGCTACAGCGGGCTCGACTCCGTGCGGGCGATGCGCAGCCGCCGGCCCGAGGTGCCGGTGCTCGTGCTGTCGGGCAACGAGGACCCGGCCGTGGTGCACGAGTGCGTCGAGCTCGGCGCCTTCGGCTTCCTGTCCAAGTCCGCCGGCAGCGACCAGTTCCACGCCGCGCTCACGCGCGTGCTCGCCGGCGGCGTCTACCTGCCGCCCGCCAGCCTGAGCGTCGCCGCGCCGGCCAGCCGGGCGCAGCAGGACGCCTGGAGCCGCCTGGGCGCGAAGCTCACCGACCGCCAGCGCCAGGTGCTGCTGGGCATCGTGCAGGGCAAGCCCAACAAGGCGATCGCCCGCGACCTCGGCCTGTCGGACACGACGGTGAAGTCGCACGTGGCGCACATCCTCCAGGCGCTGGTGGTGTCCAACCGCACCGAGGCGGTCTACGCGCTGGCGCGCGCGGGCATCAGCATCCGCGACCTCGAACCCTCGTCGCCCTGAGGCGCGTCAGGCGCGCACGGGCAGCGCGTCGCCGCCGGGGAAGGCCGGCCGCAAGGCCTGCAGCAGGCGCTCCGGCGTGATCGGCTTCTGCAGCACCGGCAGGGCGAGCCCGCGCTCATGGATGTCCGGCTCGCCGGAGACGATCCACGCCGGCAGCGGCCCGTAGGCGGCCCGCACCGCCTCCACCGCGTCCACGCCGGTGCCGTCCGCGAGGTGGTAGTCCGCCAGCACCAGGTCCGGCGGGCCTTCGGCCTCGCGCAGCTGTTCCAGCACCTGCGCCAGCGAAGCGCCCGCGGCGACGCGCGCGCCGGCTTCCAGCAGCCAGTCGCACAGCGCCTCCCGCGCCAGGCGGTCGTTCTCCACCACCGCCACCAGCCGGCCGCGCAGCATCGCGTCGCCCCGCTCGTGCACCGGCGAGCCCGCCACCGCGCCTTCCACCTGGGCGGCCGCCAGGCGCAGGCTCACGCAGGTGCCGCGCCCGGGCTGGGACTCGATCTGCAGCGGCACCTGCATCAGGTCGGCCATGTGGCGCGACACGGCCAGCCCGAGGCCGATGCCTTCGGCCTCCGCGACGCTGGCCGAGCGGCCGCGGTAGAAGGCGTTGCACGCCTGGGCCAGGTCTTCCGATTCCATGCCCACGCCCTGGTCGCTCACGCTCACCAGCACGCCACCGCTTCCGCTGCGCACCGTGAGAGCGATCTCGCCGCCCAGCGAGTACTTGTATGCGTTGTCCAGGAAGTTGCGCAGCATGCGCTCCAGCAGCACGGGATCGCCCGCGACGCGCACCGGCCCGGCCAGCTCCAGCCGGAAGCGCAGCCCGCGCGCGGCGCACTTCTCGGCGAAGCCGGAGACGGCGGCGGCCACCAGCTGGTCCAGCTGCACGGGCTGCACGACGGCCTTCATGGTGCCGGCGTCGATCTGGGCGAAGTCCACCAGGTGCCGGAACATGCCGTCGATGGATTCGCCGGTGCGCACGATCTGCTGCGCCATGGCGTCGCGGCGGGACGGATCGGTGGAGCGCCGGAAGATGTCGGCCAGGAACAGCAGCGCCTGCACGGGCTGGCGCAGGTCGTGGCTGGCCGCGCCGAGGAAGCGCGACCGGGCGCGCTGGGCCTCCTGCTGCTTGCGCAGTGCCTCGCGCAGCTGCACCACGAGCACGGCGTTCTGCTGCGCGGCCTGCACCGCGTCCTGCAGTTGCGACCGGACGATGCGCGCCAGCCGCACCAGCATGGGCCCGCCCAGCAGCATGGACGTGCCGATCAGCAGCAGCTCGCGCGTGCCCGTGCGCGGCACCCAGCCGAGGAAGATCGTCGCCAGGCAGGCGGCCAGGAACAGCGCGTAGATGCGCGGCTGCACGGCCAGCAGCGCCACCGCCACCGTGGCCCAGCCGACCATGATGATGGTCAGCACGCCGAGGTCGGCCACCGAGACGAAGGGCGAGAACAGCGGGACGCACAGCGTTCCGGTCCAGCCGGTCACGGCCGCGGTGGCCGCGATGGCATGCAGGGTGCGCTCGGTCCGGCCGTGGCGCGCGACGAGCCAGCGGAAGAAGGGCTGCCAGGAGAGCATGCCGGCGGCCAGCAGCAGGTACCAGCCGAGGAAGGTCGGCCAGCCCACGGCCGGCTGGAACACGATGCCCAGGATGGCGCCCATCAGCAACGCGGTGGCGGCCCCGGCCCGGGTCTGGGCGAGGATCATGGCCACGCTGCGTTCCACCAGTTCCGCGGAGGCGGCGGGTTCGCCTGCCGCGGATCGTTCTTCTTCTGCCAACTTCTGCTCCGGGCCCGGAGTCTGGCCGAACCGGAGATGTTCTGCAAATCGGAACGATCCCCCTCTACCATCCGGTGGATGGACACCACGCACTTGTTGTATTTGCACGGCTTCCGCTCCTCCCCGCGCTCCTTCAAGGCGCAGCGGACGGAAGCCGCCGTGCGCGCGCGCCATCCCGCCGTCACCTGGTGGTGCCCGCAGCTGCCGCCTTCGCCCCGGGCCGCCATGGAGCTGGTGCTGCGCGGCATCGCCGCGTGGCCGGCGGAGCGCATGGCCGTTGTCGGCTCCTCGCTCGGCGGCTTCTACGCGACCTGGGTCGCCGAGCGCACCGGCTGCCGCGCGGTCCTGCTCAATCCGGCGGTGGACCCGGCGCGCGACCTGCACGGCTACCTCGGCGAGCAGACGTCTTGGCACGACCCGGACGAACGCTTCGTGGTGGAGCCCGGCTTCCTGGACGAACTGCGGGCGCTGGAATGCGGCCCGGTGCGCCATCCCGGGCGCTACTTCGCCGTCATCGCCAAGGGCGACGAGGTGCTGGACTGGCGCGAGATGACCGGCCGCTACCCCGGCGTGCGCACGAAGCTGCTGGAAGGCGGCGACCACGCGCTGTCGGATTTCGACGCGCACCTGGAGGAAGTGCTCGCCTTCCTGCAACTCGCCTGAGCCCGACGGTGGCGCCGGGAGGCGCATGGGACAATCCGGCGATGTACGTGTTGTTCGAAGATGCCGGGAAATTCCTCTCCGGCCGGGTGCTGTCCGAATCGGACGCCTCGGCGCAGGTGGAGCTGGAAAGCGGCAAGCGGGTCAAGGTGAAGGCGGCGAACGTGCTGCTGCGCTTCGAGAAGCCGCAGCCGCAGGAGCTGCTGCAGGAGGCCCGCGCGCTCGCGGAGGGCATCGAGCTGGACCTCGCCTGGGAGTTCGCGCCCGAGGAGGAGTTCGGCTTCGCCGACCTGGCCCGTGAATATTTCAGCGCCCAGGCGACGCTGGGCCAGCAGGCCGCCGCGCTGCTGCGCCTGTTCGAGGCGCCCCACTATTTCCGCCGGGCCGGCCGCGGGCGCTTCCGCAAGGCGCCGGCCGAGATCCTGCAGCAGGCGCTGGCCGCCATCGAGAAGAAGAAGCAGGTGCAGGCGCAGATCTCCGCCTGGGCCGCCGAACTCGCGGCCGGCAGCTGCCCGCCCGCGATCCGCGAGCAGCTCTATCGCATCCTGTTCAAGCCGGACAAGAACGCCCCCGAATACAAGTCGGTGGTCGAGGCCTCGCGCAACACGCAGACGGCGCCGCTGGCGCTGCTGCAGAAGGCCGGGGCGATCACCTCGCCCTACCAGTTCCACTGGAAGCGCTTCCTGCTGGAGTACTTCCCCAAGGGCACCGGCTTCCCGCCGGTGGCGGCGCCCGCGATCCAGGAGGAGCTGCCGCTGGCGGCCGTGCAGGCCTTCTCGGTCGACGATTCGAGCACCACCGAGATCGACGACGCCCTGTCCGTGCAGGGCCTGGGCAGCGGCACGGTGACGGTGGGCATCCACATCGCGGCGCCGGGCCTCGCCATCGCGCCGGCGGCGCCGCTGGACCAGGTCGCGCGCCAGCGCCTGTCCACGGTCTACATGCCGGGCCACAAGATCACCATGCTGCCCGACGACGTGGTGCAGGCCTACACCCTGCTGGAGGGACGCGACTCCCCCGCGGTGTCGCTCTACCTGCGGATCGACGAGGCCTCGCTGGCGGTGCAGGCCAGCGAGACGCGCCTGGAGCGCGTGCCCGTCGCCGTCAACCTGCGGCACGACCAGCTCGATGCCTTCCTGAGCGAAACCTTGCTGGAGGATCCGTCGGCGCCGGCCGACGGCGTGCCCGAGGCGGCGGCGCGCTTCCGCCCCGAGCTCGCCTTCCTGTTCCGCCTGGGCCGCCACCTGAAGGCGCAGCGCGAGATCGTGCGCGGCAAGCCCGAGACCTTCAACCGGCCCGACTACAGCTTCCGCGTGCCCGACGCCGGCGACGACGGCCCGGAAGGCGACGAGACCGTGGAGATCACGGTGCGCAAGCGCGGCGCCCCGCTGGACCTGCTGGTGGCCGAGGCCATGATCCTCGCCAACAGCACCTGGGGCCTGTGGCTCGCGGAGCTGGGCGTGCCCGCCATCTACCGCAGCCAGGCCAGCCTGGCGCCCGGCGTGAAGGTGCGCATGGGCACGAAGTCGCTGCCGCACGCGGGCATCGGCGTGAAGAGCTATGCCTGGAGCACGTCGCCGCTGCGCCGCTACACCGACCTCGTGAACCAGTGGCAGATCATCGCGGCCGCCCGCCACGGCCGCACCGCGGCCCTGGCCGCGCCCTTCAAGCCCAAGGACGCGGAGCTGTTCTCGATCATCTCCGCCTTCGATGCGGCCTACAGCGCGTACAACGCCCACCAGGCCGCGATGGAGCGCTACTGGACGCTCAAGTACCTGCAGCAGCAGGGCATCACCGAGCTGGAGGCGACGGTGTTCAAGGAGGGCCTGGCGCGCGCCGACACGCTGCCGCTGGTGCTGCCCGTGATGGGTACCGCGGACCTCCCCCGCGGCGCCCGCGTGCGCCTGAAGCTGGGCGCGATCGACCTGATCACGCTGGACGTGAACGGCACGGTGACGCAGCGCCTGGACAGCGCGGCGCAGCCGGCGTCGGCAGAAGACGACAGCGAGGAGGAAACCGTCGCCGGTCCGATTGCGATCGCGGTGGATGTCACCGACACTCCCGAGGACGAAGCCGCCCCGGCACCCGCTGCCGCCGATAATTGATTTCGTGAACTTCCGGTCCCTCAGCACCCTGCAGATCGCTCTGGGCGTGTCCGTCCTCGTCCACGCCGCGGTGCTCACCGTGCGCATCGTCGATCCGGAAGGCTTCGACCGCGTCTTCCAGGACACCCCGCTGGAGGTGGTGCTGGTCAACGCCCACACCAGCGAGAAGGTGGAGCGCGCGCAGGCCATCGCGCAGCGCACGCTGGCCGGCGGCGGCGAAGCCGACCAGGGCCGCGCGACCTCGCCGCTGCCGCCCTCGGCGCTCACCAGCTTCGGCGACGCCGCGGAAGACGAGCAGAAGAAGATCGAGGCGATGCAGGAGCAGCAGATGCTGATGCTCGCCCGCATCAAGCGCACCCTGGCGGCGATGCCCCCGGCGGACCCGAAGCAGGTCCGCACCAACCCGGAAGCGGCGGCGCGCGAGGACAAGCGCCGGCGGCTGATGAAGCTGCTGGCCGAGATCGAGAAGCGCATCAACGAGGAGAACGCGCGGCCCAAGAAGCGCTACATCAGCCCCTCGACGCGCGAGGAGGTGTACGCGGTCTACTACGACGCGCTGCGGCGCCGGATCGAGGACCGCGGCACGCGCAACTTCCCCGAGCTGGCGGGCCGCAAGCTGTACGGCGAGCTGACCATGATCGTCACCGTCAACTTCGACGGCCGCGTGCTGGACACCGAGGTGGTGGAGACCTCCGGCAACCGCGTGCTGGACCGCCGCGCCGCGTCCATCGCGCGCGCCGCCGGACCGTTCGGCCGCTTCAACGAGGCGATGCGCCGCAAGGCCGACCAGATCGTCGTGGTCTCGCGCTTCAAGTTCACGCGCGAAGACACGCTCGAGACCAAGCTCACGAACCGCTGATGGCGCACACCGTGGACCGTTACTGCGTCATGGGCAATCCCGTGGAACACAGCAAGTCGCCGTGGATCCACGCCCGCTTCGCCGCCCTCACCGGGCAGGCGGTGGAATACGGCAAGCGCCTGGTGCCGGTGGACGGCTTCGCGGCCGCCCTGCGCGACTTCCGCGCCGAAGGCGGCAAGGGCTGCAACGTCACCGTGCCCTTCAAGTTCGAGGCCGCCGCGCTGGCGGACTTCCGCAGCGACCGCGCCGAACTGGCCGGCGCCTGCAACACGCTGCGGCTGGAGGCCGACGGCATCCACGGCGACAACACCGACGGCATCGGGCTGGTGGCGGACCTGCAGGGCAACGCCGGCTTCGCGCTGGCGGGCCGCGACCTGCTGCTGCTGGGCGCCGGCGGCGCCGCGGCGGGCGTGCTGGCGCCGCTGCTGCAGGCGCGGCCGCGCCGCATCGTCGTGGCCAACCGCACCGTCGGCAAGGCGCAGGCGCTGGTGGCATCGCATGCGGCGCTCGCCGCCGCATCGGGCGCGGACCTGCAGGCCTGCGCGCTGGCCGCGGTGCCGGGCCGCTTCCACGCCGTGATCAACGCCACCGCGAGCAGCATGGCGGGCAGCGGCGTGCCTGTGGCCGCATCCGTGCTGGCGCCGGGCGCGCTGGCCTGCGACCTGATGTACGGGCCGGCCGCCGGGGACTTCCTGCAATGGGCGCGCGAACACGGCGCGACCGGGCGCGACGGCCTCGGCATGCTGGTGGAGCAGGCGGCCGAAGCCTTCCTGTTCTGGCGCGGCGTGCGCCCGCCCTCGCGGCAGGTGCTGGCGGAGCTGCGCAAGGAGCTCGCGCGATGAACGCCTTCGCCCGCTGGCTGGGGCTGGTGCTGCTGGCGTTCGTCGCGCTGCAGCTGTTCTTCATCGCGCGCATCGCCCTCATGTCCGTCGTGGACCCGGAATCCACGAGCTTCCAGCGCTCGGAAGCCTTCCGCATCGCGACGCAGAAGGACAAGCTGCGCTGGCGCCAGGAGTGGGTGCCCTACGACCGGATCTCCGACAACCTCAAGCGCGCGGTGATCGCCTCGGAGGACGACGGCTTCGCCAACCACGACGGCGTGGACTGGGACGCGGTGGAGAAGGCCTGGGAGCGCAATGCCAAGGCGGAGGCGCGGGCGGAGCGCCGCGCCCAGCTCGCGCCTTCGAAGCCCGTCAAGCCGCCGAAGATCGTCGGCGGTTCCACGATCACGCAGCAGCTGGCCAAGAACCTGCTGCTTTCCGGCGAGCGCAGCCTGCTGCGCAAGGGCCAGGAGTTCGTGCTGACGATGGTGCTGGAGCAGGCGCTGTCGAAGGAACGCATCCTGGAGATCTACCTGAACAGCGTCGAATGGGGCGAAGGCGTGTTCGGCGCCGAGGCGGCGGCGCAGCACTACTACCGCAAGAGCGCCAGCCGGCTGACGGCCTGGGAGGCGGCGCGGCTCGCGGTGATGCTGCCGCAGCCCAAGCGCTTCGAGAAGAACCCGGGCTCCGGCTACCTCGCCAGCCGCGCCTCCACCATCGCGGCGCGCATGCGGCACGCGGAACTGCCCTGAGGACCATGCGCATCCTCGGCATCGACCCGGGCCTCCAGACCACCGGCTTCGGCGTGATCGATGCGGACGGCTACACGCTGCGCTACGTCGCGAGCGGCACGATCACCACGACCCACCTCGCGCGCGGCGACCTGCCGGCGCGCCTGAAGGTGCTGTACGACGGCATCGGCGAACTGCGCACGCGCTACCGGCCCGACGCGGCGGCGATCGAGATCGTGTTCGTCAACGTGAACCCGCAGTCCACGCTGCTGCTGGGGCAGGCGCGCGGCGCCTGCGTCACGGCGCTGGTCGCCTGCGAGCTGGCCGTCGCGGAGTACACGCCCATGCAGATGAAGCAGGCGGTGGCCGGCACCGGCAAGGCCGCGAAGGCGGAAGTGCAGCAGATGGTCAAGCGCCTGCTGCAGCTGCCCGCCCTGCCCGGCAAGGACGCGGCCGATGCGCTGGGGCTGGCGATCACGCACGCCCACGCGGCGATCGCGACGGCGCGGATCCAGGAGGCGGGGAACGTGGCGCGGCGGAATACCGGCGCGTACAAGACCGGCCGGGTCATCTGACCCTGCCTTGCTCCCTCTCCCGCTTGCGGGAGAGGGCCGGGGTGAGGGCCGGCCCCTAGCGCAGCTCCGGCACCAGGTAGCTGCAGTCCTTTCCCGCCAGCGCCTCTTCCAGGCTCAGCAGCAAAGCCTCCTTCTGCGCCACGAAGGACGCCGGCGAGCGCCCCGCCACGTGCGGCGTGAGCAGCACGTTGTCGAACGCGGCCAGTTCGGCCGGCACCTCCGGCTCCTCTTCCAGCACGTCCAGCCCGGCCCCCGCGATCAGGCCTTCGCGCAGGGCGCGCACCACGTCGGCGGTCGCGAACACCGTGCCGCGCGAGACGTTGATCGCGTAGCCCTCCGGACCCAGGCGCTTGAGCACCTCGTAGTCGACGATGTGGTGCGTGGAGGGGCCGCCGGGGCAGGCGGCGATCAGGAAGTCCGCCGCTTCGGCCAGGTCGCGCACGTTGTCGACGAAGGTGCCGGGTACGCCGTCGCGCGCCGCGATGTCGAAGTACGCGATGCGCGCATCGAAGGCGGAGGCGCGCCGGGCGATCAGCTGGCCGACCCGGCCCATGCCGACGATGCCGACCGTGGAGCCGTTGAGCGTGGCCCGCTCGCCGCGCGAGCTCTTCCACTTGCCGGCCTTCACCGCGGCGCTCAGGCCGCAGTAGCCGCGGGCGAGCGCGAGCGCGAGCCCGATGGCGTGGTCGGCGACGGTGGCGGCGTTCGCGCCGGGCGCGTGCGTCACCACGACCGAGCGGCCGCGGGCCGCCGCCACGTCGACCTTCTCGTAGCCCGCGCCGAAGGAGCAGACCACCTTCAGCGCGGGCAGCCGCTCCATCAGGCGGGCGCTGCAGCCGGTGGACCCGTTGGTGACGACGGCGACCGTCGCCTCGGCCTGCGCGGGCGTCAGCTCCGGCTGCCCGCCGCTCTCCGGCTGGTAGGACAGTTCATAGCGCGAGCGCAGCGCCTCCACGGTGTGCTCCGGCAGCGGGATCAGCGCGATCAGTTGCGGCTTCATCAGGCGCCCTCCTTGCCGGCGACGGGCACGACATCCTTCACGGCGCCCTTCCAGCCGCTTTCCGTCAGGTCGAACACGATGCCGTCGGGCGTGCGGTACTTCACCTCGTAGTACACGTTCGGGTTGAGCTCCTTGCGCCCCGTCAGGTAGGTGCCGCCGGCGGCCTTCACCGCGGCCTCGCTCTCCTCCAGGTTGTCGACCCACATGCCGAAGTGGATGACGCCGCGCACGTCCTTGAGGCCCGCATAGCCGGGGACCGTCTCGTCCTTGAAGTTCAGCAGCGCCACGTTCATCACGCCGTCGGTCATGTAGACGCCGCGCATCGCGTTGCCGGCCCTCTTCATGCCGAAAGCCTGTTCGAAGAAGCGGGCGGCCGCCTCCGGGTCGCTGACGGAAAGTGCGATGTGACGTAGTTTCGCCATCCGGTTCATCCTCTGTTTGTCTGGGCGCAATGGTATACCAAACAACATATTTGGCGCACATGAAACATAATTTGGCACCTCACTGGCGGGGATTTCGCGCCTTCGGGCACAATGGAGCATGTCCAACATCGGCACACGCATCTACAAGACCCTCGCGGACGACATCATCAAGGGCAACCTGCGTCCCGGGGAGAAACTCGACGAACGCACGCTGGCCGAGCGTTTCCAGGTCTCGCGCACGCCCATCCGCGAGGCGCTGCGCCTGCTGGGCTCGCGCGGCCTGGTGGAGATGTCGCCCCGGCGCGTCGGCGTGGTCGCCAGCATCGGCATCGACCGCCTCGCCGAGCTCCTCGACGCCGACGGCGAACTCGAATCGCTGTGCGCGCGCCGATCGGCCGAGTACATGACGGTCATGGAGAAGAAGGAGCTCGAGTTCCTGCACGAACAGGGCGCCAAGTTCGCCGAGGCGAACGACACCGAGGGCTACCTGGCGATGAACGACCAGTTCCACCGGCTCCTCTGCGCGGGCGCGCACAACGAAGTGCTGGCCTCGCTGGTGGAGGACCTGCGGGCGCGCCTGGCGCCCTTCCGCCAGGCGCAGCCGGAGATCGAGGTGCGCTTCAGCGTCTCGCACGGGGAACACACGGCGGTGGTGGATGCGATCCTCAAGGGCGACCCGGAGGCGGCCTACACGGCGATGCGCAGCCACAACGCGCGCCTGAGCACCACCGTGATCCGCCTGCTGCGCAGCCAGCAGCAGGAGCAGGCCCGCAAGGCCGCCTGAGCGCCTCAGGCGCGCCCCTGCGGCAGCAGCGCCACCGCCTTCATCTCCACCATCATGTCCGGGTGCGGCAGCGCGCGCACGGCCACCGTCGTGCGCGCCGGGCCCGTCGCGTCGAAGAACTCGCCGTAGACCTGGTTGTAGGCGTCGAAGTCGGCCATGTCGACCAGGAACACCGTCATGTCCACGCAGTCGCGCAGCGAGCCGCCCACGGTCTCCAGCGTGCGGGCGATGTTCTGCAGGACGATGCGCGTCTGCAGCGCCGTGTCGCGGCGGACGCTGCCGTCGGCGCTCTTCGTGACGCCGGCGATGCTGCCATCGGGCTGCCGCGCCGTCGTGCCCGAGAGGAACACGAGGTCGCCCGCGCGCTTGGCGTGCGGGTACTTGCCCAGGGGCTTGGCCCGTTCGGCGACGATGGTCTCGCTCATTGCAGCGCCTCCCGCAGGCCGGGCATGGTGAAGCCCAGGGTCTTCAGCTTGACGACCAGCGCGTCCGCCTGTTCGGACGGCAGCAGCGTCAGCGGCGGCCGCACGGCCTCCCAGTCCTGCAGGTCCGACGCGTCCGCGATCACGTGCTTGAGCGCCGGGATCATGGGGAAGGACTGCATCAGCGAGCGCACGGCGCCCACCTGCGCCTGGCGCTCCGCGCTGCCGGGCGTGCCGAAGCGCGCGATCAGCTGGGCGATAGCGCCCGGCTGGATGTTGGCGGTGGCCGAGATGCAGCCGGCGGCGCCGAGCGGCAGCGCCTTCTCCATCAGCGCCTCGGACGCCGGGAAGACCGAGAAGCCGGGGAAGCGCTTGAGCATGCCTTCGGTGTTGGCCCAGTCGCCCGAGCTGTCCTTCACGCCGACCACCGTCTTGGGGTAGGCGCGCAGCAGCTTCTCGATCAGCGTGTGCGTGATCGGCACGCCGCTCACCTGCGGGATGTGGTACAGGTAGACGCGCAGCTCCGGCGAGGCCACGCGCTCGATCACGCGCGCGTAGAAGTCGAACAGGCCTTCGTCGGACACGCCCTTGTAGAAGAAGGGCGGCAGCATCAGCGCGCCGCCGCAGCCGGCGCGCACGGCGGCGCGCGTCAGTTCCACCGTCTCGTCCAGCGAGCAGCAGCCGGTGCCCGGCATCACGCGGCGCGGATCGACGCCGTCCGTGACCAGCCGCTCCAGCAGGCGCAGCCGCTCCTTGAGCGACAGCGAATTCGCCTCGCTGTTGGTGCCGAACACGGCGAGGCCGGCGCCCTGCGAGACGAGCCAGCGGCAGAACGCCGAGAAACGGCGGTCGTCGACCGACAGGTCGCGCTGGAAGGGAGTGACGACGGGCGTGAAGACGCCGGAGAGGGGATGGCTTGCTTGCATGGTGGGCCGCTCAGGAAGGGATGTGCTCGAAGAAGTCGACGATCTCGCGTCCGAGGAGCTCCTCGCCCGAATTGAAGTGGGCGACGATGGACGTGTGGTTGTGCTTCTTCATCTGGAGGAAGCGTGGCGCCCGCGCGCGGGCGGCGCTCGCGCGCTGGAAGAACTCGGCGCCGTATTGCTCGAGGTAGGGGTTCTCGAATTCGGCGATCGCCACCAGCAGCGGCACCTGGCTGCGGTGCGCGTGCGTGACCGGCGAACGCTCCTCGTAGAGGGACGCGTCGTCGCCGAAGTAGGCGCGCACGCCCTCGGCGTTGGGGTTGCCGGGCAGCACGTCCGCGCGCAGGCGGGCGCTCACCAGGACGGCCGCCGCGGCGCGCGCCGGGCGCGCCGTGAAGGCCGGGTCGAACAGGCAGGTGGCCACGTGCGTGCCGCCGGCCGAATGCCCGATCAGGAACAGCCGGCGCGCGCGCGGACCGTCCGCGGCGTTGCTGGCCCACTCCGCCGCCGCGGCGACGTCCTCGGCGCCGCCGGGATACGGCGCATCCTGGGCCAGGCGGTACTCCATGTTGACCGCCGTGTAGCCCTGGCGCGCGAACCAGTAGCAGAGGTTGTCGTAGACGTGGCCGTTGCTGCTCTTCTTGCCGCGGATGAAGGCGCCGCCGTGCACGAAGAGCACGACGTCGCCCTGGCGCCGCTCGGCATCCGCGCCCGGCGCGGGCGTGAACACGTCCAGCACCTGGCGCGCATGCGCGCCGTAGGGGATGTCGCGCCGCACGGCGATCCCGGCGTTGTCGGCCTGCGCCACGATGGGGCTGTAGGTCGCGATCACCAGGTCGCGGTGCTTGTTGATGTTCGAGCCCCACACGGGCCCGATCTCCGCGAAGAGGCGGGCGTCCGCGGCCGGGAGGGCGCCGAGCGGCTCGAGCGTGGTCGGCATGCCTATTCGATCGCGTTGGCCGTGCGCAGGCTCTCGGCCAGCGAGGCGCGGCGCATGTACTGGCGGGCGGACTCGCGGTCGCCGGCGATGCGGCGCAGCTCGTCGAACTTCGCGCGGCGGGCCGCCTCGTCCTTCTCTTCCAGCATCTTCTTGTTGGCGATGGTCTGCGCCTGCACGTAGGCCACGGCGGCGTGGCGGCGCTGGCGGCTGTAGCGGTCCAGCAGCTTGTCGCCTTCCTTGCCCTGCATCACCAGCGTCAGCTTCTCGGCCAGGTTGATCGCGTCGTGGATGCCGCCATTCATGCCCATGCCGCCGATGGGATTGTTCACGTGCGCCGCGTCGCCGGCCAGCAGGATGCGGCCCTTGCGGAAGCTCTCGGCCACGCGCTGGTTGACGCCGTAGACGTTCGCGTACGCGATCTCGTAGCGGCCGGACTTCGGGAAGAACTTCTGCAGGCGCGCCTCGATGCCCTCGGGGCTGGCCGCGTACTCGGGCGACTCGCCGGCGCGCGTCGGGAAGATCGCGCGCCACAGGCCGTCCTCGCTCTCGCCGCGCACCTTGAACAGGTTGCACCACTCGTCCGGGTCGGAGAAGTAGGTGCGGTAGGCGTAGTCGGGGTGCACGCTCTGGAAGTCGAACTTCGTCGCGATCTTGACGAAGTTCTCCTCATAGGTGAAGCCCTCGAAGGCGATCTTGGCCGCCTTGCGGATGGTGCTGCGGCCGCCGTCGCAGCCGATGACGTACTCGCCGTGGTGCTTCTGCACGGCGCCGCCCGGGCCCTCCACCTCGAGCTCCACGCCGCCGGCCGTCTCGCGCACCTGCAGCACGCGGTGGCTGAAGCGCACGTCGAAGTCGGACTCGTTGGCGTAGCGCGCGGCGATGTCGCGCGTGAGCTTGTACTGCTCGTACTGCAGCACGAAGGGGAAGCGGAACTCGTCGCGCAGGTCGCGCAGGTCGAACTGGGCGATCAGCTCGCCGGAGGGGCGGTCCCGGAACTGGTAGGTCTCGGAGACCAGGCCGCGCGGGACGATCATCTCCGTGACGTTCAGCTTGTCCAGCATCTCCAGCGTCGTCGGGTGGATCGACGCGGCGCGCTGGTCGCGCACGGGCGCCGGCTCCTGCTCGAACACCGTCACCTGGATGCCCGCGCGGTTCAGCGCCAGGGCGCAGACCATTCCCACCGGTCCCGCGCCGACGACGAGGACCCTGTTCTTTCCTTGCTGCATGTCTGTCTTCTTTCTCCTGCGCCGGGGCTCACTGGGGCGTGATGCCTGCATTGATGATCACCGGCTTCCATTTGGTGATGTCGTCCAGGATCCGGCGGCGGAAGGCCTCCTTGATCTCCGGGATGGGCGTCACGCCCATGCCCAGGAGCTTCTCCTGGAATTCGCGGTCGGCGTGGATCTTCTGCATCTCGCGCGCCAGGGTGTCGACCACCACGGGCGGCACGCCGCTGGGCGCCAGGATGCCGTTCCAGGTCTCCACCACGTGGCCGGGATAGGTCTCGGCGATCGTCGGGACGTCCGGCAGCTGCGGGATGCGCTGCTCGCTGGACACCGCCAGCAGGCGCAGGGCGTTGCTCTTCGCGTAGGGCAGCACCTCCGAGAGGTTGCCCGAGTAGAAGTCGATCTGCCCGCCCAGGACGTCGGTGAGCGCCGGCGCGCCGCCCTTGTAGGGAATGAGGTTGCCCTCGATGCCGGCGCGGTGCAGGAACAGCACGGCCGACAGGTGCGTCAGCCCGCCGACGCCGGCGTGGCCCACGGCCAGCTTGCCGGGATTCTTCCTGGCATAGCTCACCAGCTCGGCCAGCGTGCGGAAGGGCGCGTCCTTGCGGGCGGCGATCACGTAGGGGTTGCCGCCGACGTTCGCCACCGGCACGAAGTCGCGCAGCGGGTCGAACCGGATACGGTTGGTGAACGGGGCGGTGGACACTTGCGTCAGCGTGCCGAAGAACAGCGTGTAGCCGTCGGTCTTGGCGCGCGACACGTATTCCGCGGCGATCATCCCGCCGGCCCCGGCACGGTTTTCCACGACCACCGGCTGCCCCAGGAGCTTGCCCAGGCGCTCGGCGACGACGCGCGCCATGGAGTCCGTGTTGCCGCCGGGCGCGTAGGGCACGATCAGGGACACGGGACGGGTCGGCCACTGGTCGGCCGAGGCGATCACGGGAAGGGCGGCTGCGCCACAGAGGAGGGATACGACGGCTCGACGACTGACCTGGCTCACGGGAACTCCTGTCGGAAAGGGGAGAAAGGGAGAGGTTGCTGGCATGCATTCTGTGCACCGCTTTGATCCATGTCAAAGATTTGGTATGCCCATCCGCCGTGCTTGGTCTTTTATGGAGTAGATTGGTATACCAGATAACAATGGGGTCCTCCAAACCGGTTTTGAAAGGACTCCATGGACAAGTTGCGCCATATCGCCCTCTCGGTCAGCGACCCCGAGGCGGCTGCGCAGTTCTTCGAGAAGGCGTTCGGCATGCGGCGCGCGGGCAAGGCCATGCGCGGCGTCTACATGACCGACGGCGTCATGAACGTGGCGCTGCTGAACTTCAAGGATGAGACCGTGCCCGGCTACGCGGGCCTCAAGGACGTGCGCGGCGTCATCCACTTCGGCATGTGGGTCGACGACATCGAGGAAACCGAGAAGCGCGTCAAGGCCGCGGGCGGCACCTACCTCACCGGCCGCAAGGAAACCGACCCGAACGTCTTCTACGAGGTGAAGTACCGCACGCCCGACGGGATCGTCTTCGACGTGACCGAAAGCGGCTGGCGCGGCGCCGTCAAGGAAGTCGCCCCGGTCGGCGACAAGGCCTGATGCCGCCGCCCCTCCCTCCCACATCCATAACGAGAACCCGGACCATGAACCAACCCACCAGAAACCTGATCACCCTGTCGCTCGCCGCCCCGATGCTGATGCTGGCGGCTCCCGCGCCGGCGCTGGCGCAGACCTCCTCCGTGCAGATGTACGGCCTGGTCGGCCTGTACGTCGGCCGCACCGAGCGCAGCGGCGGCCCCGCCGCCGTGACGCAGATGGGCCATGGCGGCCTGACCACCTCCTACCTCGGCTTCCGCGGCAGCGAGGACCTGGGCACCGGCCTGAAGGCGATCTTCTCGCTGGAAGCCTTCTTCCGCCCGGACACCGGCTCCTTCGGCCGCACGCCGGCCGACCCGTTCTTCTCGCGCAACTCCTGGGTCGGCTTCGAGGGCGGCTTCGGGCGGGCCACGTTCGGCCGCCAGACCAACCCCACCTACAGCAACCTGGCCACGCTGAGCGCCTTCGGCGGTTCCACCGTGTTCTCGCCGCTGGTGCTGCAGACCTTCATCGGCACCTACGGCGGCGCGATCCTGGGCGACACCGTCTGGGACAACGCGATCCAGTACGCGGCGCCCAAGTGGGGCGGCCTGAGCGCCTCGGCGATCTACAGCTTCGGCGAGGTGGCCGGCGATTCCGGGCGCTCCAACTACGGCGTGCACGCGCGCTACCTGAACGGCCCCTTCAGCGTCGCGGCGTCGGTCCAGCACGTGGAAGTGCCCATGGCGGCGCCCATGACCGCGCAGGACGCCTGGATCGCGGGCGCGACCTACGACTTCAAGATGGCCAAGCTCTTCGGCTCCATCGGCCACACGAGCGCCGACGGCGTGAAGAACGACACCCGCACGACGAGCTTCGGCGTGCGCGTGCCGACCGGCCGCACGGGCGCCGTGATGGCGGAATGGGCGCGCACCAAGCGCGAGGCGGCGGTGGAAACGACGCGCAACACGGCGTCGGTCGGCTACGACTACTTCCTGTCCAAGCGCACGGACCTGTACGCCGTCTACAGCCGCGACAAGCTGACGTCGTTCGACTCCGCGAACACCTTCGCGGTGGGCATCCGGCACACCTTCTGAGTCACCAGGCCTTGGCCGGTTGCGCGAAGCCCTTCGGGGCTTCGCGGTCGTTCCCGAAGCTGACGACCTCGAAGGCGTCCTGGTCGGCCAGCAGCGCGCGCAGCAGCTGGTTGTTCAGGGCGTGGCCGGAGCGGAAGGCGCTGTAGGCGGCCAGCAGGGGCTTGCCGAGGAGGTACAGGTCGCCCATGGCGTCCAGGATCTTGTGCTTCACGAACTCGTCGTCGTAGCGCAGGCCGTCCGAGTTCAACACCCGATAGTCGTCCACCACGATCGCGTTGTCCATGCCGCCGCCCAGCGCCAGGCCGCGCGAGCGCATCATCTCGACGTCCTTGGTGAAGCCGAAGGTGCGCGCGCGGGCGATGTCGCGGGAATAGTGGCCGGTGCTCAGGTCGAACTCGTGGCGCTGGCCGGTCGAATTGACGACGCGGTGGTCGAAGTCGATCTCGAAACCCAGCTTGTAGCCGTGGTACGGGTCCAGCCGCGCCCACTTGAGGTTCTCGCCCTCGCCTTCCCGCACTTCCACGGGGCGCAGCACGCGGATGAAGCGGCGCGGCGCGTTCTGCGGCTCGATGCCGGCGCTCTGCAGCAGGAACACGAAGGAGGCGGACGAGCCGTCGAGGATGGGCACCTCTTCGGCCGTGATGTCCACGTACATGTTGTCCACGCCCAGGCCGGCGCAGGCGGACATGAGGTGTTCCACCGTGTGCACCTTGGCGCCGCCGTTGGAGATGGTCGAGGCGAGCCGCGTATCCGTGACGGCGTCGGCGGACACCGGGATGTCCACCGGCTGCGCCAGGTCGACGCGGCGGAAGACGATCCCGGTATCGGGCTGCGCGGGGCGCAGCGTCAGCTCCACCCGCTGGCCACTGTGCAGGCCCACGCCGACGGCCTTGGTCAGCGTTCGAAGGGTGTGTTGCCGGAGCATAGGGGCGTCATTTTAGTTGGCCGGCCCGCGGACCATTCGGGCTTTACCGGATAGCCACATGGAAGGCGGAGAGAAAGAACGCAGAGGACGCAGAGGAAAACCTGAAATTTTCTTCTCTGCGTCCTCTGCGTGGTTTCTGCGTCCTCTGCGTTCCTTTGGCGCCCTGTCAGTCAGCCTGTTTCCGGAGAAACGCCGGGATCTCGAAGTCGTCCATCCCGCCGCTCGAGAGCGCGTCGACCTTCGCGGCCGCCTGGGTGCGGTTGGTGCGCCACACGCTGGGGACGGCCAGGCCGCCGTAGTCCGGCTGTTGCGCGCCCGCCGCCTGCATCTCGCGGGTGACGATCGCGCCCGGGCCGCCCACGGCGTTGTTGATGGTCGGGACGTTGAAGGGCACGTTGTCGGTGCCGGTGCGCAGCACCTGCAGCGGCGGGGCCGTGCGGCGCTGGCCCTGGCGCGACAGGCCGGTGGCCACCACCGTGACGCGGACCTGGTCGCCCAGCTCGTCGTCGTAGGCCGTGCCGTAGATCACGTGCGCGTCCGGCGAGGCGTAGGCGCGGATCGTGTTCATCGCCAGCTTGGACTCGGACAGCTTCAGGCTGCCCTTGGCCGCCGTGATCAGCACCAGCACGCCCTTGGCGCCGGAGAGGTCGATGCCTTCCAGCAGCGGGCAGGCGACGGCCTGTTCCGCGGCGATGCGCGCGCGGTCCGGCCCGTTGGCCAGGGCCGTGCCCATCATCGCCTTGCCCGGCTCGCCCATCACCGTGCGCACGTCCTCGAAGTCCACGTTGACGTGGCCCGGGACGTTGATGATCTCCGCGATGCCGCCCACGGCGTTCTTCAGCACGTCGTTGGCGTGCGCGAAGGCCTCGTCCTGGGTGATGTCGTCGCCCAGCACTTCCAGCAGCTTCTCGTTGAGCACCACGATCAGCGAATCGACGTTCGCCTCCAGCTCCGCCAGCCCCTGGTCGGCGTTGGTCATGCGGCGGCCGCCTTCCCAGTCGAAGGGCTTCGTGACGACCCCCACGGTGAGGATGCCCATGTCCTTGGCGACACGCGCGATCACCGGCGCGGCCCCCGTGCCCGTGCCGCCGCCCATGCCGGCCGTGATGAACAGCATGTGCGCGCCCGAGATCGCCTCGCGGATAGCCTCCACGGCGGCCTCCGCGCATTCGCGGCCCTTCTCAGGCTTGCTGCCGGCGCCCAGGCCGGTGCCCCCGAGCTGGATGTGCTTGTGCGCCGAGCTGCGGGCGAGCGCCTGCGCGTCGGTGTTGGCGCAGATGAACTCCACGCCCTGCACGTTGCGCTCGATCATGTGCGCCACGGCATTGCCCCCGCCACCGCCGACGCCGATCACCTTGATCTGCGTGCCCTGGTGGAACTCCTCGACTTCGATCATTTCGATGCTCATTGCGTACTCCTGATTCGTTGCAGTTGCCACTGACTCTGTTGTTGGTGTTGCGTCATCAACGCGGGAACGGTGGATCGGTGCACCGACATCGCTCCTTTCTCGAGTGCGGCGGGGAACCGCGCGCCAGCCAGGGTGTGTGTTTCATGGTCAGAAGTTCCCCACGATGAAGTCGCGCAGCCGGCCGAAGGCCGTCTTCACGGAACCGTGCTGCTGCGCGACCTTCAGCCCGCGCACGCGCGCGAGGCGCGCCTCTTCCAGCAATCCCATCACGGTGGCGGCGCGCGGCTGCGCCACCATGTCCGACAGCGCGCCGTGGTAGCGCGGCACGCCGCGGCGCACCGGCTTCAGGAAGATGTCCTCGCCCAGTTCCACCATGCCCGGCATGACGGCGCTGCCGCCGGTGATCACGATCCCGGAGGACAGCACCTCCTCGAAGCCGGACTCGCGCACGACCTGCTGCACCAGCGAGAAGATCTCCTCGATGCGCGGCTCGATCACGCCGGCGAGCGCCTGGCGCGAGAGCATGCGCGGCCCGCGGTCGCCCAGGCCCGGCACCTCCACCTGCGTCTCCGGGTCGGCGAGCAGCTGCTTGGCGCAGCCCGACTCCACCTTGATGTCCTCGGCGTCCTTGGTCGGCGTGCGCAGCGCCATGGCGATGTCGCTCGTGATCAGGTCGCCGGCGATCGGGATCACGGCCGTGTGGCGGATCGCGCCGCCGGTGAAGATCGCGACGTCGGTCGTGCCGGCGCCGATGTCCACCAGCGCCACGCCCAGCTCCTTCTCGTCGTCCGTCAGGATGGAGCTGCTGGAGGCGAGCGGGTTCAGCAGCAGCTGCTCGACCTCCAGGCCGCAGCGGCGCACGCACTTGATGATGTTCTCGGCCGCGCTCTGGGCGCCGGTGACGATGTGCACCTTGGCTTCCAGGCGGATGCCGCTCATGCCGATCGGCTCCTTCACGTCCTGGCCGTCGATCACGAACTCCTGCGGCTCCACCAGCAGCAGGCGCTGGTCGGTCGAGATGTTGATCGCGCGCGCGGTCTCGACCACGCGCGCCACGTCCGCCTGCGTCACCTCGCGGTCCTTCACCGCCACCATGCCGCTGGAGTTGATCCCGCGGATGTGGCTGCCGGTGATGCCGGTCCACACGCGCGTGATCTTGCAGTCGGCCATCAGCTCCGCTTCCTTCAGCGCCTGCTGGATGCTCTGGACGGTGGCGTCGATGTTGACGACGACGCCGCGCTTCAGCCCGTTCGAGGGCGCCACCCCCAGCCCCGCGAGCTTCAGTTCGCCGGCCGGCATGACCTCGGCCACGACCGCCATCACCTTGGCCGTGCCGATGTCGAGCCCGACGACGAGATCCTTGTAGTCCTTGGCCATCCTCGTTGTTCCCTCAGTTCCTCTGCGCGGCCACGTCCGTGGTGGCCACGCCCCTCAGCTTCACCGCGTACCCGTCGCGGTGGCGCAGGTCCGCCGTCACCAGCGCCTCGGGCTTGCGCCCGTACTTCGCCGTCACCTGCGTGAGCGTGCGCGCGAAGCGCTGGCCGCGGGCCAGCACCTCCTCCGTCGCGCCGCGCCCCAGTTCCACGGTGGCCCCGCTGTCCAGGTGCAGGGTCCAGCCGCCGCGGCCGGTCAGCTCCACTTCCTCGATCGCCAGTTCCAGCGGCTCCAGCAGCGGCTCGAGCCCGCGGTACATCGCCAGCACCTCGGCCGACGTGCCGTCCGGGCCGGCGAGGCGCGGCAGGTCTTCCTGCTCCACGTCGCCGGGATTGGCCTCGAACACCTCGCCGTAGGTGTTGACCAGGCGCGACTCCGCGTCGGCGCCCCAGAAGGCGACGGCGTGGTGTTCCTGCAGCCGCACGCGCAGCTTGTTGGGGAACTGCCGCTGCACGACCGCGCGCCGCACCCAGGGGACGGCCTCGAAGGCCTCGCGGGCCTTCTCCAGGTCCACGGTGAAGAAGTTGCCGGCCAGCCGCGGCGCCACGTTGGCCCGCAGCGTCGCCGCGCTGTTGTGCGCCACCTCGCCCTGCACCACGATGCCGCCCAGCGCGAAGGCCGGGTGGCGCAACGCCCACCAGGCGAGCGCCGCCACCAGCAGCAGGCCGCAGGCGGCGAACAGCACCGTGGCGGTGATGTTCATCAGCCTCACGTCCGGCGGCAGCGGCAGCGCCTTCTTCTTCATGCGGCGGCGTCTCCCGGCTGGTCCAGCGTGGCGTCGGCCAGCAGTTGCAGGCACAGGTCCTCGTAGCTGATGCCGGCGGCGCGCGCCGACATCGGCACCAGCGAGTGGCCGGTCATGCCGGGCGAGGTGTTGATCTCCAGCAGCGAGGGCTGGCGGGTCTTCGCGTCGATCATGACGTCGATGCGCCCCCAGCCGCGGCAGCCCAGCACGCGGTACGCCTTCACCACCAGCTCCTGGATCGCCGCCTCCTCGCCTTCCGGCAGGCCGCAGGGCACCAGGTACTTGGTGTCATCGGTGAAGTACTTGTTCTGGTAGTCGTAGTTGCCTTCCGGCGCCACGATGCGGATCACCGGCAGCGCCCGCGCGCCCTCCCCCGTGCCGAGGATGGGACAGGTCACCTCGTCGCCGGCGACGAACTGCTCGCACAGCACGTCGGCGTCGAGCGCCGCGGCGGCGTCGACGGCCGCCTGCATTTCCGAATAGCCCTGGACCTTGGCCACTCCGATCGAGGAGCCCTCGCGCGCCGGCTTCACGATCAGCGGCAGGCCCAGTTCATCGGGGATGGCGATCACCTCCTCGCGCTGGTAGGCGCCGCGGTGCAGCAGCTTGTAGCGCGGCGTCGGGATGCCCTCGGCCAGCCACACGCGCTTGGTCATCACCTTGTCGATGGAGATCGCCGAGGCCATGACGCCGGAGCCGGTGTAGGGGATGCCCAGCAGCTCCAGCGCGCCCTGCACCGTGCCGTCCTCGCCGAAGCGGCCGTGCAGCGCGATGAAGCAGCGCTGGAAGCCCTTGCGCTTCAGCTCCGACAGCGGCCGCTCGGCCGGGTCGAAGGCGTGCGCATTCACACCCTTGGACTGCAGCGCCTTCAGCACGCCGGCCCCCGACATCAGCGAGACCTCGCGCTCGGCCGACTTGCCGCCCATGAGGACGGCGACCTTGCCGAAGGCCTTCGGGTCGGCGCTCATGACCCGCCTCCCATTTCCACCAGCTTGCCGGGCACGGCGCCGATGGAGCCGGCGCCCATGCACATCACCACGTCGCCGTCGCGCACGGTGTCCAGCACCGCCTGCGGCATCGCCGCGATGTCGCCCACGAACCGCGGCTCCACCTTGCCGGCCACGCGCACGGCGCGCGCCAGCGAGCGGCCGTCGGCCGCGACGATCGGCTCCTCGCCGGCGGAGTACACCTCCGCCAGCAGCACGGCGTCGGCGCTGCCCAGCACCTGCACGAAGTCCTCGAAGCAGTCGCGCGTGCGCGTGTAGCGGTGCGGCTGGAAGGCCAGCACGATGCGCTGGCCGGGGAAGGCGCCGCGCGCGGCGGCGAGCGTCGCGCGCATCTCGACCGGGTGGTGGCCGTAGTCCTCGATCACCGTGAACTTCCCGCCGCCCTGCGCCGCCGGCACCGGCAGCTCGCCATAGCTCTGGAAGCGGCGGCCGACGCCGCGGAATTCCGACAAGGCCTTCACGACGGCGTCGTCGGGGATGTTCAGTTCCACGGCGATCGCGATCGCGGACAGCGCGTTCAGCACGTTGTGCATGCCGACCAGGTTGAGCTTCACGTGCAGGTCGGGCAGCGTGACGCCGTTGCGCCGCTGCACCGTGAAGTGCATCTGCGGGCCCACCGCCTTCACGTCCACGGCGCGCACCTGCGCTTCGTCGCCGAAGCCGTAGGTGGTCACCGGGCACTGCACCTCCGGGATGATCGAGCGCACCGCCTCGTCCTCGTTGCACAGGATGGCCGTGCCGTAGAAGGGCATCCGGTTGAGGAAGTCCAGGAAGGCGCGCTTCAGGCGGTTGAAGTCGTGCCCGTAGGTGTCCATGTGGTCGGCGTCGATGTTCGTCACCACCGCCATCACCGGAAGCAGGTTCAGGAAGGACGCGTCCGATTCGTCCGCCTCCACCACGATGTAGTCGCCGGAACCGAGCTTGGCGTTGGCGCCGGCGCTGTTCAGGCGGCCTCCGATCACGAAGGTCGGATCCAGCCCGCCCTCGGCGAGCACGCTGGCCACCAGGCTGGTGGTGGTCGTCTTGCCGTGCGTGCCGGCGATCGCGATGCCCTGCTTCAGGCGCATCAGCTCCGCCAGCATCACGGCGCGCGGCACGATGGGGATCTTGCGCTTGCGCGCTGCCACCACCTCGGGGTTGTCCTGCTGCACGGCCGTCGAGGTCACGACGGCGTCGGCGCCGATGACGTTGGCGGCCGCGTGCCCCACGAAGGTCTGGATGCCCAGGCTCGCCAGCCGGCGCAGCGTGGGCGTGTCGGCGATGTCGGAGCCGGAGATCAGGTAGCCGAGGTTGCGCAGGACTTCGGCGATGCCGGACATCCCGGCGCCACCGACGCCGACGAAGTGAATGTGCTTGATCGCGTGTTTCATGATGCGAGGGCCTCGCAGGCGGCGACCACCTGGGCGGTCGCCTGGGTTTTTTCCATGCGCTTGGCCGCCTGCGCCTTGCGCAGCAGCTCGGTGCGATCCAGCTTCTGCAGGAGGGCGGCCAGCGCTTCGGGCGTCAGGTCGCGCTGCTGCACCAGCCAGCCGCCGCCGGCATCGACCAGGAAGCGCGCGTTGGTGGTCTGGTGGTCGTCCACCGCGTGCGGGAACGGAACGAACAGCGCCGGCGCGCCGACGGCGGCCAGCTCGGTGACGGTGCTGGCGCCGGCGCGGCAGATCACGAGGTCGGCTTCCGCGAAGGCGCCGGCCGTGTCGTCGATGAAGGGCGTGAGCTCGGCCTGCACGCCGGCGACGGCGTAGTTGTCGCGCAGTGCGTCGATCTGCTTCGCGCCGCTCTGGTGCAGCACGTAGGGCCGCTGCTCGCGCGGGATGAGCGCCAGCGCCTGCGGCACGATCTCGTTGAGCGCCTTGGCGCCCAGGCTGCCGCCCACCACCAGCACCTTCAGGGGGCCGCTGCGGCCGGCGAAGCGCTCCTCCGGCGGCGGCTGGTGCAGGAAGGCCTCGCGCAGCGGGTTGCCCACCCACTCGGCCTTCTTCAGGACGCCGGGGAAGGCGCTGTAGACGCGGTCGGCGACGCCGGCGAGCACCTTGTTGGCCAGTCCCGCCACCGAGTTCTGCTCGTGCAGCACCAGCGATTTGCCGAGGAGCACGCTCATCATGCCGGCGGGGAAGGTGATGTAGCCGCCCAGGCCCACCACCACCTGCGGCCGCACGCGTCGCACCACGCGGATGCTCTGCCAGAAGGCGCGCAGCAGCTTGAGGGGCAGCAGCGCCAGCGTCATGACGCCCTTGCCGCGCACGCCGCCGAAGTCGATGGTCTCCAGCGGGAAGCCGCGCAGCGGCACCAGCTGGCTTTCCATGCTGCCGGGCGCGCCCAGCCAGTGCACGCGCCAGCCGCGCGCGCGCAGGGCTTCGGCCACGGCCAGCCCCGGGAAGATGTGGCCACCCGTGCCGCCCGCCATGACGAGTGCGCAGCGCTCGCTCATTTGCGGCCTCCGCGCATCAGCGTCCTGTTTTCGTAGTCGATGCGCAGCACCACCGCGATCGCCACCACGTTCATCAGGACCGCCGAGCCGCCGTAGCTCATGAGCGGCAGGGTCAGGCCCTTGGTCGGCAGTGCGCCCAGGTTCACGCCCATGTTGATGAAGGCCTGGAAGCCGATCCAGATGCCCACGCCCTGCGCCACCAGGCCCGCGAACACGCGGTCCAGCGCGATCGCCTGGCGGCCGATGTGCATGATGCGGCGGGTCATCCAGAGGAACAGGCCGATCAGCGTGACCACGCCGACCAGGCCGAACTCCTCGCCGATCACGGCCAGCAGGAAGTCGGTGTGCGCCTCGGGCAGCCAGTGCAGCTTCTCGACGCTGCCGCCCAGGCCGACGCCGAAGATCTCGCCGCGGCCGATCGCGATCAGCGAATGCGACAGCTGGTAGCCCTTGCCCAGCGCGTGCTTCTCGCTCCAGGGGTCGAGGTAGGCGAAGATGCGCTCGCGCCGCCAGTCCGACAGCGCGATCATCAGCACGAACGCGATGGTGATCACCGTCGCGATCAGGAGGAACATGCGGGCGTTCACGCCGCCCAGGAACAGGATGCCCATGGCGATCACGGCGATCACCATGAAGGCGCCCATGTCGGGCTCGGCCAGCAGCAGCACGCCGACGAAGGCCATGGCCGCCGCCATCGGCAGCACGGCGCGGAAGAAGCGCTCCTTCACCTCCATCTTGCGCACCATGTAGTCGGCGGCGTAGAGCAGCGCGGCGAACTTGGCGAGCTCGGAAGGCTGGAAGGAGATCGGGCCCAGGCCGATCCAGCGGCGCGCGCCGTTGACGCCCTTGCCGATGTGCGGGATCAGCACGATCACCAGCAGCACCAGCGCGGCGACGAACAGCCAGGGCGCCACGCGCTCCCAGGTCTCCATCTTCACCTGGAAGGCCAGCAGGCCGGCGGCGAAGGACAGCGCCAGGAACAGCGCGTGGCGCGTGAGGAAATAGGTGTGGGCGTAGCGGCCGAAGCGCGGGTTGTCCGGCAGCGCGATGGAGGCGGAATAGACCATCACCAGGCCCCAGGCGAGCAGCGCCACGGTGACCCACAGGAGCGCGGGGTCGAAGGCCGGGATGCGCGTGTCCAGGCGCGACGGCGCGGGAGTCCAGGAAGTGCCAGGCTGCGATGGATTGCGGCGCAAGGCCGCAATGACACGGGAGAGGGACAGATTCACGCTTCTCCCCCTTGCACCATCTGGCCCGCCTCGTCCGCCAGCGCCTGCACGGCGGCGCGGAACACCTCGGCGCGGTGCGGGTAGTTGCGGAACATGTCGAAGCTGGCGCAGGCCGGCGACATCAGCACGGCGTCCCCCGCATGGGCACGCTGCGTCGCGAGCTTCACGGCTTCTTCCATGCTGCCCGCATCGACCAGCGGCACGCCGGTGGATTCGAGCACGGCGCGCACCAGCGGACCGTCGCGGCCGATCAGCACGGCGGCGCGCGCGAAGCGCGCCACGGGGGCGGCCAGCGGCGAGAAGTCCTGGCCCTTGCCGTCGCCGCCCAGGATCACGACCAGCCGGCGCTCGGCGCCCAGGCCCTGCAGAGCGGCGACCGTCGCGCCGACGTTGGTGCCCTTGCTGTCGTCGAAGTACTCGACGTCGTTCACGATGCCCACCGGCTCCACGCGGTGCGGCTCGCCGCGGTACTCGCGCAGTCCGTACAGCATGGGCGCGAGCTGGCAGCCGGCGGAGGTGGCCAGCGCCAGCGCGGCCAGCGCATTGATCGCGTTGTGGCGGCCGCGGATGCGCAGCGCGTCGGCCGGCATCAGGCGCTGCAGGTGGATCTCCTCCTCGGCGTCCTTCCTGCGCTTCTCGGTCTCGTCGGCTTCGTGCGCGCGCACCAGCCAGGCCATCCCGTGCACGACCTCCAGGCCGAAGTCGCCCGGGCGCTTGGGCAGGTCGCCGCCGAAGGTGACATGGGGGCGCTGCTCGTACTTCCCGCCCTTGAGCCGCACCGGCTCGGGCAGCATCCTCATCACCAGCGGATCCTCGCGATTGAGGACCATCACGCCCTGCGTGCCGAAGACGCGCGACTTGGCTTCGGCATAGGCCTCCATCGTCCCGTGCCAGTCCAGGTGGTCCTGGGAGATGTTCAGCACCGTGGCGGCGGTCGGCTCGAAGCCGGTGACGCCATCGAGCTGGAAGCTGGAAAGCTCCAGCACCCACACCTGCGGCAGCGAGCCGGCTTCCTGCCGGGACGCCAGGGTGTCGAGCAGCGTCGGGCCGATGTTGCCGGCGACCGCGACGGTCTTGCCGCTGCGCTCCACCAGCTGGCCCGTGAGCGCCGTCACCGTCGTCTTGCCGTTGGTGCCGGTCACGGCCAGCACGGCCGGGTGGTAGCCGTCGGCCTGCTTCATCGCGGCGAGCGCGTCGGCGAACAGGCCCAGTTCGCCGCGCACGGCGATGCCGCGTTCGCGCGCGGCATCCACCACGGGCGCCACCTGGTCCGGCGTGAGCCCCGGGCTGCGCAGCACGAGCTGCTGGCCTTCCAGCAGCTCCGCCGAGAACGCACCGGCGACGAAGCGCGCGCCGGGCACGGATTCCTGCAACTCGCCCAGCTGCGGCGGCGCCTCGCGCGTGTCGGCGACCGTCACCCGGGCGCCATGGCGCGCGCACCAGCGGGCCATGGCGAGCCCCGAGGCGCCGCAGCCGAGCACGAGGACGGGTTGGTCGCGCAGTTGTTCCATCACCGCAGCTTCAACGTGGACAGGCCGACCAGGCACAGCAGCATCGTGATGATCCAGAAGCGGACCACGACCTGCGTCTCCTTCCAGCCGGTCTTCTCGAAATGGTGGTGCAGCGGCGCCATCAGCAGGATGCGCCGGCCGGTGCCGTAGCGGCGCTTGGTGTACTTGAAGTACATCACCTGCACCATCACGGACACGGCTTCCACCACGAAGATGCCGCCCATGATGGCCAGCACGATCTCCTGGCGCACGATCACGGCGATCGTGCCCAGCGCGCCGCCCAGCGCGAGCGCGCCGACGTCGCCCATGAAGACCTGGGCCGGGTGGGCGTTGAACCACAGGAAGGCGAGGCCCGCGCCCGCCACCGCGGCGCAGAAGATCAGCAGCTCGCCGGAGCCGGGGATGTAGGGCAGCAGCAGGTACTTGGAGAACACCGAGCTGCCGGTGACGTACGCGAACACGCCCAGCGCCGATCCGACCATCACCACCGGCATGATCGCCAGGCCGTCGAGGCCGTCGGTGAGGTTCACGGCGTTGCTGGAGCCCACGATGACGAGGTAGGTGAGGATCACGAAGCCGAACACGCCCAGCGGATAGCTCACTTCCTTGAAGAAGGGCACCAGCAGGCCGGCCTTGGGCGGCAGGTCCAGGTCGAAGCCGGACGCGACCCAGCGGAAGAACAGTTCCAGCACGCGCGTGTTGGAGCTCTCCGAGATGCTGAACACGAGGTACAGCGCCGCGACCAGCCCGATCACCGACTGCCAGAAGTACTTCTCGCGCGAACGCATCCCTTCCGGGTCCTTGTTGACGACCTTGCGCCAGTCGTCCACCCAGCCGATCGCGCCGAAGCCGAGCGTCACCAGCATCACGATCCAGACGAAGCGGTTGCTCCAGTCGAACCACAGCAACGTGGAGACCGAGATCGAGATCAGGATCAGCACGCCGCCCATGGTGGGCGTGCCGCTCTTCTGCAGGTGCGTCTGCATCGCGTACTCGCGCACCGGCTGGCCGATCTTCAGCGCGGCCAGGCGGCGGATCACCCACGGGCCCGCGATGATGCCGATCAGCAGCGCCGTCATGGCGGCCATGACCGCGCGGAAGGTGAGGTACTGGAAGACGCGGAAGAAGCCGAACTCGTGGCCGTGACTCTGCATCCAGGCGGCGAGGCTAACGAGCATCGGGATTCTCCTTCCGTTGTTCTTGCGCGAGGGCCGTGATCGCCTCCACCACCCGTTCCATCTTCATGAAGCGCGAGCCCTTCACCAGCACGCTCTCGCTGCCGGCCAGCGCCGCGCGCACGGCCTCGTTCAGCGCGTCGACGTCGGCGAAGTGCCGCCCCTGCATCGCCTGCGCCTGCGCGCCCAGCGTGAACAGCTGCTCGATGCCGCGCTCGCGCGCATAGGCGCCGACTTCGGCGTGGAAGGCCGGCCCCTGGTCGCCGACCTCGCCCATGTCGCCCAGCACCAGCAGGCGCGGCCCGGGCAGTTCCGCCAGCACGTCGATCGCGGCGCGCACGGAATCGGGGTTCGCGTTGTAGGTGTCGTCGACGAGGGTGAGGGTGCGCGCGCCGAGCTTCACGGCCAGGGCGCGCGAGCGGCCCTTCACCGGCTCGAAGCTTTCCAGCCCGCGGGCGACGGCTTCCGTCGGCACGCCCGCGGCCAGCGCGCAGGCCGCCGCGGCCAGCGCGTTGCGCACGTTGTGGCGGCCGGCGATATGGAGTCGGAACCCGAGGGCACCGGCGGGCGTCTGCGCCCGCACGTCCCAATGTCCCTGTTGCCATTCAGACCCGGCCAGAAAGAGGTCGGCGCCGCTTTCGCGGTCGTCGCCGAAGGTGAGGCAGGCGCGCGCCTCCGCCAGCCCCGTCCACAGCATGGTGAAGGGGTCCCCGGCGGGGAACACGGCGACGCCGTTGCGGGGCAGCGCCGCGAACACGCTGCCGTTCTCCCGCGCCACGGCTTCCACCGTGGCCATGAATTCCTGGTGCTCGCGCTGGGCGTTGTTCACCAGCGCCACCGTGGGCTCGGCGATCTGCGCGAGGTAGCCGATCTCGCCGGGATGGTTCATCCCCAGTTCGATCACGCCGATGCGGTGCTCCGCGCGCAGGCGCAGCAGCGTGAGCGGCAGGCCGATGTCGTTGTTCAGGTTGCCCTGCGTCGCGAGGTGCGCCTCGGGCTGCCAGGCGCGCAGGATGGACGCGATCATCTGCGTCACCGTCGTCTTGCCGTTGCTGCCGGTGACCGCGACGAGGGGCAGCGCGAACTGGCGGCGCCAGGCCTGGGCGAGGCGGCCGAGCGCGAGCTTGCTGTCGTCCACCTCGATGCCGGGCATGCCGGGCGGCAGGCGGCCGGGCTGCGCGATCGCCGCGACGGCGCCCTTGGCGCGGGCGTCGGCGAGGAAGTCGTTGGCGTCGAAGCGCTCGCCCTTCAGCGCGACGAAGAGGTCGCCGGGCTGGAGGGTGCGGGTGTCGGTGTGGACGCGCTGGATCGCCACCTTGCCGTCGCCGACGAGGCGGCCGGAGGTCCAGGTGGCGGCCTGGGCGAGGTCGAACATCGTGGTACTCATGCGCCCTCACCCCGGCCCTCTCCCGCGCGCGGGAGAGGGTGAGCTTGCAGCGCGGCCAGGGCGTGGGCCTGGTCGCTGAACTTGTGCTTCACGCCGCCGATCTCCTGGTAGTCCTCGTGGCCCTTGCCGGCGATGAGGATGACGTCGGCGGGCCTGGCCTGGGCCACGGTCTCGGCGATGGCCAGGGCGCGGTCGGCCTGCACTTCCACGCTGTCGCGGTGCGACAGGCCCAGCAGGATCTGGCTGATGATGGCCTCCGGTTTCTCCGTGCGCGGGTTGTCGCTGGTGACCACCACGCGGTCCGCGTTCTTCTCGGCGACGGCCGCCATCAGGGGGCGCTTGGTGGAATCGCGGTCGCCGCCGCAGCCGAACACGCACCACAGCTGGCCGCCGCGCTGCTGCGCGAGCGGACGCAGCGCCTCGAGCCCCTTCTCCAGCGCGTCGGGCGTGTGCGCGTAGTCGACCGCCACGAGCGGCCGGCCCTCCACGTGCAGCCGCTCCATGCGGCCCGGCACCGGCAGCAGGTCGGCGCACGCCGCCACCGCCGAGGCGAGCGGCACGCCGATGGCGCGCATGATGCCGACCACGCCCAGCAGGTTGGACACGTTGTACTGGCCGATCAGCTGCGTCTGCAGCACATGCTGCTCGCCGCCCTCGGCGATGACGAAGCGCAGGCCCTGGGCGGTGTAGCCGATCTCGCGCGCCTGCAGGCGCGCATCGCGCACGCAGGACACCGTCCAGACGTCGACCGGGCCGCCGTGCAGGCGCGCCTGCAGCAGGTCGCCCTTCTCGTCGTCCACGTTCAGCACCGCCGCCTGCAGGTCCGGCCAGTCGAACAGCTCCTGCTTCGCCGCCCAGTACTCCTCCATCGAACCGTGGTAGTCCAGGTGGTCCTGCGTGAAGTTGGTGAAGGCGGCGACGCGGATGCGCGTGCCGTCCAGGCGCCGCTCGACGATGCCGATGGACGAGGCCTCGATCGCGCAGGCCTGCGCGCCTTCGGCCACGAAGCGCCGGAAGTGCCGCTGCAGCAGCACCGGGTCGGGCGTCGTGAGCCCCGTGTGCTCCACGTGCGGGGGCCGGCCGATGCCCAGCGTGCCCACCAGCCCGCAGGGCCGCGCCTGCGGTTTCAGGTTGGTGAGCGCCTGCGCCAGCCACCAGGCCGTGGAGGTCTTGCCGTTGGTGCCGGTCACCGCGAGGACGTCGAGCTCGTGGCTCGGCGCGCCGTAGAACAGCGCGCCGATGGGTCCCGTCGCGGCCTTCAGGCCTTCGTAGGCGGCCACCGCGTCGCCGCTGAAGGAGTAGGCCTCGCTGCCGGCCGCCTCGACCAGGCAGGCGACGGCGCCCTGCTGCAGCGCGGTCGGCACGAACTTGCGGCCGTCGGTGGCGGCGCCCGGCCAGGCGATGAAGCCGTCGCCGGGGCCGGCCTTGCGGCTGTCGCAGTGCACTTCGCCCGTCACGCGCGAACGCAGCCACGCGGCGGCTTCCTGGGGGGTGCGCAGCAGCCGCATCAGAACGACTCCTCCACCGCGTCGACCACGATCTGCGGCTTCACGTTCATGTCCGGCTGCACGCCCAGCATGCGCAGCGTCTGCTGCACGGTGGCGCTGAACACCGGGGCGGCGACGTCGCCGCCGTAGTAGCGGCCGGCGCTCGGCTCGTCCACCATCACCGCCACGACGATGCGCGGCTGGTCGATCGGCGCGATGCCGACGAACACGCTGCGGTACTTGTCCCGGGCATAGCCGCGGCCTTCCTGCTTGTAGGCGGTGCCGGTCTTGCCGCCCACCGAGTAGCCCATGGTCTGCGCGCGCGGCGCCGTGCCGCCGTTCAGGGTGACGAGGTGCAGCATCTGGCGCATCTGCCGCGCCGTGGACGGCTTGAGCACGCGCACGCCCGGCGCCGGCACGTCCGACTTCATCAGCGTGAGCGGGATCAGTTCGCCGTCGCGCGCGAACACCGTGTAGGCGCGCGCCAGCTGGAACAGGCTGGTCGACAGGCCGTAGCCGTAGCTCATGGTCGCCTGCTCGATGGGCCGCCAGCTTTTCCAGGGGCGCAGCTTGCCGCTCACCACCCCGGGGAAGTGCACCTGCGGCCGCTGGCCCAGGCCGACCTGCGTGTACAGGTCCCACATCTCGCGCGGCTGCAGCTGCATCGCCAGCTTCACGGTGCCGACGTTGCTGGACTTCTGGATCACCTCGGCCACCGTCAGGTCGCCGTGCGGATGCGAGTCGCTGATCGTCGAGCCGCTGATCGTCATGCGCCCGGGCGCCGTCGGGATCACGGTCGTGGACTTCGCGAGGCCCTTTTCCAGCGCCAGCGACACCACCAGCGGCTTCATCGTGGAGCCGGGCTCGAACGTGTCGGTGAGCGCGCGGTTGCGCAGCTGCGCGCCGGTGAGGTTCTGGCGGTTCGAGGGCGAGTAGCTCGGGTAGTTCGCCAGCGCCAGCACTTCGCCGGTGCGGGCGTCGAGCACCACCACGCTGCCGGCCTTGGCCTTGTTCGCGACCACGGCCTCGCGCAGCTTCTGGTAGGCGAAGAACTGCACCTTGCTGTCGATGGACAGCTGCAGGTCCTTGCCGTCCACCGGCAGGATCTGCTGGCCGACGTCCTCGACGATGTGGCCCAGGCGGTCCTTGATCACGTGGCGCAGGCCCGGCTTGCCGGCCAGTTCCTTGTTGAAGGCGAGCTCCACGCCTTCCTGGCCCTTGTCCTCCACGCTGGTGAAGCCGACGATGTGCGCGGCCGCCTCGCCCTCGGGATACTGGCGCCGGTATTCCTTGCGCTGGAAGATGCCTTTCAGATCCAGGGCGGCGATCTTGCGGGCCGTGGCGTCGTCCACCTGGCGCTTGAGCCAGACGAAGTTGCGGTCCTGGTCCTCGAGCTTCGCCATCAGCTCCGACAGCGGCATGTCCAGCAGCTTCGCCAGCTGCGCGAGCTTTTTCGTGTCGCGCTCGACGTCCTCGGGGCTGGCCCAGATGCTGGGCACCGGCACGCTGGTGGCGAGCAGCAGGCCGTTGCGGTCGAAGATGCGGCCGCGGTTGGCCGGCAGTTCCAGCGTGCGGGCGAAGCGCACCTCGCCCTGCTTGATGTAGAAGTCGTTGCCGATCACCTGCACCCAGGCGGCGCGGCCCGCCAGGCCCACGAAGGCCAGCGCGATGCCCGCGACGATCAGCTTGCTGCGCCACACGGGCGTGCGGCTGGCCAGCAGCGGCGACGAGGAGTAGGCGACCACCCGGCCCCTCATGGCTGCACCCCCGCGCCCTTGTCCTGCACGTACTGCGTGATCGCGGGCGTCGCGGCGCGCATGTGCAGCTGCTCGCGCGCGAGCCGCTCCACGCGCGCGGGCGTGGCCTGCGCGCGCTTGGCGACCTGCAGGCGCTCGTGCTCGACCTCCAGCTTGCGGAATTCGTTCTTCGCGCGCTCGATCTCGGTGTAGAGCCGGCGCGACTCGTACTGCACGCGCACGAGCACCAGCGCGCTGGCCAGCACGGCGACGAGCAGCAGGAGGTTGAGGCGGATCATGCTTGCGTCCTCTCCGCCACGCGCATGATCGCGCTGCGGGCGCGCGGGTTGGCCTGCACCTCCGCGGCCGAGGGCTTCACGCGCTCCAGGGCCTTCAGCTTCATGGGCTTGGGCGGCGCGAACGGCGCGCGCCGGTCCACCACATCGCGCGAATGCTTCGCGATGAACTGCTTGACGATCCGGTCTTCCAGCGAATGGAAGCTGATCACCACCAGGCGGCCGTGCGCATGCAACACGTCGAGACTCGCTTCTAGCGCCTCCTGCAGCTCTTCAAGCTCGGCGTTGACGAAAATCCGAAGAGCCTGAAATGTGCGCGTAGCAGGGTCCTGGCCCGGCTCGCGGGTTTTGACCGCACCAGCCACGAGCTGGGCCAGTTCGGCGGTGCCTGCAAGAGGGCCCCGCTCCTGTCGGCGAGCTGCAATCGCCTTTGCAACCTGAAAAGCAAACCGTTCTTCGCCGTAGTCACGGATCACCTCCGTCATCTGTTCCACCGACGCGGTGGCGAGCCAGTCCGCGGCGCTGGTGCCGCGCGTGGTGTCCATGCGCATGTCCAGCGGGCCGTCGGAGCGAAAGGAGAAACCGCGGGCCGGGTTGTCGATCTGCGGCGAGCTGACGCCCAGGTCCATCAGGATCCCCGTCACGCTGCCCGCCTCCAGCTCGCGGATCCCCGCGAAGCCCTGGTGGCGGATCGAGAAGCGCGGGTCCCCGATCGCGTTGGCCGCGGCCACCGCCTCCGGGTCCTTGTCGAACGCGAGCAGGCGCCCCTGCACGTCGAGGCGCGACAGCAGCAGGCGGGAGTGCCCGCCGCGGCCGAAGGTCGCGTCGACGTAGTTTCCATCCGGCTTGGTGACGAGGGCGTCGACTGCTTCGTTCAACAAGACGGTGGTGTGTTGCCATGTGCCGTCCACCGCCCGCCTTCAGAATGAAAAGTCCTGGAAGGCCTCGGGCATCTCGCCGCGCATCGCCTCGGCCTCCTTGGCCTCGTAAGTCGCCTTGTCCCAAAGTTCGAAGTAGCTGCCCATCCCCAGCAGCATCGTTTCCTTCTCGATGCCCGCCGCGGCGCGCAGCTCGGGCGAGACCAGCACGCGGCCGGTTCCGTCCAGCTCCACGTCCATCGCGTTGCCCAGGAAGATTCTCTTCCACCACTGCGCGGCCATGGGGAGCTGCGCGATGCGTTCACGAAAACTTTCCCACTCCGGGCGCGGGAAGATCATCAGGCAGCCGTGCGGATGCCGGGTGATCGTGAGCTGGTTGTTGGCCGTGGCCGCGACGACGTCACGGTGCCGGGTCGGCATGGAGAGCCGCCCCTTGGCATCGAGACTCAGCGACGACGCGCCCTGGAACACCTTGGTCAGCCCTCACTACGGTGGAAGCGCAGGACAGGAGAGTTTTCCCACTCTCTGCCACTTCATTGCACTTTTTTGCACTGTAGCAGGAAAACGCTGAGGCGCAATCCTTCCGTGGTAAGTTTTCAGCAATGAAATCAAGCACTTAGAAACGAATTCGGAGGCGCGAGGCCTCCGAAAATCGTTCCATGGCAAGGACTTAGCGAACGCTCTGAATGTGTTGCTTGAGCCCCATCACAGGATGTACCGCGACAGGTCCTCGTCACGGCTGAGTTCGCTCAGGCGCGCATCCACGTAGGCCGCGTCCACCGTCACGGCCTGGCCTTCCAGCCGCGTGGCCTCGAAGCTGACCTCGTCCAGCAGCCGCTCCATCACGGTCGAGAGCCGGCGGGCGCCGATGTTCTCGGTCCGCTCGTTCACGTCGTAGGCGATCTGCGCGAGGCGCGTGATCCCCTCCGGCGTGAACACCAGCTGCACGTTCTCGGTGGCCAGCAGCGCCTGGTACTGCTTGACCAGCGAGGCATGCGTGGACGTGAGGATCGCCTCGAAGTCCTGCACCGACAGCGAGGCCAGCTCCACCCGGATCGGGAAGCGCCCCTGCAGCTCGGGGATCAGGTCGCTCGGCTTGCTCAGGTGGAAGGCGCCGCTCGCGATGAACAGGATGTGGTCGGTGCGGATCGGCCCGTACTTGGTGGAGACGGTCGTGCCCTCCACCAGCGGCAGCAGGTCGCGCTGCACGCCCTGGCGCGAGACGTCGGCGCCGCCGGCCTCGCTGCGCGAGGCGACCTTGTCGATCTCGTCGATGAAGACGATGCCGTTCTGCTCCGCGTTCTGGATCGCGGCCGCCTTGATCTCGTCCTCGTTGACCATGGCCGCGGCTTCCTCGTCGGTCACGAGCTTCATGGCCTCGCGGATCTTCAGCTTGCGCGTCTTGCGGCGGGCGCCCCCGAACTGGCTGAACATGCCGCGCAGCTGCTCGGTCATGTCCTCCATGCCGGGCGGGCCCATGATCTCCAGCTGCGGCTTGGGCTCGGCCACGTCGATCTCGATGTCCTTGTCGTCCAGCTCGCCCTGGCGCAGCTTCTTGCGGAAGGCCTGCCGCGTGTTGCTGTCGCCCGTGTCCTCGTCGCCGCGCGCCCGCGGCAGCAGCGCGTCGAGGATGCGCTCCTCGGCGGCGTCCTCGGCGCGCGTGCGCACCTTGCGCATCTCGGCGATGCGCGTCTGCTTCACCGCCATCTCGGCGAGGTCGCGCACGATGGAGTCGACGTCCTTGCCGACGTAGCCGACCTCCGTGAACTTGGTCGCCTCCACCTTGATGAAGGGCGCGTCGGCCAGCTTGGCCAGGCGCCGCGCGATCTCCGTCTTGCCGACGCCGGTGGGGCCGATCATCAGGATGTTCTTGGGCGTGATCTCGTGGCGCAGCTTCTCGTCCACCTGCTGGCGGCGCCAGCGGTTGCGCAGCGCGATGGCCACGGCGCGCTTGGCGTCCTTCTGGCCGACGATGTGGCGATCGAGTTCGGAAACGATCTCCTGGGGCGTCATCGAGCTCATTCCAGGACCTCGATCGTGTGGTTCATGTTCGTGTAGATGCACAGCTGCCCGGCGATCTCGAGCGACTTCTTGACGATCTCCGGCGCGCCCATCTGCGTGTTGTCCAGAAGCGCCTTGGCCGCCGCCTGCGCGTAGCCGCCCCCGGAGCCGATGGCGATGATGCCCTGCTCCGGCTCCAGCACGTCGCCGTTGCCGGTGATGATCAGCGAGGACTCGCGGTCCGCGACGGCCAGCATGGCCTCGAGCCGGCGCAGCACGCGGTCGGTGCGCCAGTCCTTGGTGAGCTCGATCGCCGCGCGCACCAGGTGGCCCTGGTGCTTTTCCAGCTTGCCCTCGAAGCGCTCGAACAGCGTGAAGGCGTCGGCGGTGGCGCCGGCGAAGCCGGCGAGCACCTTGTCGTGGTAGAGCTTGCGCACCTTGCGCGCGGTGCCCTTGACGACGATGTTGCCCAGGGTGACCTGGCCGTCGCCGCCGAGCGCCACTTGCCAGCGGCCGTCGGCGCCCTGGCGCCGGACGCTGACGATGGTCGTGCCGTGAAACTGTTCCATAGTCCTTGCAGCTTGGGGTTGCGCACCCCATTGCAAGAACCCGCGGGCGCGCCTACTCGTTGCGGATGGTAATCCGCGCGTGCTCGCTGATGCCGATCACGTTGAAGAACGCGGCCACCAGGCGGTGCACGTCGGAGAACTGCACCTGCCGGCCCTCGCCCTCGCGCGCCGTCACCCAGTTGAGCAGGGTGCCGGCGGCCGTGAAGTCGATGCGCATGAGGCGGGCGCACGAGATGATCATGATGTCGGCGTCGGCCAGCTTCGCGTCCAGCAGGGCCAGCGCCTCCTTGCCGTCGCCCAGGATCTCGCCGGAGAGCTCCACGGTGGCGACGCTGGACAGCTGCGAGGTGGCTCCCTGCAGCTGCGAGTCGCCGAAGTTCATCATGCTGGAGACCACGGAGTCGCGGTAGGCCTCGCCGACGATGGTGTTGCGGCTGGCGACGCTGCCGTCCGCCTGCAGCGACTTGAAGTCGCAGCGCGCGCTGTCCCAGGAGGGCGGCGACACCTCGTAGGTGACGCAGTAGTCCAGCGCCACCAGCTCGAATTCGTCCGGCCGGTGCATCACCCGCAGCACTTCCATGCGCAGCTTCCACCAGGCGGGGTTGACTCCGCGGTCGCTGGAGGGCGTGGCCTCGCGCAGCACCCTCTCCAGCACCTCGGCGCCGATGAAGTGCAGCTGCATGCTCTGCCCCGCCCACTGCGTGAACAGCTTCGTGAGCGGCTCCACGGCGCCGTCGACGATGGAGGTGAGCTTGTTCCAGTTCAGCTTGTAGGGCTGCGTGGCGCGCCCCAGCGCGGCGTTCAGCGCCGCGGCCGTCTGCGTGCCGAACACGGCCGGGCACGTCCAGTCCGCCACGGCCTGCCCCGCGCCGGCGGCGGCGGCGGTCGCCGGCGCCTTCATGCGCGCGACGATCTCGGGCATCGAGAACCACTGCGGCGCCGAGCGGCCGAAGCGGCCGGCGAAGTCGATGGCGGCGCTTTCGAAACGCTCCTGCCAGCCGGCAGCGCGGTACAGGTCGAACAGCGTGAGCCAGGTCTCGTCGTGGTTGATGCGCGAGCCGTTCGGGGCCAGCACTTCCAGCAGGCCGGCCTCGGCGCCTTCGTTGTCGCCGTTGGCGAAGCGGATGGAGGCCTCTTCCAGCTCGGGGTCGTGCGCGAACTCCTCGACCTGGATCGCGAACTGCTTGGACGGCGAGAAGGTGCTCGGGCCGCTCGGCAGGCTGGGCGCGCCGGCGGCGGCGATCTCGCGGGCGGTCGGCTGGGCTTGCTGCGGCGGCTGCGGCGCGGGCGCCGGCACGGCGGCCGCACGCGCGGCCGGAGGCGCCATGCGGCTGCCGCCCCCCGGGGGCTGCGCGCCGGGCGCCGCCTGCGGAACGAGCCCGAGCGCCTGCGTGGTGGCGTCGGGCAGCACGGACTCCATCAGCGCGGGCGCGGGCGCCGGCGCCTGCCCTTCGGCCGGGGCGAGCTCCTGCGGCGAGGTGCGCGAATAGCTGGTGGCCGCCGGCGGGGGCGCATTGCGCATCGCCTCCGGCGGCACGTGCGCCGACATCGGGAAGCCGCTGTTGCCGCCGGCCGGCTGCTGCGAGGCGCCATGCTTGGTCTTCCACCACTGCATGGACATCTGCGCCTCGATCTCGTCGATCTTCTTCAGCGTGGTCGCGCGGTCGTCCGGCTTGGACGGCATCGAGCTCTGGAAGAACGAGGGGCGCAGGCCCGGGTCCTGCCCGGCGAGCACCTCGCTGCGGCGCATCTTGCGCAGCATGTCGAATTCGCGCTTGCGCACGAAGTCGTTGCGCCGCTTGCGCTCGATCATCTCCTTCAGCATCTGCTTGGAGTACGAGCTCTCGCGGTCGGTGTCGGTGCCCTCGTTCTCGTTCCAGTTCGAGGCGGGGCTCTTGACGAACCGCACCACCCTGGAGAGCAGGCCAGCGGGGGCGGAATCGTCTTTCTGCGCCATGGGGTTCCTGGTACTGCGGGTCCGGCGTCAGTCGCCGAACATCTTCTGCTTCAATTCGCGGCGTTGCTGCGCCTCGAGCGAAAGGGTCGCGGTGGGACGCGCGAGCAGGCGGCCCACGCCGATCGGCTCACCGGTCTCGTCGCAGTAGCCGTAGTCGCCCGCGTCGATGCGCGCGATCGACTGCTCGATCTTCTTCAGCAGCTTGCGCTCGCGGTCGCGGGTGCGCAGCTCCAGCGCGTGCTCCTCCTCGATCGTCGCCCGGTCGGCGGGATCGGGGACGATGACCGTGTCCTCGCGCAGGTGCTCGGTGGTCTCGCCGGCGCTGTTCAGGATCTCCTGCTTCAGCTGCTGCAGCTTCAGGCGGAAGAACGCCATCTGCTTCTCGTTCATGTACTCGGAGTCCGGCATGGCCAGGACCTCGTCGTCCGTGAGCTCTTCGGCGGACTTCGTCTTCCAGTTGTTGGCCAGCTTCGGGTCCTTCTTGATGGCGACAACGGGCGGGGGCGTCAGGACGGATGGGTTTGCCATGGGGGTGTAGGTTGCCTTGGCGGTACCGAAGGCACCGGGCGCGACCGGGGCGACGGCGGGCGCGGTCCGCGCGGCTTGCGCCTGCGGGGATCCGTGCGCCCGGGCCGGGGCCGGTGGCACTGCGGCCGGTGCGGGTGCCGCGGGTGGAGGGGACGCCTTGGCAGCGACGCTCCGGGCGGGAGCCGGGCTGGCCTTGGCAGGAATCTTCTTGGCGGCGGCGACCACTGCCTTGGCGCCGGTGACGACGGCCTTGGCGACGGCGCCGGAGACCTTGCGCACGGCGGCCTTGGCGGCCTGGGGGGCTGCCTTCACCGTCTTCGTGCTCGCGGTCTTCGCGGTTTTCGCGGTCTGCGTTGTCTTGCCGGGCGTGCGGGCCGGCGCCTTCGCGGCCTTGGCGGCCGTGCGGGCCGGGGCTTTCGCCGCTGGCTTGACGGTCTTCACCGGCGCACGGGCGGGCGCCTTGGCCGGAGCCTTCCGGGCGGCGGTCTTCGCGACCTTGGCCGCGGGCTTGGTCGCCTTGGCCTTGGCGGAAGTCTTCGCCGCAGGTTTCCTGGATTTGGCAGCGACCTTGGGCTGAGCCTTCACTTCCCGTCTCCTCGGATCGGCGCCGGCGACCTGCGGATCTCCCGCATGCCTGCCTTTTGTTGTAGGTGCAACGCCGTCATGACCGCGATTTATACCCTGAGTTACGTGCCGTGCACGACCGTGGACCTCCTTTTCATCGAGGCGCGCCAGCCCCACCCTGCCGGGAGCAGATGCGGTGAGTTGCGGAAGCGAGACAAACATGTCCTCTGGCGGCTGCGCGGGTTGCGGAACGGGCGCCAGCGTAACGCGGCTGCTTGCGCGGCCCGGCTCGGACCAGACCGCACCGGCGCGTCAGACAAGGCACTGCTCGAGGCCCTGCAGGAAGATGTCCTTCGGCAGCTCGATGCCGATGAAGACCATCTTGCTCACGCGCGGCTCGCCCTCGGCCCACTGCGGGCCCAGGTCGCTTCCCATCAGCTGGTGCACCCCCTGGAAGATCACCTTGCGCTCCGTGCCCTTCATGTGCAGCACGCCCTTGTAGCGCAGCATGCGCGGGCCGTAGATGTTCACGATGGCGCCCAGGAAATCCTCCAGCTTCATCGGGTCGAAGGGCCGGTCCGAGCGGAAGACGAAGCTCTTGACGTCGTCGTCGTGATGGTGGTGGTGCGGGTGGTCGCAGTGCTCGCCATGCTCGTGGTCGTGGTCGTGGTCGTGGCCATGTGCGTGGTGCGCGTGGTCGTGCTCGTCCTCCTCCTTCAGGAAGTCCGGGTCGATGTCGAGCTTGGCGTTGAGGTTGAAGCCCCGCAGGTCGAACACCTCCTTGATCGGCACGTCGCCGAAGTGCACCGCCTTCTGCGGCGCGCGGGGGTTCATGTGCTTCAGGCGGTGCACCAGCGCATCCACCTCGTCCTTGCCCACGAGGTCGGTCTTGCTGATGAAGATCTGGTCGGCGAAGCCCACCTGGCGGCGCGCCTCCTGGCGGTCGTCCAGCTGCTGGTCCGCGTGCTTGGCGTCCACCAGCGTCAGGATGGAATCGAGCAGGTAGCTCTCGGCGATCTCGTCGTCCATGAAGAAGGTCTGCGCCACGGGGCCGGGGTCGGCCAGGCCGGTGGTCTCGATCACGACGCGGTCGAAATCGAGCAGGCCCTTGCGCTTCTTGGCGGCCAGCAGCTGCAGGGCCGAGCGCAGGTCCTCGCGGATCGTGCAGCAGATGCAGCCGTTGCTCATCTGCACGATCTGCTCCTGGGTCTCGTTCACGAGGATGTCGTTGTCGATGTTCTCCTCGCCGAACTCGTTCTCGATCACGGCGATCTTCTGGCCGTGGGCTTCGCTCAGCACGCGCTTGAGCAGGGTCGTCTTGCCGGAACCGAGGAAGCCGGTGAGGATGGTCGCGGGGATGAGGCTCATGGAAAACTCCTGGGGAACCGGCTAGTTTAAGGACGCTTCAGTTCCCGCGCAGGACGACCAGCCCTTTCAGGTACTCGCCCTCCGGGAACGAAAGCGTCATCGGGTGGTCGGGCGCGGCGCCCAGGCGCTCCGCGATGTAGCCGTCCACGCCGGCGTCGGCGCCGGCCGAGGCCACGATCTTGTGGAACAGGTCGGCGGAGATCCCGCCCGAGCAGGAGAACGTGAACAGGACGCCCCCGGGCGCCAGCAGCTTCAGGGCGAGCCGGTTGATGTCCTTGTAGGCGCGCGCGGCGCGCTCGGCGTGGGCCACGGTGGGCGCGAGCTTGGGCGGGTCGAGCACGATGGCGTCGAAGGTCCGGCCCTCCTGGCCGAAGCGGCGCAGGCTCGCGTTGACGTCGGCGTCGAGGAATTCCACCCCGCCTTCGGTGAAGCCGTTGAGCGCCACGTTGGCGCGGGCCCGCTCCAGCGCCGGCGCCGAGGAATCGATCGACGTCACCTCCGCGGCGCCGCCGGCCAGGGCCGCCACCGTGAAGCCCCCGGTGTAGCAGTAGCAGTTCAGGACCCGCTGCGCACCCAGGCGCCGCACCCAGCCGGCGAAGCGCGCGCGGCTGTCCCGCTGGTCCAGGTAGAAGCCGGTCTTGTGGCCCGTGGCGACGTCCAGGCCGAATTTCCAGCCGTGTTCCGCGATGACGACCCCGGTCGGCCCGCCGCCGCGCAGCCAGCCCGTGGCCTCGGGCAGCCCCTCGAGGCCGCGGGAGCTGGCATCCGAGCGCTCGTACAGGCGCTCGAGCCCGGTGGCCTCCAGCAGGCCGTCGGCCAGAACCTTCTTCCACCGCTCTGCGCCGGCGGAGAGGAACTGGGCGACCAGCGTGTCGTCGTAGCGGTCCACCACGAAGCCGGGCAGGCCGTCGGATTCCCCGTGCACCAGGCGGATTCCGTTGCTTTCCGGCTTAAGCCGTTGGCGTAAGGCCACGGCCTGCGCCAGCCGTTTGCGGAAAAAGGCCGGATCGATGCGGTCCGCCTCGGCGAAGCTCCAGGCCCGCGCACGGATCTTCGACGCCGGGCTGTACGCTGCCCACGCGAGGAAGCGGCCGTCGTGGCCCTCGATGCGGACCGTCTCGCCCGGGTCGGCCCCACCCCGCGCTACGGCAGAATCGAACACCCAGGGGTGGCGCCGCAACAACGAACGGTCGCGGCCTTCCCGCAAGCGGATCACTTTCATGGGCCCTATTGTGGGCCGGACCGGAAAGCGTAAGAATGTGCAACAGGATTCTGTCCTGAAGGAGAAGCCCGAGATGGCTTGGCTGGCGGGCTGCCGGAAGGCGGCGGCACTGTTGTTCCTGGCGATGCTGGTCATGGCCGGGCCGGCGGCTGCCCGTTCGGCGCTGAAGTTCGACCCGGCGCAGCAGCCGGTCATGCTCGAGGACGCCGGCGATGCCTGGCTGGACGAGACCGGCAAGGCCACCGTCGAGGAGGTCGCGGGCAATCCCGACCTGCGCTGGCACGCGACCGCGCCGGACAACATCTACAAGCTGGCGGGCGGCAAGGCCCTCTGGATCCGCTTCACCGTGCCCCCGGTGTCCACCACCGAGCGCTGGTACCTGGAGGTCGTCTACCCCGGCGTCGACCGCGTGGAGCTGTTCGTGAAGGACCGAACCGGCCAGTGGACCTCGCGCGTGGCCGGCGACTCCGTGCCCGTGGCGCAGTGGCCGGTGCCGCACCGGCACCCGGTCATGCCGATCGCGGTGTCCGCGGGCGAGCCGCGCGTGCACTACCTGAAAATCCAGAACGGCACCATCTTCGGCGCGCCGCTGGAATTCGTGAGCGAGAACACGCTCGGCTACACCGAGCAGAGCATCGCGCTGGGCCTGGGCGTGTACCTGGGCCTCGTGGTGCTGGCGGTGATCCTGGCCGGCATCGGCGGCGTGTCGCTGGGCGACAAGGGCTACTGGTTCTATGCGCTCTCGGCCGTGATGATGTGGCTGTGCCAGGCCACGCTCACCGGGCTGGCGGGCCTGTTCCTCTGGCCCAACTCGGCGTGGCTGAACAACATGGCGCCACAGCTGACACCCCTGTTCGCGATCGCCTCGATCCAGGTGTTCTTCGCCGAGGTCGTGTCGCTGCGCGAACGCTGGCAGCTGCTGCACCGGCTGGTAGCCGCGGCGGCGCTCGCCTCCATCCCGCTGGCCATCTACATCATGATCACGCCCGACGTCGTCGAGCGCCTGCGGCTGATCGTGTTCTACGTCTCGGGCCTCACCATCGCCGGCTTGGGGGTCGTGGTCTGGGCCGCGATGCGCGGCGACCGCTATGCGCCCTGGCTGCTGCTCGGCTGCGTCCCGGTGGCCGTGGGCGCCGGCTTCCCGCTCGCGCGCGCGGCCGGCCTGATCCCGGTCAGCTTCATGACCACCTACGGCATGCAGATCGTGATCGCGCTGGAGCTCCCGGTGCTGCTGATCGTGCTGGCCATGCGCAGCCAGCACCGCCGCGAGCACACGCGCCGGATCCAGGGCCTGGACCGCATCGACCCGGCCACCGGCCTGATCAACGCCGCCGTCTTCCACGAGCGCCTGGTGCGCCTGGTGACGCGCTCGCAGCGCCTGAAGTTCCGCAGCGCCATGCTGCTGGTGGACATCGGCAACATCGACCAGATCCGGCGCCAGTTCGATGCCGACTCCGCCCGCGAGCTGACGCTGCGCGTGGCCGGCCGCCTGCTGTCGGTGGCGCGCGAGATCGACACGGTGGCGCGCCTGTCGGAGCACCGCTTCGGCATCCTGCTGGAAGGCCCGCTGCATGCGGACGAAGTGGCCGAGGCCGGCCCGCGCATCGTGGCGCGCTGCCTGATGCCCTTCAAGGGTCGGCCGCTGGAATGGTCGGCGCACGTGCGGGTGGCGCAGGCGCTGATCCCCATGGACGGCACCGACCCGTCCCAGCTGATCGGCCGCCTGGAAATGCTGCTCGCCAGCGCCCCGGCCGACAGCCGCCGCGCGGTGTTCATGCTGTCCAAGAGCAGCATGCCGGCGGCGCTGACGCCCTGAAGTCCGGGATCGGACAGCCGGACGCAGAGGTCGCAAAGGTTTCGCAAAGGTCGCAAAAGAACAGCCGATGAAGCGGATAGCCCTTTCGTCGTTCCTGTTCCCTTTTGCGACTTTTGCGTGACCTTCGCGACTTTTGCGTCCGGCTGTCCGCTTTACTTCCTCTTCGCCCGCGGATGCGCCGCGTCATAAGCCTTGGCGAGGTGCTGGAAGTCCAGCCGCGTGTACACCTGCGTCGTCCCGATGTTCGCGTGTCCCAGCAGTTCCTGCACCGCGCGCAGGTCGCCGCTCGATTGCAGCACGTGGCTCGCGAACGAGTGGCGCAGCATGTGCGGATGCACCGGCGTGGCCAGCCCGGCCTGCAGGCTGCGCTGCTTCAGGCGCGCCCACACGGCCTGCGCGCTCAGGCGCGTGCCGTGGCGGCCGGTGAAGAGCGCATCGGCCGCGGCATGCGGGCCGGCCGCCCGTAGCGCCAGCCAGTGCCGCAGGGCCTCGATCGCCTTGCGGCCCACCGGCACCGTGCGGCGCTTGCTGCCCTTGCCCAGCACGTGCGCCTCGCCGGCCTCCAGGTCGACCCAGCCCTTCGCGCCGGCGCTCGCCTGCGCGTCGAGCCCGACCAGTTCGCCCACGCGCAGCCCGCAGCCATAGAGCAGTTCCACGACCGCCGCGTCGCGCGCCTCCAGCCAGGGATCGGCCTCGTCCGCGCTGAATTGCGCGAGCTGCACGGCGTCGTCGACGCTCAGCGCCTTGGGCAGCGGCTTGGGGGCCTTCGGGGCGCGCACGTCCTGCACCGGGTTGCTCCTGACCAGCGATTCCCGCCCGAGCCAGGCGTAGAAGCCGCGCCAGCCGGAAAGGATCAGCGCGATGCCGCGGCCGCTGCGGCCCGCCCCGTGCATCTGCGCGACCCAGCGCCGCACGTGCGCGTTCTGCACCTGCAGCAGCGGGACGCCGGCCTTCCGGGCCTGTTCCGAGAGCTTCCGCAGGTCCAGCGCATAGAGCTCCACGGTGCGCGCCGCGAGCCGCTTCTCGACGCGGACGTGTTCGAGGTAGCGCTCGACCAGCCCGGCGTCGTCCATGGCCTTCAGCGCGGGCGCAGCCGCGACAGCGCCGCGCTCGCGAGTTCGGCGATGCGCTCCAGGAAGTCGGTGGCCAGCCCCGACTCGAAGCGCTGCGGGTCCGGCGAGGCCAGCACCAGCATGCCGAACGCGGGGCCCGCGCCGTGGCTGCCGCCCGGGCGCAGCGGCACCAGCGCGATCGACATCGCGGTGGCCGCGTCCGGCAGCCAGCCCACCGCCTCGATGCCCGAGACCACGCCGCAATAGGGTTGCGCCAGCGAGGAGGCGAAGCTGCGGGCGTCCTCGCTCACCCCCTGGGCGAAGGGCTCGCCCGCGTAGCGCTCGTCCACGCCCCAGACCTTCAGCGCCACCTGCGGCACCATGAACTGGTTCTGCAGCTCCGCCAGCAGCGTGGCCGGCAGCGCCCGGCTGGACTGCACCAGCAGCAGCGACTTCGCCCAGCGGTGGATGCGGTCGGAGATCACCATGTTCTCGTTGCCGTGCCGCACCATGTCCATGATGCGGTGCTCCAGCGCCTTGATCTTCTCGCGCAGCATCTCGGCCTGCCGCTCCTGCAGGCTGACGGCGCGGTTGCCGTGCGGGCTGGTCAGGTGCACGGAAGCGAGCAGCTGCGCGTGGCGCTCGAAGAAATCGGGGCTGTTCGCCAGGTAGTTGGCGATGTCGTCTTCCGTGATCGGGTTCATCTGTTCCTGGCCCATCCTCTGTCCTTGTCCTGCTCAGTCCTGCAATTCGATTTCGCCTTCGAAGACGGTCACGGCCGGCCCGGTCATGAAGACCGGCGCGTCCCCGCCCGCCCACTCGATCGTGAGCAGCCCGCCGCGCGTCTCCACGTCCACGCGCGCATCGAGCCGGCCCAGGCGGATGCCCGCCACGACGGCTGCGCAGGCGCCGGTGCCGCAGGCGAGCGTCTCGCCGGCGCCGCGCTCCCACACGCGCAGCTTGATGCGCCCGCGTTCCTGCACTTCCATGAAGCCGGCGTTCACGCGCTTGGGAAAGCGCGAATGGCGCTCGATCAGCGGCCCCTGCGCCGCCACCGGCGCGCGGTCGACGTCCGCGACCTCCTGCACCGCGTGCGGGTTGCCCATCGACAGCACCGCCACCGCGACGATGTCGGAATCGGCATAGGTGCCCAGCGCCAGGTGCCACTTCTGCCAGCCGCCGTCCTTGTGCGGGCTCAGGCCCGCCGCGACGAAGGGGACCTCGGCCAGTTCGAACACCGGGCGGCCCATGTCGACGGTCACGCGGCCATCGGCGTTCAGGCGCGGCTCGATCACGCCCGAGAGCGTCTGCACGCGGATGCTCTCGCCCTGCGCCAGGCCCTTGTCGGCGACATAGCGGGCGAAGCAGCGCGCGCCGTTGCCGCACTGCTCCACCTCGCTGCCGTCGGCGTTGTGGATCGCGTATTCGAAGTCGATGCCCGGCGCCGGCGAAGGCCGCACCGAGAGGACCTGGTCGGCGCCGACACCGAAGTGGCGGTCCGCCAGCTGCCGGTACTGCGCCGGCGTGAGCGCCAGGCGCTGGCGGGTTTCGTCGAGCACGACGAAGTCGTTGCCCGCGCCTTGCATCTTGGTGAAGCGGATGCGCATGGGACGATTATCCGCGCAGGCGGTCCCGGTGGACAGGCCGGCGGGGCGGACGCGAGGCCGGAGCAATAATGCCCGCATGACCCGCGCCAGCCAGCTGCTGCATCCGCAGCGCGAACCCGCCGTTCCCCGTCCCGCCGCCACGGTGCTGCTGCTGCGCGACGGCGCCGCCGGCCTGGAGGTGCTGATGACCCGCCGCTCGCCCACGGCGAGCTTCGCCCCCGGCGCCTACGTGTTCCCCGGCGGCGGCATCGACCCGGCGGATGCGCAGGCCCACGCGATCGCGGCGCGGCGCCCCGGCCAGGACGACCTGCAGCTCACCCAGTCGATCGCCGCGATCCGCGAAAGCTTCGAGGAACTGGGCGTGCTGCTGGCGCGCCACGCCGACGGCCGCCCGGTGGATGCCGGCGACATCGCCGCGCTCGACCGGCGCGCGCCCTTCGCCGCCCAGTGCCGCGAACGCGGGCTCGTGCTCGCGGCCGACCAGGTCTTCGTGCTGGCGCACTGGATCACCGACCGCGACCTGCCGCGCCGCTTCGACGTGCCCTTCCTGGCCGCCCGCATGCCCGCCGGGCAGGTGCCGGTGGCCGACGAGGCCGAGCAGTTCGAGCCGGCCTGGGTGCGCCCCGCCGACGCGCTGGAGCGCCACCGCGCCGGGCAGTTCTTCATGATCTTCCCGACCATCCGCACGCTGGAGCGGCTGCAGTCCTTCGCGTCCGTCGACGCGCTGCTGGCCGCCTGCGCGGGCGGGAAGCCGCTGTGGACCAGCTGCCCGCGCGCGGGCCTGGTGAACGGCGCCGAGGCGCGTTTCATGGAGCACGAGATGCAGTACGGCGAACTGGCGCTGGTCTGCCCGGACGGCCAGATGCTGCACCACCTGGACTGGCGCACCGACCAGCCCGTGCCGCTGCTGAAGAACGTGGTGCGCGTCACCGCGCCCAACCCCGGCGTGATGACGGGTCCCGGCACCAACAGCTACATCGTCGGCGACCCCGACACCGGCTACCTCGTGATCGACCCGGGCCCCGAGGAGCCCGAGCACCAGCAGCGCCTCTGGCGCGCCACCAACGGCGACATCCGCATGATCGTGTGCACGCACTCGCATGCGGACCACTCGCCCGGCGCGCGGCCGCTGCAGGCGCTGTGCCGCGTGCGCCCGCCCATCCTGGGCCTGCCCTCGGCGCCGACGGCGCGCCCCGCGAGCGAGTTCACGCCCGACCGCGCGCTGGCCGAGGGGGAGGTGCTCGTGCTGGAAGGCGGCGGACGCACGCACACCCTGCAGGTGATGCACACGCCGGGGCACGCGGCCAACCACCTTTGCCTGGTGCTGCGCGAGGACGGCCTGCTGTTCTCGGGCGACCACATCCTCAACGGCAGCACCACGGTGGTCGATCCGCCGGACGGCGACATGAGCGCCTACCTCGACTCGCTCGACCGGCTCTCCGCCGCCTGCGACGCGCACGGCATCGAGTTCATCCTGCCGGCGCACGGCCACGTGCTGGGCTTCGCGAAGCAGGCGATCGCGCACCTGAAGGCGCACCGCCTGCAGCGCGAGGCACGCGTCGTGGCGGCCATGCGCGCCCGCCCGGGCGGGACGCTGGAAGACTGGGTGGAACTGGCCTACGCGGACGTGCCGCCGCGGATGTGGCCGATGGCGAAGCGCTCGCTGCTGGCGCACGTGCAGCGGATCGAGGCGCTGCAGCTCGCCGCGTAAATGTGAAGCCCGCCGATACGCCGGATTCTGTGCGCCTGGTCGCCCAGGCGTGACCGCCATTCCTCTGGGCCGGGGGTCGCCCCACCGGCTCGGTGCTACCTACCCGCCAGCTCCGCGGGACCACGTCAAAGCCGGCCTATTTGGTATTGCTGCGCGTAGAGATTGCCCGTTTCACCCCCTCCCCTCGCTCGCGCTCGGTTCGGGACTCGTCTCTGTTGCTCTGATCCTCACCTCGCGGTGGACAGGTGTTACCTGCTACGCTGCCCTGTGCAGTCCGGACGTTCCTCCAGTGCGGCCTTTCGGCGATTGCACCAGCGGCGGCCTGGCGGGCTTCACGTCCGGATTATCCCATCCGCTCAGGCGTTCTGCAGCGCGGCGATCCGCTCCTCGATCGGCGGGTGCGTGGAGAACAGCTTGCCCACGCCCGAGGTGATGCCCATCGACTGCAGGCCCTTGGGCAGTTCGCCAGGGACCATGCCGCCCAGGCGCGCGAGCGCGTGGATCATCGGCTGCTTGCGGCCCATCAGGTCGGCCGAGCCGCGGTCGGCGCGGAACTCGCGCTGGCGCGAGAACCAGGCGACGATCATGGCGGCCAGGAAGCCGAGCAGGATGTCCAGCACGATGGTCGTGACGAAGTAGCCGATGCCGGGGCCGGAGCGCTGCTCGCCCCTGTTCAGGAAGCCGTCGACGATGTAGCCGATCACGCGCGAGAGGAACACGACGAAGGTGTTCATCACGCCCTGGATCAGCGTCATGGTCACCATGTCGCCGTTTGCGATGTGCGCGACCTCGTGGCCGATCACCGCCTCCACCTCCTCGCGGGTCATGCCCTGCAGCAGGCCGGTGGACACGGCGACGAGCGCATTGTTCTTGAAGGCGCCGGTGGCGAAGGCGTTGGGTTCGCCCTGGAACACGCCGACCTCGGGCATGCCGATGCCGGCCTTGTCGGCGAAGCGGCGCACCGTCTCGACGATCCAGGCTTCGTCGGCGTTGCGCGGCTGCTCGATCACCTGCACGCCGGAACTCCACTTGGCGATGGGCTTGGACAGCAGCAGCGAGATGATGGCGCCGCCGAAGCCCATGATGAACGCGAAGCCGAGCAGCGCGCCCAGGTTCAGCCCGTTGGCGGTCAGGTAGCGGTTCACCCCCAGCAGGCTGGCGACCACGCCGAGCACGACGACCACGGCGAGGTTGGTTGCCAGGAAGAGGAAGATGCGTTTCATTGCTTGGAAACTCCGAAGGGTGGAAGAGGATCACCCTCGCGCGCCAGATGAGGTGGCGCCTGCCGGAAATCAAGAGCGCGAGGAGCCCGCGGACGTTGTTGTTGGAGTGGGTTCTGGCGTCTTGCGTGGACGGAATACGAGGGAGTCATCATAAAAGGAAAAGTTCTCGTTTTCGCCCCACCAGCCGGGCACGCCCAGCACCGGCAGCGGCGTGAACGGCTTGGCCGCCAGGCGCTCCGGCGTGCACTGCGCGGCCAGCCAGGCGTCCGCGGATGCTACGGATTCGAGAGCGGCATCGGCGCACCAGACATGCGCCGTCAGCCCTTTTCGCGGCGCGGCGAGCTGCTCCAGCAGGGCATGGCCGAAGATCCACAGGCGCGCCTGCCCCCACAGCGGCCGCAGTTCGACGAACAGGCGCCGCCACTCGCGCGAGCGCAGCGCCCCCCACAGCGCCGGCGGCGCCTGCAGCAGCGCCCCGTTCTCGTCGAAGACGGTGATCGCGTCGCGCACGGGGCCGCGCCGGGCGCCGACGCCATCGCGCGCGAGCTCCTGCGCCTGCAGCCGGTTGAGCGCCGACTTGGCCAGGGGGAACTGCAGCCAGGCAAGCCCGTTGAAGAAGTCGTGCAGGCCCGGGCGCACCGGCACCTCGCGGCGGGAGAAGATGAACTGCTCATAGGCCGTCCCGGCGGGCAGCCGCTCCTGCGGGACGAAGCGCACGGGGGCGGGCCCGGCGTCCGCAAGGGCCTCGTGCAGTGGCTGGTCCCGCAGCACCGCTGCTTCGACGCGGCCGCCGGGCTCCCGCCACGGATCGAACCAGGGCGCCTGCCAGGCGATCTGCGCGTTCACGCCTTCGGGCCGTTGCGGGCCGCCCGCTTGTCGCGGACGGCGACGCTGGATTTCCCCTCGTCCGTCATCTCGAAGAGCTGCGTCGCGGCCAACAATTTGGTCAGGGTCGCGTAGCCGTAGTTGCGCGAGTCGAGGGACGCCTGGTTGGCGATCTGCTGGCCCACGGCGCCCACTCGGGCCCAGCCGCTGTCGTCGGCCGCGGCCTGCACGGCGTTGCGCAGCAGGGTCACCAGGCGCGTGTCCTGCTTCAGCTGCGCCGTGGACATCCGCAGGGGCTGCGCAGGCACGGATTCCGGTGCGGCCTGCTCGGCGGATGGATCCTGCAGTTCATCGAGGAACAGAAAACGGGAACAGGCGTTCACGAAGGGCTCCGGAGTCTTCCGCGCTCCGAAGCCGTAGACCGCCGCGCCCTTCGCGCGCAGATGCATCACCAGCGGCGTGAAATCGGAATCCGAGGAGACGATGCCGTAAGCATCGGGGCGGTCGGTGTACAGCAGGTCCAGCGCGTCGATCACCATCGCCATGTCGCTGGCGTTCTTGCCCTTGCTGTAGTCGAACTGTTGCATGGGCCGGATGGCGTGCTCGTGCAGCAGTTCCTCCCACCCCCTCAGCTCGTTTTTCTTCCAGTTGCCGTAGGCGCGCCGGATGTTCGTTTCGCCGAAGGTGGAGAGCTCGTTCAGGATCAGGTCGATCTTCCCGGCCGGCGAATTGTCGGCATCGATCAGCAGGGCGACCCGCGGGCGTTCCTTCATGCCGCCACCCGCCACGCCAGCGTCTCGCCGCCTCGCAGCGGCTTCAGCTCCGCCTCGCCGAAGGGCACCTTCTCGGGCAGCTGCCAGGTCTCCTTCTTCAGCGTCAGCTTGCCGCTGTTGCGCGGCAGGCCGTAGAAGTCCGCGCCGTGGAAGCTGGCGAAGCCTTCCAGCTTGTCCAGCGCGCCGGCGGCGTCGAAGGCTTCGGCGTACAGCTCCATGGCCGACAACGCCGTGTAGCAGCCGGCGCAGCCCAGCGCGTGTTCCTTCAGCAGCGCCGGGTGCGGCGCGCTGTCGGTGCCCAGGAAGAACTGCGGGCTGCCGCTGGTGGCGGCCTCCACGAGCGCCTGGCGGTGCACCTCGCGCTTGAGCACGGGCAGGCAGTAGTAGTGGGGGCGGATGCCACCGGTGAAGATCGCGTTGCGGTTGTACAGCAGGTGGTGCGCCGTGATCGTGCCGGCGGTGAAGGGGCCGGCGGCGCGCACGTACTGCACGGCCTCGCGCGTGGTCATGTGCTCCACCACGATCTTCAGCTCCGGGAAGTCGCGCTGCAGCGGCGCGAGCTGCGTCTCCAGGAACACCGCCTCGCGGTCGAAGATGTCGACGGCGGGATCCGTCACCTCGCCGTGCACCAGCAGCAGGATGCCTTCGCGCTGCATCGCCTCGAGCGTCTTGTAGGTCTTGCGGATGTCGGTGACGCCGGCGTCGCTGTTGGTCGTGGCGCCGGCCGGGTACAGCTTGACGGCGACGACGCCGGCGGCCTTGGCCCGGACGATCTCCTCCGGCGCCAGGTTGTCGGTAAGGTACAGCGACATCAGCGGCTGGAAGGCCACGCCCGCCGGCACGGCGGCGAGGATGCGGTCGCGGTAGGCCGCGGCCAGCGCCGCCGTGGTCACCGGCGGCTTGAGGTTGGGCATGATCAGCGCCCGGGCGAACTGGGCCGCCGAATGCGGCACCACCGAGGCCATGGCCGCCCCGTCGCGCACGTGCAGGTGCCAGTCGTCGGGGCGGGTGATGGTGAGGGTCTGGGACATGGGAGCATTCTCCCAGACAGCAAGTCATTCACCGCAGAGGCGCAGAGAGCGCAGAGGAGCGCAGAGCCAATCTGGATGGCCTCTGCGTGCCTCTGTGTCCTCTGCGCCTCTGCGGTGAAGGCTGTTTCAGTGCGCCAGGATCTTGTTCAGGAAGTCCTTCGTGCGTGGCTGGCGGGCGTCCGGGTTGCCGAAGAACTCTTCCTTGGAGCAGTCTTCCAGGATGCGGCCGCCCACGTCGATGAAGATCACGCGGTTGGCGACCTTGCGGGCGAAGCCCATCTCGTGCGTGACCACCATCATCGTCATGCCTTCCTTGGCCAGCCCCACCATGACATCGAGCACCTCGCCCACCATCTCGGGGTCGAGCGCGGAGGTCGGCTCGTCGAAGAGCATGACGATCGGGTCCATCGACAGCGCGCGGGCGATCGCCACGCGCTGCTGCTGGCCGCCGGAGAGCTGGCCGGGGAACTTGTCCTTGTGCGCCATCAGGCCCACGCGGTCCAGCATCTTCAGCCCGCGCGCGTGCGCCTCGTCCTTGCTGCGCCCGAGCACCTTCACCTGCGCGATGGTCAGGTTCTCGGTGACGGACAGGTGCGGGAAGAGCTCGAAGTGCTGGAACACCATGCCCACGCGGCTGCGCAGCTTGGGCAGCTGGGTCTTGCGGTCGTTGACCTGCGTGCCGTCGACGTAGATCTCGCCCTTCTGGATCGGCTCGAGGCCGTTGACGGTCTTGATCAGCGTGGACTTGCCCGAGCCGGAAGGCCCGCAGACCACGACGACGTCGCCCTTGTTGATCTGCACCGAGCAGTCGGTCAGCACCTGCACCGGCCCGTACCACTTGGACACGTTGCGGATGTCGATCATGGGTCTTTGTTCGCTCATGGTGCCGTTCTCAGCGGATGATGGCGATCTTCTTCTGCAGGCGCTTGACCATCCAGGACAGCGAGAAGCAGATCACGAAATAGAAGACCGCGGCGAGGATGTAGGCCTCGCGCGGATGGCTCAGGTTGTTGCCCGCCACGGTGAAGCCGTGCAGCAGGTCGTGCGCCGTGATGATGTACACGAGCGAGGTGTCCTGGAACAGGATGATCGTCTGCGTCAGGAAGACCGGGATCATGTTGCGGAAGGCCTGGGGCAGGATCACCAGGCGCATGTTCTGCCCGTAGCTCATGCCCAGCGCCTGGCCGGCGTACACCTGCCCGCGCGGGATCGACTGGATGCCCGCACGCACGATCTCGGAGAAGTACGCCGCCTCGAAGGCGATGAAGGTGATCACCGCCGACGTCTCCGCGCCGATCGGCTGGCCGATGATCAGCGGGACCATCAGGAAGAACCACAGCAGCACCATCAGCAGCGGGATGGAGCGCATGCCGTTGACGTAGATGGCCGCGGGCAGCTCCAGCGCCTTCACGCCCGACAGGCGCAGCAGCGCCAGCAGGGTGCCCAGGACGATGCCGCCCAGCGTGGCGACCACCGTCAGCCACAGGCTGAAGTACAGGCCCTTGAGGATGAACGCGCGGAAGACGTCCGGCGTGAAGAAGGAGAAGTCGAGCGCGGCCATGTCAGTGTCCGCCGCCGGTACTGGCCACGAAGCCGGGCACCCGCACCCGCCGCTCGATCAGGGCCATGATGCGGTTGATCGCGAAGGCCGACACCACGTAGGCGGCGGTCACGGCCAGGTAGACCTCGATGCCGCGGGCCGTCTCCTCGCCCACCTGCTGGGCGAAGAAGGTCAGCTCGGTGATCGACACGGCGAAGGCCACCGAGGAATTCTTGAAGATGTTCATCGCCTCGCTCGTGAGCGGCGGCACGATGATGCGGAAGGCCATGGGCAGCAGAACGTAGCGGTAGTACTGCGGGGTCGTGAAGCCCAGGGCCATGCCGGCGTAGCGCTGCCCGCGCGGCAGCGCCTGGATGCCAGCGCGCACCTGTTCGGCGATGCGGGCGGATGTGAAGAGGCCCAGCGCCGCCACGACGAGCGCCAGCTTGGGCGTGTCGGCGAAGGCCGGGAAGACCACCGGCACCACGTGGTACCAGAGGAACAGCTGCACCAGCAGCGGGATGTTGCGGAACAGCTCGACCCACCAGTTGCCGAAGCGGGTGAGCCAGGGGCTCTCCGGGAGGGTGCGGATGGTGCCGACCAGGGAACCGGCCACCAGGGCGACGATCATCGACAGGCCCGCGACCAGCACGGTCTGCCACCAGGCGGACAGGAACCAGTCCAGGTAGGTCTGCGTGCCCTTCAGGCCGCCGGTGCCGAAGCAGCCGGCCACCACCGTGCGGTCGATCGTGTCCTGGCAGAAGACCTGCCAATCCAGCGCCATCCCCTCTCCTCTTTTTCGTTCGAATCATGCCGGCCGCGGCGCGCGCGGCCGGCCGGGGGCCTTACTGGTTGAAGGCTTCCGCGGGCTTGTCGTTCGGGTGCGCCACCAGCTCGGTGAGGATCTTGCCCATGGGCAGGTTCACGCTGGTGTTCTTCGGCGGGATCGGCTGCATGAACCACTTGTTGTACAGCAGCTTGATCTCGCCGTCCTTCATCGCCTTGCGGATGTAGTCGTCCACCGCGGCCTTGAACTTCGGGTCGTCCTTGCGGATCATGATCGCGATCGGCTCGACGTTCAGCGTCTCGCCCACGATCTTGTAGGCCTTGGGATTGCTGGACGAGGCGATCAGGCCGGCCAGGATGTTGTCGTCCATCACGAAGGCGTCGGCGCGGCCGGACTCGAGCAGCAGGAAGCTGTCGGCGTGGTCCTTGCCGTAGACCTCCTTGAACTGGATGCCCTGGGCGCGCTTGTTCTTGCGCAGCAGCGCCACGGAGGTAGTGCCGGTCGTGGTGGCGACGGTCTTGCCGTTCAGGTCGGCGACGGAGTCGATCTTGGAATCGGCCTTGACGGCGGTGCGCACTTCGGTGACGTACGTGGTCAGCGCGAAGGCGACGTCCTTCTGGCGGGCCGTGTTGTTCGTCGTGGAGCCGCACTCGATGTCCACGGTGCCGTTCTGCACCAGCGGGATGCGGTTGGCGGACGTCACGGGCACGTATTCGACCGGCACGCCCGGCAGGATGGACTTCAGGATGCGCTGGCACAGCTCCACGTGGTAGCCGGTGTACTGGTTGTTGCCCAGCGTGTACGACAGCGGCGCCGAGGATTCGCGCACGCCCATCACGACCTTGCCGTTGGCCTTGGCCTTGGCGAGCGTGTCGTTCGCCTGGGCGAACACGCCGCAGGCAGCCACCGTCAGGGCGGCGGCCAGCAGAAACTTCTTGTTCATTCAAATCTCCTTGGGTGTTGCGCGTGTCTTGGATGCGCGAGGCGGATTCTAGGGCGGCTCCACGCGCCGGTCGCGGCCGCCCGGTGGCGTCCGGAAGCTTAGAGCCTGCGGAGCACACCCGTAAGCAGGGTTTATGCCCGGTGGCATGCCACCGCAAGCAAGTCCCCCGTCAGGATTCCGGCAGCGGCGCCGCGCCGCCTGTCGCGAGGAAGGTCCAGAGCTCCTGCGCCGTGCCCTTGGCGGGCTGCTTGCGCGACGGACGTTCGCGATAGGCCCGCACCTCCATCACGATCTCCAGCGGCGGCAGCTCCGGCGGCGCCGCGGACACCAGCTTGCGCGCGCGCAGTTCCTTGCGCACGGCGCTGTACGGCAGGAAGGCGACGCCGTGCCCTTCCAGCGCCATCACCTTCAGGCCTTCGGCCATGTCGGTCTCGTAGACGCGGTCGAGGTGGATGGCGATGCCGGCCTGCTTGAGCAGCAGGTCGGTCACCTGCCCCAGGTAGGCGCCGGGGGCGTAGCCCAGGTAGGGCAGCGGCTGCGTGGACCGCCCGGGCAGGCGGAACAGCGGCTCGCCGTCCTCGCCGGGGCGGCAGTACGGCGCCAGCGACTCGGTGCCGAGCGTGACCATCTCGTAGCGGTCGGGGTCCAGCTGCAGCGGCTGCGCCGGGTGGTGGTAGGCGATCAGCACGTCGCAGTTGCCTTCCACCAGGCGCATCACGGCGTCGTGCACGTTCAGCGCGATCAGCCGGCTCTTGATCGGCCCGAACTTGCCGCGCAGGCTGGACACCCAGGCGGGGAAGAAGGTGAAGGCCAGCGTGTGCGGCACCGCGAACTCGATCATGTCGTGGCCGGCCGACGCATGCCCGCGCAGCATGGCGCGCGTGCTGTGCAGCGCCTGGAGCATTTCCAGCGATTGCGCGTAGAGCGTCTCGCCCGCGGGGGTCAGGCGCGTGGGGTAGGAGCTGCGGTCCACGAGGTCCGTGCCGGCCCAGGCTTCCAGCGCCTGGATGCGCCGCGAAAAGGCCGGCTGCGTCACGTGCCGCAATTGCGCCGAGCGGCTGAAGCTGCGCGTCTCGGCCAGGCTGACGAAGTCTTCCAGCCATTTGGTTTCCATGGCCGGGGATTATGACCACCGTCAGTCCGGCGGCCCCTTCAATTCCACCACGTTGCCCTCCGGATCCGTCACGTACATCGACGGTCCTTGCCCTTCCGCGCCGAAGCGCCGCGCCACGGCGCCCGGCTCCACGCCGTGCGCCCGCAGGTGCGCGCCGATCGCCTCGGCGTCCCAGTTCTCCACCCGCAGGCAGAAGTGGTCCATGTTGCGCCCTTCCCGTCCCGGCGCGGCGCCGCCGGCGCGGCCGATCTCGCTGTCCACCGGAACCAGGTCGATCAGCCCGCGGCCGGCGCGCAGCTGCACGAGGCGGATCTTCTCGTCGATGCGGTGCACGGGGCAGCCGAGCACCTCACCGTAGAAGCGGATCATGGCGTCCACGTCGCGCACGCGCAGGACGAGGTGGTCGATTTCGCGGATCTTCAGCATGGCTCTCCTCGTTGCCCGTGCAGGCATACGGCCAGACGATCTTCGCACCGGCGGGCAGCATCGTGCCATCCTCCAGCAGGACGGCCACGTCCACCCGCTTGTCCGCCTCGGGCAGCGCGCGCATGGCCTGCGAATCGAGCGGCAGGCTGCCGCGGTAGAGCGCCACCGGGTCCATCCAGCGCCCGTCCACGGGAATGATGCGCTCGTCCAGGTCGGCGAATCCCTCGACGGCGCTGAAGAACGCGGCGAAGTGGATCGCCGGCCGCCGTCGCACCGACTGCACGCCGGTGAGGTCGATCCCGGAGTTGCCGGTCGGCCCGAGCACCTGCCCCAGGCGGACGCGCTGTCCCGGCACCAGCGCGGGCAGCGCCGACAGGTGGGCGTACTGCGTGTAGATCCAGGCCGGGATGCCGGTGTCCTCGGGCGCGTGGCGCAGCACGATCTCGATGCCGCGGAAGCTGTGCTCACCGCGATGCACGGCGACCACCGTGCCGGCCGCCGCGGCGAGGATGGGCGTGCCGGCCGGCGCCGGCATGTCGATGCCGCCGTGCCACGCCTCGTGCCTGCGCTTGTGCGTGTAGGAGATCGCGTAGCCTTCGTCGATGCCGCGGCAGTGCGCCCCGGGCGGGAAGACGGGCACCAGGCCGGTTTCGAACAGGCCGCGCTGCACCGCCAGCGCCGTGTCGCAGTGGCGGAAGCGGCCGATCGCGCAGCGCGTCTCTGCGTCGGGCGCGTCCGCCGCCGCGCCGGCGAGGGGCAGCAGCGCGAGCAGCAGGGACGCCGCGGCTTTCATGCGTCCACGATAGCAAGGGGCGCGCGCTTTTCAAGCGACGGGCAAAGGCTTCAGAACTGCACGAGACGGGCGGTCACCTCGCCGTCGGCGATCCGCAGCTCGCCGGCGGAAATCGGCAGCTTGAAGCGGCGCGGCCCGGCGCTGCCCGGGTTCACGTACAGCACGCCATCGCGCTCCTGCACCTTCGGGTGGTGCGAGTGCCCGGAGACCACCACCCGCACGCCGGCGGGCAGGTCCAGTTCCTTCAGGTCGTGGATCACGTGCACGGCGACGCCGCCGAGTCGCACGGTGGCCGTTTCGGGCAACGCCGCCGCCCAGCCACCGCGGTCGTTGTTGCCGCGCACGACGGTGAGCGGCGCCAGTTCGCCCAAGGCCGCCAGCACCGTCTGGTCGCAGATGTCGCCGGCATGGACGATGTGCTCGCTGCCACGCAGCCAGTCCAGGACCTCCGGCCGCAGCAGCCCGTGCGTGTCCGAAACGAGGCCCACGCGCAGCGCCATGGGCTTCAGGCCCGCCGGACTTCCATCAGGCCGTTGCCCGTGGCGAAGGCATACACCTTGGGATCGCGCAACGCCAGGTGCAGCAGGATCCTGGGCGCCTGCCACATCACGACGCGATTGAGCGCGATGCCCGCGGCCACGAGCGCCGCGCCGGCCCAGATCGCGCCCAGCAGGGCCAGGGCGATCCCCAGGCCGATCACCGGCATGACCGCCACCAGCAGCAACAGCCGTTGCGACACGTAGCGGCGCGCGAGCTTCGGGTTGACCACCACGCGGAAGCGCCCGGCCGGCAGGCCGGCGCGGAAGTCCTCGTGGGCGACGTATTCGGCGAAGTCCTCGCCGGAAGCGGCCGGGTCCGCCATCACATCCCCATCACTTCGGCGAAGCGCTCGCCTTCGGCGCTCTGCTGCAGCGCCCACATGTCGGCGTAGCGGCCGCCGCGGGCCAGCAGTTCCGCGTGGCTGCCACGCTCGATGATGCGGCCGGCCTCCATCACCAGGATCTCGTGCGCGTCCACGACCGTGGACAGCCGGTGCGCGATCACCAGCGCCGTCTTGTTGCGCGCCGCGCTCTTCAGCTCGGCCTGGATCGCGCGCTCGTTGGCGCTGTCGAGCGCCGAGGTCGCCTCGTCGAAGATCAGGATGGGCGGGTTCTTCAGCAGCGTGCGCGCGATCGCCACGCGCTGCTTCTCGCCGCCGGAGAGCTTCAGCCCCCGCTCGCCCACCATGGTCTGGTAGCCGCGCGGCGTCGAGGCGATGAAGTCGTGGATGCGCGCGGCGCGCGCCGCCTCCTCCACCTGCTCGCGGCTGGCGCCGGGGCGGCCGTAGGCGATGTTGTATTCCACCGTGTCGTTGAACAGCACCGTGTCCTGCGGCACGATGCCGATCGCCTGCCGCACGCTCGCCTGCGTGACGTCGCGCACGTCGCGGCCGGCGATCGTGATGCGGCCCTGCTGCACGTCGTAGAAGCGGTAGAGCAGGCGCGCCAGGGTCGACTTGCCCGAGCCCGAGGGGCCCACCACCGCGACCGTCTTGCCGGACGGGATCTCGAAGCTGACGTCGTGCAGGATCGGGCGGCCGGGTTCGTAGGCGAAGTGGACGTGGTCGAAGCGGACGGTCCAGTCGGCCGCAGAGCCCTCACCCCCGCCCTCTCCCGCCAGCGGGAGGGGGCGTGCGCCCGGGCGGTCGGCGATCTCGCGTTCGCGGTCCATCAGCGTGAACATCTTGTCCAGGTCCGTGAGGCTCTGCTTGATCTCGCGGTACAGCACGCCCAGGAAGTTGAGCGGGATGTACAGCTGGATCATGAACGCGTTGACCATCACCAGGTCGCCCAGCGTCATGCGGCCGTCCACCACGCCCAGCGTGGCGCGCCAGAGCATCGCCACCAGGCCGATGGCGATCACCAGCTGCTGGCCGGTGTTCAGCAGCGACAGCGTGGTCTGGCTCTTGAGCCGCGCGCGGCGCAGGCGGTCCAGGCTCACGTCGTAGCGCTTCGCCTCGAACTCCTCGTTGTTGAAGTACTTGACGGTCTCGTAGTTCAGCAGCGAGTCCACCGCCTTGGTGTGCGCGGCGGAGTCGTATTCGTTGGCTTCGCGCCGGAACTTGGTGCGCCACTCGGTGACGCTCACCGTGAAGACGATGTAGACGACCAGCGCGCCGCCCGTGATCCAGGCGAACCAGGCGTCGAACTTCACGCCGAGGATGGACAGCACCAGCACCACTTCCACGAGCGTCGGCACGATGCTGTAGAGCGAATACGAGATCAGCGACTCGATGCCGCGCACCCCGCGCTCGATGTCGCGCGTCATGCCGCCGGTCTGCCGCTCCAGGTGGAAGCGCAGCGACAGCGAGTGCAGGTGCCGGAAGGTCTCCAGCGCGATGCTGCGCGCCGCCCCCTGGGTCGCCTTGGCGAACACCAGCTCGCGCAGCTCGGTGAAGAGCGTGGTGGACAGGCGCAGCAGGCCATAGGCGACCAGCAGCCCGACGGGCACGACCAGCATGGACGCCGCGCTCCCGGGCTTGACGTCCATGGCGTCGATCAGCTCCTTCAGCAGCATGGGCACGCCCACGTTGGCCAGCTTGGCGGCCAGCACGAACAGCAGCGCCGCCCCCACCCGCCACTTGTACCGGGCCAGGTAGGGGAACAGGCGCTTCAGGGTGCTCCAGTCGGAGCGGCCCGCCGCCGGGCCGGCGGGCGGGGGAGGCGGGAGGGAGGAGCGATCGCCGCTGCGGCGCATGGAGGACAATCCGTTCAGCTGATTCCCTCCAGATTGTGCCCATGTCCGCAAATCCAGGCGCGCGCCCCGCGCCCTCCTCCGCCCCGGCCGCCCCGCCCTCCGACAAGGAACTGGTGCTCAAGGTCATCCCCATGCCGGCGGACACCAACGGCAACGGCGACATCTTCGGCGGCTGGGTCATGGCCCAGGTCGACCTGGCGGGCTCGGTGATCCCGGCGCGGATCATCCGCGGCCGCATGGCGACGGTGGCCGTGAAGGAGTTCGTCTTCAAGCAGCCGGTGCGGGTGGGCGACATCCTGAGCTTCTATTCGTCCATCACGCGCATCGGCAACACCTCGATCACGGTCGACGTGGAAGTGTTCGCCGAGAGCTTCCGCGCGCAGGGCACCTTCTGCAAGGTGACCGAGGCGCTGCTGACCTACGTGGCGATCGACGAGAACGGCAAGCCGACGCCGATCCCGAAACCTTGAACCGGGGCCGGCGGCCACCGCGGCGCACCGTTTGTTGATACGCTCGCGCGGATGAGTTCGCCCAACCCGCTCAAGAATCCCGAGCTCGAATTCAAGGCGCTGCTCGTGCTGGTGCTGGTGGCGAGCGCGCTCTTCGCCCTGATCCTGTGGCCGTTCTTCGGCGCCGTGTGCTGGGCCGTGTTCATCGCGATCGTGTTCTGGCCCATGCACCAGCGCTTCCTGCAAGGCAGCCACGGCCGCCCGAACATGGCGGCCGCCGCCTCGCTCACCGTGATCCTGCTGATCGTGATCCTGCCGCTGGCCATGCTGGCGGCTTCGATCACGCAGGAGGCCTCGGTGTTCGTGGAGCGCATGCGCTCGGGGGAGCTGCAGATCTCCGTCTTCTTCGACCGGTTCCTGCAGGCGCTGCCCGAATGGGCCCGCTCCATGCTGCACCGCTTCGGCCTGGCCGACCTGGGCCTGCTGCAGCAGAAGCTCCTGGCCACGCTCAGCGCGAGCGGCCAGGCGCTCACCTCGCGGGTGGTCGGCATCGGGCAGGTCACGCTCGACTTCGTCGTCGCCTTCTTCCTGATGCTGTACATGCTGTTCTTCCTGTTCCGCGACGGCGAACAGCTCTCCGCCTCGGTGGCGCGCTCCATCCCCCTGCACCCGCAGCACACGCGGCGCCTGCTGACGCAGTTCGCCACCGTGGTGCGCGCCACCGTCAAGGGCAACATCGTCGTCGCCCTGGTGCAGGGCTCGCTGGGCGCCCTCGCCTTCTGGTTCCTGGGCCTGCGCGGGGCGGTGCTGTGGGGCGCCGTCATGGCGGTGCTGTCGCTGCTGCCCGCCGTGGGCGCCGCGATGGTGTGGGGGCCGGTGGCCGCCTGGTTCTTCTTCACGGGCGCCCCGATCAAGGGCGCCGGCCTGATCGTCTGGGGCGCGCTGGTGATCGGCCTGGTCGACAACGTCCTGCGCCCGGTGCTGGTGGGCAAGGACACGCGCATGCCCGACTACCTGGTGCTGCTCGCCACCCTCGGCGGCATCGTGGTGTTCGGCCTCAACGGCTTCGTGATCGGCCCCGTGATCGCCGCGGTGTTCCTGGTCAGCTGGGAGATGCTGGCCAGCGCCCGCCAGCAGACGGCGGTGCCGCCTCCGCGCTAGGCGCGCTCAGCCCGCGCCGCGCGGCGCCAGCGCCAGCAGCGCCTTGATCCCGTAGATCACGATCAGCGTGCCGGTGAGGTCGCCGATGAACATGGCGACGAAGCCGGACACCAGCCTGTCCTGCCCCATGAAGGCGAAGTACACGTGGTGCAGCAGCGGGCTGGCCAGGGAGAAGGCGAGCACCAGCACCAGCAGGCGCCCCGGCGTGAGGTTCACGAGCGAGGCTTCCATGCCGTAGAGGCCGCGCGCCAGCCGGTACACCCCGTAGGGCGCGGCGGCGGCGATGATGCCGCCCATGAAGGGGCGCTCGAACTGGCCGGGAAAGAACAGCCAGAAGCTCACGAGCCAGGAGACGAGCAGCAGGCCCACGGCGCCGGCTTCGGCGAACAGCAGCGTGCACAGCAGGCGCATGCCGGCGGGCAGGTACACGTAGTTGATGCCGGGCGTGAACTCGAAACGGCGGAACAGCCATTCGTTGAGGGCCAGCATGGCCGAAAACAGCACCATCGTCGCCAGCACCATGGCGGCCTGGAGGCGGAAGCGGTCGGGGTTCACCGTGTCGGGAGGGGGCAACGTCGTCTCGGAAGTTGCCCATCCTAACCGAGGGGGCGTGGCGTTTTTCCCGCACAATGCGGGCCTCGCTGTGAGACAAAGCTGCATGAGCAAGAGCAAAGGCGCGGCCGACATCTACATGCGCTTCCTGCAGTTGTCGGAGGTGATCCGGGGACTGCCTGCGCTGCCGCCGCTGGACCCCCTCGAGGAACGCATCCTGGCCTGGGTGGCGCGCGCCGCGCGCTCGGGCGAGCGCCTGTCCGTGCGCGACATGATGTCCAAGGACGAACTGGGCGCGCCCGCCACCATCCACGGCCGCCTGAAGTCCATGCGGCGCAAGGGCTGGATCCTGCTGGCCGACACCGAGGACGCGCGCCGCAAGCAGGTGGAACTCACCGAGGCGGCGCTGCAGCACTTCGCGCAGCTTTCGCGCTGCGTGCTGAAGGCCGCCCGGGGCAGCTGAAGCGGCGGGCTGCCTGTGCGGGCGGGCCTCAGGCCTGCATCTGCCGGCGGATGTTGTCCACGGTCGCGCCGTCGATGCCTTCGATCTTCATCAGGTCGTCCGGCGAATCGATGCGGCCCGACTGCCGGAACTCCACGATCCTGCGCGCCGTCGCGGGGCCCACGCCCCACAGCGCGTCGAGTTCCTCCTCGCTCGCGGTGTTCAGGTCCACGCGGCTGGTGCGACCCTTGCGGCGGGTGCCGCGCCGGTAGGGCGCCGCGTCCGAGAGCTCGTCGTCCTGACGCCGGCGCACCAGCTTGCTGAAGCGGCTGGGCTCGCCCGAGCCGGTCTTGTCCTGGTACAGGAAGGCCAGCTGGTTGCGCTCGAAGGCGTCGAACCAGCTGTCCCAGTCCATCGCCTCCAGGCTGTCGCCGCCGCTGTAGCCGGGGAAGTCGATCCGCAGGATGCCGGGGTCCTGGCCCCCGCCCGTGCCTTGCACGTGCGCGGGCCGGCCGCCGCGCGTCTCCACCCAGTCCATGATCGCCTGGTGGTCCGTGGTGCGTTGAGCGCTTGCCATGCCTCGTCCTTTCGTGTGCGGCCGCGCGGGGCGCGCAGCCCTCGGGGACATGCTAGGGCCGCCGTGCGCGCGCGCTCCCGGCGCTGTGCGCGGCCCGGCGTAGGCACCGTCCCTCGCCGGGTTCGCTCAGCCCGCCCCGCGGTCCACGGTGTAGTGGATCGTCTGCACGAGGATGCGCCCGTCCCGGATCAGGAAGGTGTCGGCCCCGCCGTGCACCGCGCCGACGGGCGAGCGGCCGCTCCAGACCAGGAAGGCGACCTCGCCCTCGACCTTGCAGAGCTCGTAGGTGTAGTTCCCGTCGGGAAAGCAGCGCTGCAGCTCCGCCGCCGAGGCGCGCACGCCGGCGTGGCCGCGGAAGGTGCCGGTACAGGTCATGAGCACCACGTCCTCGGCATAGTTGGCGGCGATGTCCTCGTCCAGCGCGTGCGCCTTCCGCAGCGCCAGGTGGCTCTCGAACACTTCGCGCGCGCTGCGCCCCGGGTCGCTCATGGAAGCCTCCGCGTCGGTCCCTGAGCGCCCGAGTATGTCCGCATACTTCGGTCCATGGGTTCCCTTGCCGCCATCCTGCAGGCCGTGCCGCGGCGCTACCTGCTGCCGCCCCTGCCGGCCGATGCCGAGGCGGCACGCGCGGCCGGCGCCGAGACCGCGCTGGCCTTCGCGCTCGAGGCCGCGCGCCGCGCGGCGGCGCGGGGCACGGCGCCGCCGGCCGACTGTGCGGAGCTGTTCACCGGCGCGATGGACGCCCTGATCCGCGCGGCGCTCGCGAGCCCCGGCGGCGACCCGTCCTTCCAGGCGCTGCTGCTGCGCGCGCAGGAGCCGCGGGTGGAGGACTACGTGGCGCTCGCCGCCCGGGCCGTGGCGGACCGGCGCGCCGTGCGCGCGGCCGTCGACGCGGTCGCGCATCCCGGCAAGCTGCACGGCCTGCCGCCCGGCGCGCTGCACGACGCACTGGCCGCGTTGCACGATGCGGCCGCCGCGGGCGCGTGGCCGCGACTCGAACAGGCGATCGCGCGCGTGCTGCCCGAGCTCGCGCAGGGACAGGCCCGCCTCCAGGCCCTGCTGCACGACGGCGTGCTGCAGCGCTTGCGACGCGGCGACGCCTTGCGGATCACGGATGCCGTGCAGCGCTACCTGGCGCTGTGCGCGCAGAACGGGCCGCTCGCGGGCAGCGATGCCGCGGCCTCGCAGGGCCGGGCCTCGGCGCGCGTGGGCGCCGGCGCGGAGAAGGAGGTCGTGCACGCCTTCCGCGCGCTCGCGCGCTGGCTCGATCGCGTCGAAGGCGGCAGGCACGCCGTCGTGCGCGGCCTGCGCACGCCCCGCGGCTTTCCCGCCGAAACGCGGGGGACCAAGGACGAATGGGACGCGGCCGTCCTGCGCGGCGGCGCCGACGGCATGGACGTGGTGCTGCTCGCGGAAGTGAAGGCCTCGCCGGCCGCGGCGGGCAGCGACTTCCCGCGCCTGCTGCGCGGACTGCAGCGGCTCGCGCAGGCGGACGCGGCCGCGACCTGGGCCTTCGCCTCGTCCGACGGCCCGGTGCGCATCACCGGCGCCTCCTTGCGCGCGCTGCAGCCGGCGGGGCACGCGCTGCCGCCGCAGGTGGTCTATGGCTGCACGGCGCCCGCGGAAGCGGCGCCCTCGCCGCTGGGCACGGCGGCCAAGGCCGTGCTGCTCACGCAAGCGCCCTGCGTCGCCTACGCAGGGCAGGTCGCGGGCGGTTCCACGCCCGATGCCGGACTGCTGCAGGCGATCTGGCAGGACCTGCCCTCGTCACCGCGCCTGCGCGGCGCGCTGCTGCAATACGAAAGTGCGCGCGCCGCGCGCGAGGCCATGCTGCACCCCGACGACCTGCTGGCCGCCCTCGCGCACGCCGCGCCCGCGGGCTGAGCCGCGGCCTCAGCGCGCCGGCGCGTGCGCGTCCGTCTCGGCCTCCAGCCGCACGCCGGAGCCGGCGATCTCCATGCTGCCGTCGCGGTGCACGATCACCGGCCTGCCGTCGGCGAGGCGGTACTCGGCCTGGCCGGTGGACTCCCAGTGCTCCCCGGCCATCGACAGGGACACGTCGGGCGCGAGGCGCTCGTACGCGCACACCTTGTAGCTGGCGCCGTCGGAGCCGCGCGCCATGAAAGAGTCGAGAAGCTGCAGGCGCAGGTCCATGGATGCTCCTTTCCGGACGAGATGACGTCGCGTGTTGGACCGGATCGGGCAGCCCGGGTTCCCGCCCCGCCACGGTGCGCGGCTCAGTCCGCCTGCGCACCATCGGGGGGCAGCTTGAGGCCCACGAGGAGAATGCTGTCGCCCTTCATTCCGCGCACCGCGAGCGTCGCATCGCCCAGCCGCAGCTGGTCGCCGACGATCGCGACGCGGCCCAGCGCGCGCGCCATCCATTCACCGAGCGAGCGGTGCTCGCCCGGCGGCAGCGGCAGCCCGTAGAACTCGCAGATCGAGGCCAGCGGCGCCGCTCCATCGAGAACGAAGTCGCCGAACAGCGCGCGCACGCGGCTCGTGTCACCCGGCTCGGGCAGCGCCACGTCGAAGCGGCGCGCCGCCGGCCCGATGGTCGTGCCCTGCAGCACCAGCGAGACGAACACGACGATGAAGGCCGCGTTGAACAGCGTCATCGCGCCCGGGATGCCGGCCATCAGCGGGAAGATCGCCAGTACCACGGGGACCGCGCCGCGCAGGCCGACCCACGCGATGAACCAGACCTCCTTGGCGCGGAAGCGAAAGGGCGCGAGGCAGATCCACACGGCGATCGGGCGCGCCACCAGCATCAGGATCGCGGCGATCGCCAGCGCCGGGGGCGCGACGTGGAACACGTCGGAAGGCGTGACCAGCAGCCCCAGCAGCAGGAACATGCCGGCCTGCGACAGCCAGGCATAGCCGTCCATGGCGGCCAGCACGGGCGCCGCGCGCGGTCCCGCGCGGTTGGCGACGATCATGCCGAACAGGTAGACGGCCAGGAAGCCCGAGCCGCCGGCCCAGCCCGTCGCCGCGAACACCGACAGGCCCGCCGCGGCGACCAGCAGCGCCACGATGCCGGGGTCGGCCGGCGGCAGCCGGTGCAGCAGCGCGGCCAGGGCGAGGCCGGCGCCGCCGCCGAGGATCGCCCCGAGGCCGAACTGCCGCCCGAAGGTCCACAGCGCGTCCATGGCGCCGCCCTCGTTCGCGCCGGTCGCGGCGATCAGCGTGATGAAGGTGAGCGTGAGGTACACCGCCATCGGGTCGTTCATGCCCGACTCGATCTCCAGCGTGGTCGCCACGCGCTCGTTCAGCGTGACGCCGGACTTCTTCAGCAGCGCGAACACGGCGGCCGCATCGGTGGAGCCGACGATCGCGCCGAGCAGCAGGCCCTCGCGCCAGCCGACATCGAGCAGCGCCGTCGCCGCCGCGCCCGTGATCAGCGCCGACACGCCCACGCCCACGGTGGCCAGCAGCAGCGAGGGCTTCAGCCCCGTGCGGAAGCTGGAAAAGGACGTGCGCAGGCCCCCATCGAGCAGGATGACGGCCAGCGCCACGTTGCCGACCCAGAAGCTGAGGGTGAAGTCGTCGAAGCGCAGCCCGCCCAGGCCGTCCTCGCCCGCCAGCACGCCCGCGAGCAGGAAGACCAGCAGGAAGGAGAAGCCGAAGCGCGCGGAGAACAGGCCCGACAGGACCGACAGGAAGACCAGCGCGGCGGCGGCCAGCAGGGGAACGTTGACGAAATCCACGCCCGGATGTTCGCACGCGCTCCGCGCGCCGGGCGTGCAGCGATTTCCGTAGGCCGGCCCCGGGCGTCAGGAAGCGAGCGCGGGCGCCACCACCTGCCGGGCCAGCAGCCCCGCCTCCCCTGCCTTCGCGGGCAGCACCAGCACGTCCGCCGGCGCCGAGGCCAGCACGCGCTGCGTGACGCCGCCCAGGAAGTAGTCGGCCAGCAGCCCGCGGCGGCGCTTGCCGATCACCATCAGTTCGACGTCGCCGCGCTGCGCGCGCTGCAGCGCCACGCTCGCGGCGTCGCCGAATTCCACGGCGGTGTCGGCATCGCCGGCCCGCGGCCCCGCGGCGCTGACGAGCTCGTGCAGCGCCACGTGCGCGCGCTGCGCGCGGAACTGCCGGTAGCCGCGCAGCGCCTGCTCGGAGCTGTCCATCTCGCGCAGCACGATCTCCTCGGACGTGTCCAGCGCGTGCAGCACCTCCAGCTGCGACCCGCGCGCGAGCGACCCCGCCAGCGCGATCTGCGCGGCGGCGCCCTCGGAGAGCGCCACCGGCACCAGCACGCGGCGGTAGGACGCGAGCGCCGGCCGCTTGACCACCAGCACCGGCGCGCGCGACAGCCGGATCAGCCGCTCGGCCTGCGTACCCATGATCCATTCGCGCAGCGGGTTGCCGCGGCGCGAGGGGATCACCAGCAGCGAGGCCTCGCGCGCCGCCGCGTTGGCCCGGCGCAGCACGCTGCCCGTGACCGGTTCCACCGCCAGCGGCACGTCCATGCGCGCGCGGATGTCGGCCACCAGTTCGTCGAGGGCGGCCTGCACGCGCGACAGCACCTTGGGCTCGGGCTGCGGGTGCAGCACGCGCAGCGTCGCGTCCAGCTCGCGCGCGACCATGGCGGCGCGCCACGCGGAGTTGATGGCGGCCGACGACAGGTCGCACACCGCGAGCACGGTGCGTTCGGAGGACGGCTGGGGATGCTGCTGCGCGTGCGGTCGCGCGGCAGCGGCGTGGACGCGGTATTCCATGACAACACTCCCTGGGACGGCGCCGGCGGAGGCCGGGCGGGTTGGCGCGTGGGGGCCCGGCGATCCGGTGTGCGCAACCAGGAGTGGAGCGCCGGGCTCAGGAGAGTGCTGTCTTCACGCGGCGCAGTCTAAGGTGCGCACACGCGAGGACCAACTGCAGCGCTCAATGTCCCTCCATCGCTTGCCAGAATGGACAGGGGCCGCGCTTGGTGCATCCACGTCCGCGGCCTATACTGCCCCGTCATGACCACCGCCTTCGTGCACCAGCCGGCCACCAGCGCGGCGCTGCTCCGCGCAGCGCCGGCGCGCGCGTGCGCGCTCGCTGCGCACCGGGCGGCGCTGCAGCGAACGCCCGCACATTCCTGAGCCCGGCGGTCCGCCTCCCTTCCCTTCCTTCCAAGCGCTGACATCGACCGCCGGGCACCGCCCCAGCGCATTTGCGCGCCCCTGGTGGCGCGCGCTCGAACGGAGTGCTTTCATGACGATGCCGATGGACGGCGAGCGCAAGCTCACCCGCGTGGATTTCGGACGGCTGCGGCGGCTGCTGGCCGCAAGCCCCGCGCCCGCGCTCGAGGACCTGCTGGCCGAGGCCGAGGTGGTGGACTCCCGGGAAATGCCCGCGGACGTGGTGACCATGTACGCGCAGTTCGAGATCGAGGAGGGCGCGACCGGGCGGCGCCAGAGCCTCGTGATCTGCTATCCCGGCGACGCGGACCCGGCCGCCGGCTACATCTCCGTGCTCTCGCCCGTGGGCCTCGCGCTGCTGGGACTGCGGGTGGGCGACGTCGCGCGTTGGCAGACGCCGGGCGGCGAGGCCCACTCGGCCGAGCTGCTCGCGGTGAAGTTCCAGCCGGAAGCCACGGGCGACTACGTGACGTAGCGCCATGGTGATCAAGTCCATCCTGGTCGTCACCGACCTGTCGGTGCACGAGGGCGTGGCCGTGCAGCGCGCCTGCCTGCTCGCCGACACCCACCGCGCGCTCCTCAAGCTGATGTACGCGCCCGGCCGCCACGACCCGCCGCTGCCCCGCGCGTCGAACCGCCTGGCCAACGCGGCCCGCCAGCTCGAGGAGATCCTGGAGCTGCGCGTGCGCACCGCGCGCGAGCACGCCACCGACGTCGCCGGCATCGCGCGCGAGGCGCGGGGCAGCGACCTCGTGGTGATGGCCTGGCGCGAGGAGCCCACGCTGGCCGCCCTGTTCGCGGGACAGCCCGTGCACGCGCTGCTGCGCCGCTGCAGCACGCCGGTTCTGGTGGCGCGCGGCGCGCCGCAGTCGCACTACAAGCGCATCCTCGTCGCGACCGACGCCACGCCGGCCTCGCAGGTGCGCACGCGCCTGGCCGCGCGGCTCGATCCGCTGGCCGAGGTGGAGCTGTTCGGCGGCACCGACGGACGCCGCGCGCAGTTGCCGCAGACGCACGCCGGCGACGACCTCGTGGTGGTCGGCCTGCGGCGGCGTTCCGCGTGGAGCGACTTCGCGTTCGGCAGCACCGCGCACCGTGCCCTGCGCCGCGCCGGCGGCGACGTGCTGGTGGTGCCGGAAGACTGCGTCCTGGCGACGCGCGGGCACGCGGCCTCGCGGCTCATGCCGCCGCCAGGCGCGGCGGCGGGCTCGCGAGGCGCCTGAAGCGTTCCACGCTCCAGCCGCTGCCGAACAGGACCATGCGCGTGCTGAAGTCCTGCAGCACCTCCGCGTCCACGCAGGCGCCGAGGTAGCGCAGCTCGCGCTCGTGCAGCTGCACGTAGCCGAGCGCGTGGCTGGCCGCGAGCTTGCGCCACAGCGCGTGCGCGCCCTCCGACTGGCGCGGTCCGCTCAGGAGGCACATGCCCGCGTTGAGCGCCCAGGCGTACACCGCGCTGGCGATGCCTTGCCGCGCGTAGTCGCTCGCGTAGCGCGAATGGGGCGCGCGCAGGAAGCGGTCGGCGTGGCGGTCGAGCTCCACCAGCCGGCTGAACACGGTGTAGCCGGCGAGGCAGCCGAGCGCCGTGTCTTCCACGTACACGAAGAACTCGCCGTCCGCTTCGCGGTAGCGGAAGGCCAGCTGCGGCACCCGCTCGCAGAGGATGGGCAGCGTGCGCAGCCTGGCCGCGTCCGCGCGCATGCGCGCGTAGCGGTCGCGCAGGTCCGTGTGCAGCGCGTGCTGCGGCAGGTCGACGTCGATGCGCATGGCTTCACTCCGCCGTGGCCAGCGCGTCGCCCACCCACCAGCCGCTCAGGAGGCCCTCGGGCCGCGCGCTCGCCGTGACGCGGGCGCTGGTCTCCCATTCCTCGCGCTGCACGGCCAGGCCCGCGAAGACGCCGTAGCCCGGGCCCGCCTGCAGTTCGCCGGCCGCCTCGATGCCTTCGCCGGCGCGGATCGCGCCGCCCGAGCGCAGGTCGCCGCCGGCCTTGATGCCCCAGCCCGCCTCGAGGTGCGTGCCGCAGTCGATGCTGCCGGCGCAGTGGATGCCGTGCGCCGCGCGCACGCCGGCCGCGGTCTGCAGCTCGCCGCGCACGTTGAGGCTGCGGTCACAGCGCAGCTCGCCGCGCACAGCCAGGTCGCCGGCGACCAGCACCGTGCCGCCCGCGCGCAGGCTGCTGCCGCATTCCACGTGGCCGCGCACCTTGAGCGTGCCGCCGGCGTGCAGGTGGCCTTGCGCACGCGCGTGCCATTCCACGCGCAGGTCGCCGCCGGCGTCGCAATCGCCCGCGCACTGCAGGCCGCCGGCCACGCGCAGGTCCGCGCCCGCGCGCACGAGGCGGCCGGCGCGCACGGTGCCGCCGCAGCGGATCGAGCGGCCCGCGCGCAGCACGCTCGCGACATCGATGCTGCCGCGCACCTCGATCGTGCCGGCGAACACGACGGCCTCGGCCTCGATCGCGTCGAGTCGCAGCGTCGCGTTGGTGGGGCCGAACTGGTCGAGCAGCCAGCATGCGTCGTCGACGCGGCCGGCGGCCACCAGGGAATCCAGCAGCTGCTGGTAGTCGCTGCCGTCCTCGTGGTGGCGGAGGAACCAGCGGAAGCCCTCGGCGCAGGGGCTCTTCAGGCGGACGAAACTTCTCGTGAAATCCATGGACCGGAACTCGCAGGGCACGGCGCCGCGCGATGCGGCCGCCGGGCGATGGGGCGCATTGGTGGGCCCGGCGGTCGATGGTTGCGCTGCTTGGCGAGGCGGACCGCCGGGCTCAGGAAGGTGCGGAGCTTCGGAGCATGGGGCCGGGAGTATAGGCCGCGTGCGGCGGCGCCGCGGCTATTCTGGCAAGGAGTGTCAGGGCATCGCAGCAAAACGCGTGCCGGCCTATACTGCGGCGGCCATGAACAACCGCCGAGCATCGACCCTGCACGTACGCGTCGCGCGATCCGCGACGCGCGCTGCCGCGCGCCCGATGCATGCGCCGTGCCAACGACGCACGCCCGCACTTCCCTGAGCCCGGCGGTCCACCTGTTCCCTCCACAGCGCTGACCTTCGACCGCCGGGCCCGCTCCGGCGCATTGCTCGATGGGAGTGCTCGATGCAGGGACTGCACCTGACGATGGACCTTTACGGCTGCGACTGTCCGCCCGGACGGATGACGCAGGAAGCGACGCTCGCGCAGCTTTGCCGCGAGCGCACCACCGCCGCGGGCCTGACCGTGGTCGCCGAGAAGTGGCACACCTTTCCCAGCTGGCAGGGCCAGCCGGGCGGCGTGACGGGCATGCTGCTGCTGGCCGAATCCCACCTGGCCGTGCACACCTGGCCGGAGCGGCGCGCGGTGACGCTGGACGTCTACGTCTGCAACTTCACCGAGGACAACACGGGCAAGGCGCAGGCGCTGATCGCCCAGCTGAAGGACGCGTTCCAGCCGCAGCGCGCGCTGCAGCAGAGCCTGCAGCGGGGCGAGGAGCCCCCGCCCGCGTCGCAGGCCGCCGAGGGCGAACTGGTCCTGGAGTCGCTCGACGCCCACACCACGCACGGCTTCCGCTTCGCGAAGCGGCTGCTCTCGCGGCGCACGCCCTTCCAGCAGCTGGACCTGCTGCACTCCGAGCAGCTGGGGCGCACGCTGATGCTCGATGGCGCCTTCATGACCTCGGAGGCCGACGAATTCTTCTACCACGAGGCGCTCGTGCACCCGGCCGCGCTGGCGCACGCGGCGCCGCGGCGCGCGCTGATCCTGGGCGGCGGCGACGGCGGCGCGGCGGAGGAACTGCTCAAGCACCCGACCATCGAGCAGGTCACGCTGGTGGACCTCGATGCGGACGTGGTCGCCGTCGCGCGCGAGCACCTGGTGTCCATCCACCGCGGCGCGCTGGACGACCCGCGCGTGCAGGTCCGCTGCGAGGACGGCGTGGCCTTCGTGCGCACGACGCCCGACCGCTACGACCTGGTGCTGCTGGACCTGACCGACCCGGAAACGCCGGCCGGCCCGCTGTACACGCCCGCCTTCCTGCGCGAGCTGCGCGGCGTGCTCGCGCCCGGCGGCGCGGTGGTGCTGCACCTGGGCGCGCCCTTCCACGAACCGGGGCAGGTGCGGGCACTCGCGCAGTCGCTGCAGGAAGCCTTCGACAAGGTCTCGCCCTACGGCCTGCACGTGCCGCTGTACGGCGCGTACTGGGGCTTCGCCGTGGCCTCGGACCGGCTGGCGCCGGCGCGCGTCGGCGCGGGCGAGATCCAGGAACGGCTGGCCGGGCGCGGCATCGGGCGCCTGCGCTACTACAACGCGGGCGTGCATGGCGCGCTGTTCGCGCTGCCGACCTTCTACCAGGAATTGGTGGAGGGGCCGGCGCGCGTCCCGGCCTGATGGACGCCCAGATGGGCGCCGCCCTCCTGGGCGCGCAACCGCGTCCGCCCCTGCGCGACCCGTTCGACCTGCTGCCGCTGCGGCAGGTCGTGCGGCCGTCCGGCGCGGCGGCGCCCGCGTTCGCGCGGCAGTCGCTGCTGGACGGCCTGTCGCGGCCGGTGCGCTTCCGCATCAGCCGCTACGGCGAAGGCGGCCAGATCCTCGCGGTGAGCGAGCAGGCGCTGTCGGAGGGCCGCGCGGTGCTGCGCCAGGCCTACGGCGACCTGGTCAGCTTCGGCGCGCCGACGGTCCACACCTACGTGGACCCGCAGCGCGAGATGCTGATGGAGCCGCTGATGTACATGCGCATCGACGCGCCGAAGGCGCAGCGGCGCGAGCTGCTGGCGTTGCTGGAGGACCGCGGCGCCGAGCTGCAGGAAGTGGACCAGCAGCGCCACCGCGTGGTGGTGCGCGCCGAGATCCGGCTGGCGCGGCTGCTGGGGCTGGAGCACGAGATCCTGGCGCTGGGCGACGGGTCCGCGCACGTGCTGTGCTGGCTGCTGCGCTATGAACGCGCGGCCGCATAGGCGGCCGTCGCGGCCAGGGTGCCCGCGACGTCGAGGTCCGCCTCGCTGACGCCCGGCGGCAGGACGATGACGCCGTCGTCGTCCGCCACCAGCCGCGTGCCGGGCGTGAAGGTGGCGTTGCCGAAGCGCAGCGGCACGTCGACGGCGGCGGTCCCGCCCTTGTCGGCGCGCCGCGGCGCCGTGCCCAGCGCCTTCACGCCGATGTCCATGGCATCAAGCTCGTTGCGGTCGCGCACCCAGCCGTTCACCACGAGGCCTTCCCAGCCGCTGCGGCCGATGATCGCGCCCATGACGTCGCCGAACACGGCCCGCCACGGCAGCCCGCCCGCGTCCACCACGAGCACGTGGCCGGCGCCCGGCTGATGCACGATGTCGCGCAACGCCGCCAGGCCGCCCTCGCAGCGGACCGTGCGGATGGCGCCGGCGAAGCGCCGCCGGCGGCCGAAGCCCAGAAAGGGCAGTTCGCACACCTGCGCTTCGGCGCAGGCATCGCACAGGTCCGTGGTCTTCCAGTTCATGGCCGTAGTCTCGCCGATCCGGCGCGCGGGTCGATCACAATGCCGCATGCCTGCTCTTGCGCGCGAACCGGCGCACCTGATCGTCGTCGGCGCGAGCTTCGCCGGGCTGGCCTGCGCGCGGGCGGCCGCGCAGGCGGGCCTGCACGTGGTGCTGCTCGAGAAGAAGGCCGCGGCCGGCGACAAGCTGCACACGACGGGCCTGATCGTGAAGGACGCGGTGCAGGACATCGCCTGGCTGGCCGCCGTGCCGCCGCCGCTGGTGAAGCGCATCGAAGGCGTGCGCCTGTACGCGCCCGACATGCGCCACATCGACCTGTTCGCGCCCGGCTACTTCTTCTGGGCCACGGACACGCCGCGCCTGCTGGACTGGATGGTGGAGGACGTGCGCGCGGCCGGCGTGGACGTGCGCCTGCAGGCGAGCTTCCTCGATGCGCGCCGCGAGGGCGCGGAGTGGATCGTGCAGACCGGCGCGGGCGAGCTGCGCGCGCGCTACCTCGTCGGCGCCGACGGCCCGCATTCGCGCGTGGCGAAGGCGCTGGGCCTGTCGGCCAACACGCATTTCCTGTTCGGCGTGGAGCACGAGTACGCCGGCGCGGAGATCGCGCCGGGCTTCCTGCACTGCTTCATCGACCGGCAGCTGGCGCCGGGCTACATCGGCTGGGCCTTCCAGGGCGTCGCGACGGCGCAGGTGGGCCTGGCGCGGCGGCTGCCGCAGGGCGAGTCGGCCGCGGCGATGGCGCCCTTCCTGCGGAAGATCGAGCCGGTGGCGCGCTTCGACGCGGGCCCGCCGGTGTCCGTGCGCGCCGGCATGATCCCCTGCGGCGGGCTGCTGCCGCGCGTCGCGCTGCCGGGCGCGATGCTGGTGGGCGACGCGGCCGGCATGGTGTCGCCCGTCACGGCGGGCGGCATCCACACGGCGCTGAAGCACGGCCAGCGCGTGGGCGAAGGCGTCGCGGCCTTCCTGCGCGGCGAGGCGGCGGATCCCGCCGGCTGGCTGGTCGCGAGCTATCCGCGCTTTCGCAGCAAGCGGATGCTGCGCTGGTGCTTCGACCGCTTCCAGAGCGACTGGCTGTTCAACCTGCTGCTGGCGACGCGGCCGATGCGGCGCGCGGCGGAGCTGGTGTATTTCCACCGCAAGGGCGGCGTGCGGCTGTGATGGTCAGGCCGCCGCGTACCGCAGCACCGCCACGAAGTGGCACCCGCTCGCCCCCAGCACCAGCAGGTGCCACACGAAGTGGGCATAGCGGTAGCGGTGGTCCAGGTGGAAGACGATCGCGCCGAGCGTGTACAGCAGGCCGCCGGCCACGATGAGCGCCAGGCCCTCGGGCGGCATCGCCACCATCAGCGGCTTGAGGATGATCACGGACACCCAGCCCAGGCCCAGGTACATGGCGGTGGACAGCACGGGATGGTTCAGGCGGTTCGCGCACTTCGCGACGATGCCGGCCGTGGCGATCAGCCAGACGAGACCGAGCACCCAGTAGCCGCCCTGCTCCGCCAGGCTGCCCAGCATGAAGGGCGTGTAGGTCCCCGCGATGAACAGGAAGATGGCCGCGTGGTCCAGCCGGCGCAGCAGGTCCTTGGTGCGGCCGGCCGGCAGCCAGTGGTAGGCGGCGGACACCGAGAACAGCACGATCATCGATGCGCAATACACCACGGCGGCCAGCGCGTCGTCCGCGCCCGCCTGCATCGCATTGCGAATCAGCTGCGGGCTGAACAGCGCCGCCAGCACGGCGCCCAGTCCGTGACTGAGCGAGTTGGCGATTTCCTCGGTGGGCGACTGGGCGCGGAACGCGGTGGTGGACATGGGACCTGCCTTGCACTGCATCCTTGCAGCGCGCGGGCGGCGGCCGTGTCAGCCGGGTATGCCGTTCGCGGTCGGTGCTCCGGGGGCGAATGGAAGTGCTCCATCTCCTACGCCGCGCGTAGGAGCAGGGCGCGAGCGGGCCGCGCGAAACAGTGTCTTGCATTTGCGTACCTCCCGTTCGCCCGCGCGTTGCGTTTCGCCGCGACCATGGAGTCATCAAGAAGGAGCCACGCCCCATGAACATGAACATGAACGCCAGGACCCTCGTCTGCAGCCTCGTCATCGCCTCGCTCGGGGTGTCCACCGCGTCCTTCGCGCAGCCTTCGCGGCACGAAGCCCGCCAGGATGCGCGCGAAGCGCGGCACGACATCCGCGACGCGCAGCGCGACCTGCGGCGCGCGGACACGCCGCGCGAACGCCGCGAGGCCCGGCGCGACCTGCGCGAAGCGCAGCGTGACCTGCGCGAAGCACGCCAGGACCGCCGCGAAGCCCGCCGCTACTACAACGCGCGCAGCCCCGAGTTCCGCCGCGGCCACCGACTGCCGCCGGAGTTCCGCAACCGGCAGTACGTCGTGTCCAACTGGCGCGCGCACCACCTGGCGCCCCCGCCGCGCGGCTACCACTGGGTGCAGGTCGGCCCCGACTACGTGCTCGCCGCGATCACGACCGGGATCATCCTGAACCTGATCCTGAATTCCTGATGGCGCACTGCCGGCGTAGCCCGCCGGCAGCCTGTTAATGCATCCGTTCTAAGACTTTTGGCGGGGTGACATTCGCTCACAGGCTATTAACACTTCGTGACCTTTTTGCGGCGACGGCCGAGCATCCACCGGAGGATCGATGTCACGAAGTCTACGAACGGCCCTGCTTTCAGCGAGCTTCGCCGCCCTCCTCCTCGCCGGCTGCGGCGGCGGAGGCGGTGGCGGCGGTGACCAGGCCGAGGAAAGCACACCCAGGCTGCTCGCCTTCAACGCCGAAAGCCAGGTGGCGGGCGCGTACGAGCCCACCACCGGCAACGCGGGCTTCGTGTTCATGCGCGACGCCGACAGCGGCCGCGTGAACAAGCTCGTCATGCGGCTGCGCGACGGCACGCTCGTGACCCTGTACGCGGACGCCCGCGGGCGCCTCACGGGCATCGTGACCGGCAACGAGCGGATCACCATCACCCAGTACACGACGACCACGGCCAAGGTCACTTATTTCAAGGGCGGCACGGAAGTGGGGTCCGAGACGGTCTCGCTGTCCACCGGCGCGGCGGTCGCTTCGTCGCTCAAGTCGCAAGCACTGGCGCCCCGCCTCGTGCTCAGGGCCGCGTCCACCGAGGATGCGTCGGCGCCCCTGCTGCAGCAGCGCTCCGACTTCATCCGCGACATCGGCCGCTTCGCCGAGTCCATCCTGCGCCTCGCCCGGGAGACGCTGGCCGAGAAGATCCGCGAGGTCGGCAGCGAGCTGGAAGCCAGCGAGTCCGAACCCGTTTCGCGGCTCGGGACGAAGCTCTCGTGCGTGGACCTGACGCCGGCCGAATGCGCCCCCGAGGCGATCGAGCGCCTGCCCGGGCTGACGCACAAGATCCACTTCGGCCTGTCCGACTACAACGAGAAGGATCTCGAGATCCTGCGGGACAAGGACGACATCGTCCCCGCCGCCAGCACGCCGACCGAGCCGACCGAACCCACGGAGCCGACGGAGCCGAACGAGCCGGCGGAACCCAACGAGCCGACCGAGCCCGAACCGGAAGAACCCGTGGGGCTCGCCGCGCACGACCTCATGATCGAGACCTGGGTCGACACCGCCATCACCGAAGGCCTGCCGTACTCCGGCGCCGAGGCCTTCGCGCTGGTCAGCGCGCCGAAGAACGGGACGGTGTCCCGGCTCGACACGACGACGGGCACCTTCACCTACACGCCCAACCCGGGTTTCGCGGGCACCGACACCTTCAAGTTCGTCGTCTCGCGGAAGACCGCGACGGGCACGCAGACCTCGGCGCCGGGACTGGTGACGATCACCGTGCAGGAGCGGCCGGGCCTGCCGGGCACGTGGGAAGTGCGCTCCGGCGGCAAGGTGCTGGGCACCGTGTCCGGATCGCAGGTCCCCACCAGCAAGGACGCCGTCACCAGCGCGATCTACGGCGAGTGGCTGCGCCAGGCGATCGAGAACCAGCACCTGGCCGGCGCGGGCATCGCCACGGCCAGCACCTCGGGCGCCGGCCCCACGTACAGCTCCACCATCACCTACAAGCCGGGCTGGTGGTCGCCCAACATGAAGGACTCCGTGACCGAGCAGGTGAAGGGCGTGATCGTCTACAACGGCTGCGGAACCTGCGGCGTCAACACCGGCGTGTCGTACGAGATCGACGTGGAGATGGAGAGCATCTACAAGTCGCTCACTCCCAGCACGATCCGCTTCCCGGTGTACTACACCCGCAAGAGCTGACCTGCCGGCGGGCTCAGCCCGCCGCCAGCGCCTGAACCAGCCGGCCCAGCGTCTTCAGCGCCGGGCCGAGCTGCGTTTCGCCGGGGTGGCCGTAGTTCAGCCGCACGTGGTGCCGGAAGCGCTGGTCCGCCGAGAACAGCGGGCCCGGCGCGATGCTGATGTTCTGCGACAGGGCCAGCCGGTGCAACGCCAGCGCATCGACGGCCGGCGGCAGTTCCACCCACAGGAAGTAGCCGCCCTCCGGCTGCGTGACGCGCACGCCGGGCGGGAAGTGCCGCAGGATGGCCCGCACGGCCTCCTGCTGCCGCGCGGCCAGCGTGGCACGCAGCGCCCGCAGGTGCTTGTCGTAGCCGCCTTCCTGCAGGTAGTGCAGCACCGCCTGCTGCGAAGGCACGGCCACCGAGAGCGTGCCGGAGAGCTTGAGCCTTTCCACCGCGCGCGCGAAGCGGCCCGCCGCCGTCCAGCCCAGGCGGTAGCCGGGCGCGAGGCTCTTGGAGACGGAGCTGCAGTGCATCACCCAGCCCTCCGCGTCGCAGGCCTTCACGGGCAGGGGCCGGCGCACGCCGAAATACAGTTCGCCGTAGACGTCGTCCTCGATCAGGGGCACCTGGTGCCGCGCCAGCAGCTGCGCGAGCCGCTTCCGGTTGTCCAGCGGCATGAGCGCACCGAGGGGGTTCTGGAAATTGGGCATGAACCAGCAGGCCTTGACCGGCTCGCGCTGCAGCACCGCTTCCAGCGAGTCGAGCTGCACGCCCTCGCGCGGATGCGTCGCGACTTCCACGGCGCGCAGCTTCATGCGCTCCAGCGCCTGCAGGCAGCCGTAGAAGGCGGGTGATTCGATCGCCACCGCGTCGCCCGGCTGCGTGACGGCCTGCAGGCACAGGTTCAGCGCCTCCATCGCGCCGCTGGTGATCACGATCTCGTCCGTGCTGGCCATCACGCCGTTGCTCACGTAGCGCAGCGCGATCTGGCGGCGCAGTTCCGGATTGCCGGGCGCGAGGTCGTCCAGCAGCGACGCGGGATCGAGCGCGCGCAGCGCGGCGCCCATGCCCCGGGCGAGACGCGCCAGCGGGAAGAGTTCCGGGCTGGGGAAGGCGGAACCGAGCGGCACGACGGCGTGTTCGCGGATGGAGCCGAGCACTTCCAGCACGAGGTCGTTGACGACCACTTCGCGCGACTCGGTCGCGGGCGGCGCCGGGCGGGGTTCCTCCCGCAGCGCGCGGGCCGGCGCCTTGACGAAGTAGCCGGAGCGCGGCCGCGCCTCGATCAGCCCGCGGGCCTCCAGCAGGTAGTAGGCCTCGAACACCGTGGACGGGCTCACGTCGCGGGCGGCGATGGTGTCGCGCACGGAGGGCAGCTTCTCGCCGGGCTGCAAGGTGCCCGAGGCGATCAGCGACTCGAAGTGGCCGGCCAGCAGTTCGTATTTCTTCATGGCACCTGGTATGGCTTTGGCGGGATTCTGCGCGCAGCACCGGATCAGGCGGAAGGAGCAGTTGCAGCGCCCGCGGGGACGCATCTGATACGGCGTTTTGGTCGCCAACTGAGTCTTACGGCGGCAGGCGGGCGCGGCGACACTGGCGGCCGACCATGCTCCCTGCGACTCCCTTCCGGACGGCGCTGGCCGCACTGCTGATCGCGTGCGCCGCCGCCGCACCCGCCGCGACCCCGCCCGACACGATGGCCCAGCGCATGAAGGCCTGCGTGGCCTGCCATGGCGAGGAGGGCCGCGCCACCAACCACGGATTCTTCCCGCGCATCGCCGGCAAGCCCGCGGGCTATCTCTACCGGCAGCTGGTGAACTTCCGCGAGGGCAGGCGCCAGAACGCGACGATGGCCGCCCTGGTGGACCACATGTCCGACGCCTACCTGCGCGAGATCGCCGACTACTTCGCCTCGCTGGACCTGCCCTACCCGCCGCCGCAGACCAACGACGCGCCCGCGGCCATGCTCGCCCGCGGCGAAGCGCTGGTGCGCCACGGCGACGCGGCCCGCGACATCCCGGCCTGCGCCAGCTGCCACGGTGCGGCGATGACGGGCGTCGCGCCCGACGTGCCCGGGCTGCTCGGGCTGCCGCGCGACTACATCCTCGCGCAGTTCGGCGCGTGGCGCAGCGGCCTGCGCCACGCGGACGCGCCCGACTGCATGGGCGAGGTCGCGCGGCGGCTGTCCGCGCGGGACGTGAGCGCGATGGCCGTGTGGCTCTCGTCGCAGCCCGTGCGCCAGGGCGTCGCTGCCGCGGGCAGCCTGACGCGCCCGCCAGCCCTGCCCTGCGGGAGCGACGCGCGATGACGGTCCTGCGTTCGAAGGGGTTGTGGCTGTTAGGCGCGTTGTTGCTGCTCGCCGCGGGCGCAGCGGCGCTGGTCGCCTGGCTGAACATGCGGGGCGAGGCGCCGGTGAGCGACGTGGTTCCGGTGACCGCACCCTCCGCCGAGCTCGTGCAGCGCGGCGCCTATCTCGCGAAGGCCGGCAACTGCGCCGCGTGCCACACCGCGCGCGGCGGCGAACCCTTCGCCGGCGGCAAGGGCATCAGCACGCCCTTCGGCACCGTGTTCGCCGGGAACATCACGCCCGATGGCGAGACCGGCATCGGCCGCTGGAGCCCGGACCATTTCTGGCGCGCCCTGCACCACGGCCGCTCGCGCGACGGCCGCCTGCTGTACCCCGCCTTCCCCTATCCCGAGTACACGCGGGTCACGCGCGAGGACGCCGATGCGCTGTACGCCTTCCTGCGCAGCCAGCCCGCGGTGAAGCAGGCGAACCGCGCGCACGAACTGCGCTTCCCCTACGACTCGCAGCTCGCGCTGGCCGTGTGGCGCGCCCTCTTCTTCTCGCCCGGCACATACGAACCCCAGCCAGGCAAGACGGCCGAGTGGAACCGCGGCGCCTACCTCGTGCGCGGCCTCGGGCACTGCCAGGCCTGCCATGCGCCGCGCAACGCCTTCGGCGCCACGGACGCGAGCCTGGAGCTGTCCGGCGGCCTGATCCCCATGCAGGACTGGTATGCGCCCTCGCTCGCGTCACCGGCCGAAGCGGGCGTGCAGGACTGGACGCGCGAGGAAGTGGTGCAGCTGCTGCGGCAGGGCCGCAGCTCCCAGGGCGCCGCGCTGGGGCCGATGGCGGAAGTGGTCGCCGGCAGCACGCAACACCTCGGCGAAGCGGACCTGCGCGCGATGGCGACCTTCCTGCAGGACCTGCCCGAGCACCCGCCGCTGGAGCCGACGCCGGCCCAGGCCACCAGCGAGGTGCTGGCGCTCGGCGCGAAGCTGTACAAGGCGCAGTGCGCCGAGTGCCACGGCGAGCGCGGCGAAGGCGGCGGCGCCGCCTACCCGCCGCTGGCCGGCCACCGGACGGCGACGATGGCCTCCAGCGCCAACCTGGTGAAGGTGATCCTGCACGGCGGCTTCCCGCCCACCACGCCCGGCAACCCGCGCCCCTACGGCATGCCGCCGTTCGGACAGAGCCTCACCGACGCCGAGATCGCGGCGCTGGCCAGCTTCGTGCGCGGGGCGTGGGGCAACGACGCGCCGGCGGTGAGCGCGTTGGATGTCAGCCGGATGCGGTAGCCCCTGCGCCTTGGCCCGGGGGCCACTCCCAGGGCCGCTCGGCGCGCGCCCGCGCCTGCCAGGCCGCGATCGCGTCCTGCCGGCCCAGCGTGACGTCCACCTCGTCCGCGCCCCGCAGCAGCATCTCGCGCCGGAACGCCGGCAAGGTGAACGCGACCGCGTCGCCTTCGGGCGGCGTGAGCGTGCAGCACTCGAGGTCGAGCACGAAATCGCCCCCGCCGGCCGCGGCGGCACCGAGCCGCTGCACCGTCTCCCAGGGGAGCGCGAGCGGCAGCATGTGGTTGCGGAAGCAGTTGTCGTGGAAAATGCCGCCGAAGCTGGGCGCGATCACGCAGCGGATGCCGAAGGCGTTCAGCATGGTCGCCGCCGTTTCGCGCGAACTGCCGCAGGCGAAGTTGGGCCCGGCGACGAGGAAGCGCGCCTGCCGGAAGGGCGTGCGGTTCAGCACGAATTCCGGGTTCTCGCTGCCGTCCGGCTTGTAGCGCCACGGCCCGAACAGCCGCTGCGCCAGCTCTTCCTGCGGCCGGATGCCCGCGGGCTGCGGCCCCGCCTTGCCGCGCACCAGCGGCGCGATCGTGTCGGTGTTGATGTCGGGCTGCAGCAGCGGCGCCGCCGGGCCCGTGAGCTGGACGAGCGCGCTCATGCGGCGTCTCCTTGCAGGAATTCGCGCGGATCGGCGATGGCCCCGGCCAGCGCCGAGGCCGCGGCCAGCACGGGGCTGGCGATGTGCGTGCGGCTGCCCGGCCCCTGCCGTCCCGCGAAGTTGCGATTGGCCGTGGACAGCATGCGCTCGCCCGGGGCCGCTATCTCGCCGTTGGCACCCAGGCACATCGAGCAGCCCGGGCGGCGCCAGTCGAAACCCGCTTCGGTGAACACGCGGTCCAGGCCTTCGGCCTCCGCCTCCCGGCGCACGAGCTCCGAGCCCGGCACCACCCAGGCCTGCACCCGCGGCGCGACCTTGCGGCCACGCACCACGGCCGCCGCGGCACGCAGGTCGCCGATGCGGCTGTTGGTGCACGAGCCGATGAAGACGCGGTCCAGCGGCAATCCGGCGATCGGCTGGCCGGCCTGCAGGCCCATGTAGGCCAGCGACGCCTCCATGCTGGCACGGCGCGCCGCATCCGCCTCCTGCGCGGGATCGGGCACGCGCTCGCCCACGGACGCCACCATGTCCAGGCTGTTGCCCCAGGTGACCTGCGGCTCCAGGCGCGACACGTCGAGCCGCACTTCGCGGTCGAACACGGCGCCGGGCTCGCTCGCGAGTGCGCGCCAGTCGGCCACCGCCGCATCCCAGGCCGCGCCCTGCGGCGCATGCGGCCGGCCTTGCAGCCAGGCGAAGGTGGTCTCGTCGGGCGCCACCATGCCGTAGCGGGCGCCCCATTCGACCGACATGTTGCACAGCGTGAAGCGCGCCTCCATGGACAGCGCGCGCACGGCTTCGCCCGCGTACTCCACCGCATAGCCGTTGCCCGCCGCGACACCGAGCCGGCCGATCAGGTGCAGGATCAGGTCCTTGCCGCCCGTGCCGCGCGGCAGCCCGCCGTCGAAGCGGACGCGCATCGTGCGCGGCTTGTGCTGCACGCAGGTCTGCGTGGCGAGGATGTGCACCAGTTCGCCCTGCCCCACGCCCCAGGCGAGCGCGCCCAGCGCCCCGTGGGTGCAGGTGTGGCTGTCGCCGATGGCGACCGTCAGCCCCGGCAGCGCGATGCCCATCTCGGGCGCGATCACGTGCACGATGCCGTGCCCCGGCTCGCCGATGTCGAACAGCTTCACGCCGAAGCTGCGGGTGTCGCGGCGCAGGTTCGCGACGTGGGCGTTGCCCTCCTGCCGCGGATCGTCCAGGCGCGGATCGGTGGAGACCGAATGGTCCGCCGTGGCGAAGGTCAGTTCCGGATTGCGCACGGGCAGCCGGCGCTGCGCGAGCCGCGTGAACGCATTGCCGTTGAAGTCCGGCACGACGTGCCGGTCCACGTGCAGCAGCGCGAAGCCCTCGCCGAGGTCGGCGACGACGTGCCGGCCCCAGACCTTGCCGAACAGGGTGCCGTCACTTGCTGACATCGGCGCCCGACTCCTTGACGGCGCTCTTCCAGTTCTCCACCTCGCGGCGGATCACGGCCGAGAACTCCTCGGGCGAGGAAGCCACCAGGCTCATCGACTGCTCCTGCAGGCGCTTGCTCACCTCGGGTTCGCGCAGCACCTTGATGATGTCGGCCGCCATCGCATGCAGCGTCTCGCGCGGCAGCCCGCCGGGCCCGATGAAGCCGAACACGCTTTCGTAGCCCAGGCCCGGGACCGTTTCGGCGAGCGTCGGGAACTGCGGATGCAGCTTGTTGCGCTGCAGGTCGGTGATGGCCAGCACCTTCAGCTTGCCGGCCTTGATGTGCGGCAGGGCGGACTCCAGCACGGTGATGCCCACGGGCACGCGGCCCGGCAGCAGTTCGCGGTAGGCGGCGCTGCTGCCGCTGAAGGGGACGTGCACGACATCGATGCCGGTGCGCTTGCGCAGCAGCTCGCCGGTGATGTGGCCGGCGGTGCCCACGCCCAGCGAGGCCCAGGAGATCGTGCCCGGCTTCGCCTTGGCCAGGGCGATGAACTCCGCGATGTTGTTGGCGGGGAAGGACGGATGCGCGACGATCACGCTGGTGATGCTGCCGATCTGCGTGATCGGCGCGATGTCCTTGAACGTGTCGTACGGCAGGTCGTTGCGCAGGCTCGGGTTGATCGTCAGCGAGCTGATCGCGACGCCGAAGGTGTGGCCGTCCGGGGCCGCGTGCGCGACCGCCTCGGTGCCGATGATCGTGCCGCCGCCGGGGCGGTTGTCCACCACGACCGGCTGGCCCCACACCTCCGCCAGGCGCGCCGCGATCGGGCGCACCACCGCGTCGGTGGCGCCGCCGGCCAGCAGCGGCGAGATCAGCTTGACGGCGCGGGTCGGCTTGAAGGCCTGCGCGGCAGCGGGCAGCGGCACGCTGCCGGCGGCGAGCGCGGCCAGCGCGGCGAGCAGTTCGCGGCGGGAGGGCTGGAAGGATGCGGTCATGGCGGTCTCCGTGAATTCGGTTGATTTGTATTGATGTTAATACAAATCGCGCACCTACAATCCGCACCCATGCAAGAAGGCCGCGCGCAGGGGATCGCCCTGCACCACCGCATCTCCACCCTGATCAAGGACGGGATCGCCAACGGCCGCTATCGCGCCGGCGAACAGCTGCCGACCGAGCAGGCGCTGGTGGAGGCGTACGGCGTGTCGCGGGTGACGGTGCGCCGGGCGCTGCAGTCGCTGGAGCAGCAGGGCCTGATCGAGCGGCACGTCGGCCGCGGCACCTTCGTGCGCCAGCAGGCGACGGTGCTGAACATCGCCACGCCCATCACCGAGTTCCTGGAGAAGGTGGCGCAGCGCCGGGCGCTCAGCCGTCCGGTGGTGAAGGAGTTCGGCTGGGAACCGGCTTCGGCCGACGTGGCGGCCAGCCTGGAACTGCCCGAGGGCGCGCGCGTGCTGCGGGTGGTCCGCCTGCGCGTGATGGGGCGGCTGCCGCTGGTGCACGGCACGGTGTGGCTGCCCGAAGCGGTGGCGGCAACCTGGAAGCGCGAGGATTTCCGCCGGCATGCGCTGTCGGAGCTGCTGGCGCGGCAGGGACTCTCCTACGGCCGCATCGAGATGGTCACGCGGGCGCGCCTGGCGGCCCCCGCCGTCGCCGAGCAGCTCGACACGCCGGTCGGCTCCGCGCTGGTGGACGTGCAGCGCATCGGCTACGACGCCGATGGCCGCGCGATCGAGTACCAGCTGCTGCTGGGACCGCCGGACCGCTTCGAGACGCACGTGACGATCCGCGGCGACGAGGCCGCCGCCTGACGCGTCAGGGCATTTCCTCCACCCACTCCACCCGCGCTCCCAGGCGCGTGATGTTCTCGGCGAACTGCGGATGCGCCCGCCGCACCGGTGCCGCGTTGCGGATCACCGAGCGCCCCGGCACGCTGGCCGCCACCATCAGCAGCGCCACCGCCACGCGGATGATGTAGGGGCTCTCGACCACCGCGGGGCTGAGCGGCTTGCCGCCGAAGGTCACCACGCGGTGCGGGTCCGACTGGAAGGCGTGCGCGCCGAACTTCGACAGCTCGCTGGTCCAGCACATGGCGCCGTCGTACACCTTGTTCCAGAACATCGCGCTGCCCTCGGCGCGGACGCCCAGCGCGATGAAGATGGGCAGCAGGTCCACCGGCAGGTAGGGCCAGGGCGCGGCCTCGACCTTCTGCAGGATGTTGCGGGTGAAGGGCTCGCGCACCTTCAGCGGCCCGTCGGCCACGCAGCGCGACCAGCCGTCCTCGTGCACGACGCGGGCGCCGAACTTCGCGAAGGTGCGGTCGATGAGGGGGAAGTGCTCCGGCTGTGAGTTCTTCACCCGCACGTCGCCGCCCGTGATGGCGCCGAGCGCGAGGAAGGTGACGACCTCGTGGAAGTCCTCGGTGAAGCTGAATTCGCCGCCGCCCAGCCGGTCGACGCCGTGGACGGCGACGCGCGAGGTGCCGGCGCCCTCGATGCGCGCCCCCAGCATCTCCATGAAGCGGCAGAACTCCTGCACGTGCGGCTCGCTCGCCGCGTTCACCAGCGTCGACGTGCCGACGGCGAGCGACGCGCACAGGATGAAGTTCTCGGTGGCCGTGACGGAGGCGTAGTCCGCCCAGTGGTCGATGTGGCGCAGCGGCCTGTCCACCCGCAGCAGCAGCCCCTGCTCCGTGCGGTCGACCTCGGCGCCGAAGCGCTCGAACACCTCCACGTGCGGATCGATCTCGCGCGCGCCCAGCGAGCAGCCCTTCACGTCGTCCTCGATGCGGGCCGCGCCGAAGCGCGTCAAGAGCCCCGGCACCAGCAGGATGGAGCTGCGCATGGCCTCGGGCAGGTGGTCGCGCGCCGGGTCGAAGCGGGTGTCGCGGTGGTGCACGTCCAGGACGCCGGTCGCGAAGTCCATGGAAACGGAGCTGCCCAGCTTGCGGAACACGTCCAGGATCTTGCGCACGTCGGTGATGTCGGGCACGCGGCGCAGGCGCACCGGCTCGCGCGTCAGCAATGTCGCGCAAAGGACGGGCAGGACGGCGTTCTTGTTCGCCGACGGGACGACCCGGCCCTGCAAGGGGGCGCCGCCGTGGATGACGAGGTGGGACATGGGCCCATCTTGCGGGCGCGCCCGCGCGGGCGCCAGGGAGAGTGTCTTCCGGCCCCGGAAGAAAAATTCCGGGGTGCGCTATCCTGCCGGCTGCCGCCCCGGCGGCGGCCGACCCCGCAGGAGTTCCCTTGAGCGCGCTGTTCTCTCCCCTCGATGCCGGCAGGCTCCGCCTGGCCAACCGCATCGTCATCGCCCCGATGTGCCAGTACTCCGCGCAGGAAGGCAGCGCCACGGACTGGCACCTGATGCACCTGGGCCAGCTGGCCGACTCGGGCGCCGGCCTGCTGGTGATCGAGGCCACGGCCGTGTCCGCCGTCGGCCGCATCTCGCCGACGGACCTGGGCCTCTATTCCGACGCGAACGAGGCCGCGCTCGCGCGGGTGCTGGGCGCGATCCGCAGCTACTCGATGATGCCGGTGGCGATCCAGCTCAGTCACGCGGGCCGCAAGGGCTCGAGCCGCGCGCCCTGGAACGGCGGCACGCAGATCCGCAGCACCGAGCCGGACGGCTGGCGCACGGAAGCGCCGTCGCCGGTGCCGCATGCGTCCGGCGAGGAGCCGCCGATCGCGCTGGACCGCGCGGGCCTGGACCGCGTGCGCGACGCCTTCGCCGCCGCGGCGCGGCGCGCCGCCCGCATCGGCCTGGACGGCATCGAGCTGCACTGCGCGCACGGCTACCTGCTGCACCAGTTCCTGTCGCCCCTGGGCAACCACCGCACCGACGCGTACGGCGGCAGCCTGGAAAACCGCATGCGCTTCCCGCTCGAGGTGTTCGACGCCGTACGTGCCGCCTTCCCGGCCGACAAGCCGGCATGGGTGCGCGTCTCGGCGGTCGACTGGGTCGAGGGCGGCTGGACGCTGGAGGAGACCATCGCCTTCGCGCAGGCGCTGAAGGCCCGCGGCTGCGACGCGATCCACGTCTCGAGCGGCGGCGTCTCGCCGCAGCAGGCGATCCGCGTCGGGCCTTCGTACCAGGTGCCGTTCGCGCAGCGCGTGAAGGCCGAATCCGGCCTCACCACGATCGCGGTCGGCATGATCACCGACCCCGACCAGGCCGAGGCCATCGTGCGCAACGGCGAAGCCGATGCGGTGGCGCTCGCGCGCGGCATGCTGTACGACCCGCGCTGGCCCTGGCATGCGGCGGCGAAGCTGGGCGCGAGCGTGGAAGCGCCGCGGCAGTACTGGCGCTCGCAGCCGCGCGAGCTGAAGGACCTGTTCGCGGGGGCGCACTTCGGGCAGCGCTGAAGGCGGCCAGCGGCCGATCAGTCCTTCCGCGATCCGTTCCGCTCGAGCCAGGCGGTGAGCCGGGGCATCACCCAGGGAAACAGCAGCAGGACCACGAGGGCCGCGGCGGAATACGAGAGCAGCAGGCGCCGGAGAACCGTCGCCCACTCCACCGGTGCGCCCGCCTCCAGCACCGCGACCGCCAATGTGCCGGCCGTGCAGGTCAGTGCGCTGCCCACCAGCCCCAGCGCCACGAGCCGCCGCCACGCGGTCCGCTGCACTTCGGTTTACGCCGGCTGGGCGGCGGCCGCGAGCGCCGGCGCGATGGCGCCGAGGTGGGGGACCTGCAGGTCGGGCGCGCGGCCCAGTTCCTCGAAGCAGCCGTTGCCGCGGTTCACCCAGCAGGTCGCGTAGCCGTAGTACGAGGCCCCCGTAGCGTCCCAGCTGTTCGACGAGACGAACAGGATCGCGTCGCGCGGCAGTCCCAGGCGGCGCTCGGCGAGTTCGTACACGCGGCGGTCCGGCTTGAAGATGCCGACCTCGTCGACGCTGACCAGCGCGTCGAGCGAAGGCGCGATCCCCGCGTGCGTGACCACCGCGTCGATGGAGCGCGCGGAGCCGTTCGACAGGATGGCCAGCTTCAGGCCCTTCGCCTTCAGTTCCTCGAGGGCGGCGGGCACCTCGGGGAAGGCCGCCAGCTTCAGGTAGGCGCTGCACAGCTCGCCGTGCACCTGCGCCGGCAACCCGAGTCCGAGCTGCCTGCAGGCGAACACCAGCGCGTCCTCGGTGGCCTTCTCGAAGTTCTCGTAGCAGCCCATGAGGCTTCGCATCCAGGTGTACTCCAGCTGCTTCTGCCGCCACACGGCGCTGATCTCGCGGCCGCGGCCGGGGAAGCGCGCGTCACAGGCGGCGGCGACTGAGTGCACGTCGCAGAGCGTGCCGTACAGGTCGAAAACGAGGGCTCGGATGTCGTTCATGGCTTGACTTTCTTGAGAGAGGGTTTCGGATGCGGGTCCGGACTCAGCGCGGGCTGGCGCCCATGCCGTGGCCGGTCTGCGCGCGGAAGAAGACCTCGCCGAAGCGGGCTTCGACCTGCGGGTCGCGTCCGCCCAGGAAGGTGCAGAGGACGGCGCCGAGCAGCCCGATGGGCATGCTCACGAGCGTCGGGTTCAGCAGCGGGAACCAGGCGTGCGCGCCCATGAACGCCGGTCCCGCGAACGCGAGGCCGACGGAGGACACCAGGCCGGCCGCGACGCCGCCCATCACGCCGGCCGTGTTGAAGCGGCGCCAGAACAGCGACAGCAGGATGATCGGGAAGTTGGCCGAGGCGGCGACGGCGATTGCCAGGATCACCAGCACCCCGACGTTGAAGCCCTGCGCGAACAGGCCCAGGCCGATGGCCAGCGCGCTGACGACCAGCGTGGCCATCTTCGCCACGCGCACCTGCCGCTCCTCCGACACCTGGCCGCGCTTGATCACGTTCACGTAGAGGTCGTGCGCCACGGCACCCGAGGTGGCGAGCGTGAGGCCCGCGACCACCGCGAGGATCGTCGCGAAGGCCACGGCGCAGACGACGGCCAGGAAGATTTCCCCGCCGAGCGTGCCGGCGCCGCCGCCCAGGTACTGCGCCAGCAGAGGCAGGGCGAGATTGCCGCCCTTGTCCGCCGCGCGGATCGCATCCTGCCCCACCAGCGTCGCCGCGCCGAAGCCGGTGAGCGTCGTGACCAGGAAGAAGGCGCCGGCCAGGAACATCAGCCAGACCACCGAATTGCGCGCGGTGGTGGCATCCGGCACGGTGAAGAAGCGCGTCATGATGTGCGGCAGCCCCGCGACGCCCAGCATGAAGGACAACAGCAGCGACAGCGGATCCAGCGGATGCTTCAGGTAGCCGCCCGCCTGCAGCATCTGGCTGCCGTAGGCGGACTCGACGGCGGCGAAGAGGCGCAGCGGCTCGAAGTCGACGCGCACCAGCAGCAACGCCACCAGCACGACCGCGGTCGACAGCAGCAGGATGGCCTTGATGATCTGCACCCAGGTCGTGGCCACCATGCCGCCGAACAGCACGTACACCAGCATGCCCGCGCCCACGATCACCACGGCGGTGGGATAGCTCACGCCCAGCATCAGCTTCATCAGCGCACCGGCGCCGGCCATCTGCGGGACCATGTAGGCGATGTTGACGACGATGGTGCCGACCATCGCGGCCAGGCGGGCCTGCGGCGTCTGCATGCGGTAGGCGATCACGTCGCCGAGGGTGAAGCGGCCGGTGTTGCGCATCGGCTCGGCGATCACCATCAGGATCACCAGGAAGCCCGCGAGCGCAGCCACGGCATACAGCGAACCGTCCATGCCGTAAAGCGACACCAGGCCGGTGAAGCCCAGGAAGGCCGCCGCGCTCATCCAGTCGCCCGCCAGCGCGAAGCCGTTCTGCCGCGCCGTGAGCGTGCCGCCGGCCGCGTAGAACTCGCTGGTCGTGCGGGTGCGCTTGGCGGCCCACCAGGTGATGAGCAGCGTGAGCGCCAGGATCAGCGCGAAGATCAGCAGCGTCAGCGCCTTCACGGCCGCACTCCCCGGGCCACGGCGGCGGACGCGACGCGGGCCTGCAGGTCGAAGCGGCTGTTGGCGATGCGCACGTAGGCGACCGACACGATCCAGCACAGCGCGTAGGTGAGGAAGACCAGCAGGTAGCCGACGTTGACGGCGCCGAACACCTTGGCCGCCATCAGCGGCCGGGCATAGCCCGCGAGCAGCGACATGCCCAGGATGAAGACGAAGCTGGCGACGAGCAGCGGGGCGACCGTGCGCACCTTCAGTGCGATCAGTTCGCGGAAGGCCCGGGTCTCCATGGCCTGGTCCCAGAAGCCGTGCAGGTCGGCGTCGTTCGCGGGCCGCTCGGGCTCGAGGTGGCGGGGATGGATGCGCGCGTTCATGGTGTCTCCTTGTGTGGTGGGCCCAGGAGCGCAACATGCGTGCCGCTTTTTCTCAGGGTTTTCCCGTGAACCTTGGGCGCGCGGACCGCGATTGCGGCGCGCCCGAGCGCCGCATCGGCGCCCGAAGTCCCTATCGGGCGGCCGAAAACCTGCTGTCAAGGCGCCATCGATTCAGGAATGCATCAGCGAGTCAGGCGTGCCTCGCCACGCGCCAGCCGGCGTCCGCCGAATGAAAGGCCACGGCACCGCAGGGGGCGCAGAAGCGCGCGAGTCTGCCCTGACTCGCGCTGCCTATACTGCCCGCGCATGGGCGACCACCTCCGCGCGGAACTCGAGCAGTTGCGGCAGACCTGCCAGGACCTGCAGGAAATCTTCCGCTCGTCCTTCGACGGCATCTTCGTGGCCGACGGCGACGGCATGACCCTGATGGTCAACGAGGGCTGCGAGCGCAACTACGGCCTGCGCGCCGCCGACCTGGTCGGCCACCACGTCTCGGAGTTCGAGAAGAAGGGCTGGATCCGCCCCGTCATCGCGAACAAGGTGGCCGAGACCGGCGAGCGCATGTCCGCGACGCAGGTCACCCACGAAGGAAAGACCATCATGGTGACGGGCATGCCGCTGTTCGACGAGCAGGGCCGGGTGCGCCGCGTCGTCATCAACTCCCGCGACATGACGGAGCTGATCCACCTGCAGCAGGACCTCGCCATCGCGCGCGAGAACCTGCGGCGTGCCGACGGCGAGCGCGAGGCCCTGCGCACGCAGCTCCTGAGCGTCGACGGCGTGGTGCTGCAAAGCCCGGCCATGCGGCGGATCGCGGAGCTCGCGCTGCGCGTGGCCAAGGTCGATTCGACGGTGCTGGTCACCGGCGAGTCGGGCACGGGCAAGGAGGTCATCACGCGGCTGATCCACAAGGAGAGCCCGCGCGCGGCCGGACCCTTCATCAAGATCAACTGCGGCGCACTGCCGCGCGACTTGCTGGAGAGCGAGCTGTTCGGCTACGAGCCGGGCGCCTTCACGGGGGCGCAGCGCCAGGGCAAGCACGGCCTGGTGGAGCTCGCCTCCGGCGGCACGCTCTTCCTCGACGAAGTGGGCGAGCTGCCGCTGGACCTGCAGGTGAAGCTGCTCACGGTGCTGCAGGACCGCGAGCTGGTGCGCCTGGGCGGCACGAAGCCGGTGGCGGTGAACGTCCGCGTGGTCGCGGCGACCAACCGCGATCTCTCCGCGATGGTCGCAGAGCAGAAGTTCCGCAGCGACCTGTTCTACCGCCTCAACGTCGTGCCGATCCGGATCCCGCCGCTGGCGGAGCGGCGCGAGGACATCCTGCCGCTGGTGCAGCAGTTCGTGGCCGAATTCAACCGGCAGTACGGCTTCCAGAAGCGCCTCGCGGAACGGCTGCTGGGGCGGCTGCACGCATCGCCTTGGCCGGGCAACGTGCGCGAGCTGCGCAACGTGATCGAGCGTTTGCTGGTGACCAGCCCCGGCGACCTGGTCGGCCTGCCCGACCTCGAAGCCGTGCTTCCGGCGTCGGGGCCTGCGGGAGGCGACGGACTCAAGCCGCGCGTGGAGGAACTGGAGCGCCGGCTGGTGGAAGAAGCGATGCGCCAGCACCAGAGCACGCGCGCTGCAGCCAGGGCGCTGGGTGTGAGCCAGTCCACCGTGGTACGGCGCCTGCGCGGCGGCGAAGGGCGCCCGCGCAAGGCGCCCTGAGCGGAACGCCCTAGCTCGCCGCGAACCGCGCCAGCGCCTCGCCGGCCAGCCGGTAGCGCACCCACTCGTCCATGGGCACGGCGCCGAGCGACTTGTAGAAGCCGATCGCAGGTTCGTTCCAGTCGAGCACGCTCCACTCGAAGCGGCCGCAGCCCTGCGCCACGGCGAGGCGCGCCAGGTGGTGCAGCAGCGCCTTGCCGGCCCCCGCCTTGCGGTACGCGGGCGAGACGTACAGGTCCTCGAGGTACAGGCCCGGCCGGCCCTGCCAGGTGGAGTAGTTGAAGAAGTAGACGGCGAAGCCGGCGTCCACGCCGTCGACCTGGCAGACCAGCGCGTGGACGCGGGCGCCTTCCGCGAACAGCGAGCGGCGCAGGCTCTCTTCCGTGGCGACGACTTCGTGCTCCGCCTTTTCGTAGGCGGCCAGCTCCCGCACGAAGCGCAGGATCAGCGGGACGTCCTCGGGCGTCGCGGGGCGGATGACGATGGAAGGCATGGGGAAATTATCGGTGCGCCGCGCGTGCTTCTGCAGAGCTGCGTGTCGCACCCGGCCGCCGCGTTTGCTGCGAACATGGTTCATGGCTGCCGCTTTCGCGCTCGAGTTCCATGTCGCGTCCCTCGAGACGTCGGGCCTCAGGATCCGGCTCACGCCGGCAGCGCAGGGCGATGGCGCAAGCAAGCCGGCGGCTGCCGGAGCCTGGTCCCTCGCGCCGCTGGCCGCGGCCGAAGGGACGATCCGGGCCGAGATCGTCGATGCGCAGCTGCTGTTCGACGCGGACGTGACCGTGCCGATCCGCGCGGGCGAGGTGGACCTGGGCGACGCGTCGGTGGAGCACGTCGGCCCGGATTCGCGCCTGGGCGTGAGCCGCCTCGGCCTCTACGTCGACGCGCCCAACGGGCGCAGCTACCTCTTCCAGTTCGCCTCCGCTCCGGTCGACGGGGTGGAGTACGAGCGCCGCGGCGCCCTGCTCGGGCCGTGGGTCACGGACCGCGGCAGGCTGCGGCTGCAGCCCTTCGCCGAATGGCTGATGCGGCAGGGCGGCGGCACGCCCGGTATGACGCTGACGCAGCAGGCGCGCCAGCTGCTCGCCCGCACCGCCGTGTCGGGCGAGGTTCAGCTCGGCGACGGCCGCTTCGCGGCGCCCGGCCTGCAGGCGGACTTCGCGGGAAGCGCGGACGGCCACAACAAGGTGCGCATCCACTCGGACGCGGTCGGCCGCGGCCTCACGCTGGAACTGCCCACGTTCCGCGTCCGCGACGTGGTCCTGGAGCAGGCGGGGCAGCCGGTGCGCTGCGACGAGGTGACGGGCGCCGCCACGCTGCGGGTGACGATCGAGGACGGCAGCTTGCGGCTGGCGCTGGAGATCGCGCGGATGAAGGTCTCGGGCCTGGGCGGGGAGCCTAGATGAGCCGTGCCTAGAATGCTTCTCCACCCCGGAGGAGCCCGATGACGCTGGCTTTCACGCGCGATGAAGTCGAATCCGCACGCGCAATCGTGCACGCCGTGGTCCCGCCCACGCCGCAGTACGCCTGGCCGCTGCTGCGCCGGCGCCTGGGCTGCACCGTGTGGGTCAAGCACGAGAACCACACGCCCGCCGGCGCCGTCAAGGTGCGCGGCGGGCTGACCTACTTCGACAGCCTCCTGCGCCAGGCGCCACGCGTGCCGGGCGTGGTGTGCGCGACGCGCGGCAACCACGGCCAGTCGGTGGGCTGGGCGGCCGCCCGCCACGCGCTGCCGGCCACGATCGTGGTGCCCCACGGCAACTCGGTGGAGAAGAACGCCGCCATGCGGGCGCTGGGCGTCACGCTGGTCGAACACGGGGACGAGTTCCAGTCCGCGCGCGAGCACGCGATCGCGCTCGCCGCGGAGCGGGGTCTGCACATGGTGCCCTCGTACCACCGCGAGCTGGTGCGCGGCGTCATGACCTGCTGGCTCGAGTTCTTCGAGAGCTTCCCGCGCGGCGAAGCGCCGGACGTCGTGTACGTTCCCATGGGCCTGGGCTCCGGCTTCTGCGCCGCCGCGGCCGCGCGCGCGTTCACCGGCGCGCGCAGCCGGCTGGTAGGCGTGGTCTCCGCGCACGCCACGACCTTCCTGGAGTCCTTCCGGGCCGGCCGCGTGGTCGCATCGCCCGTCAGCACGCAGCTGGCCGACGGCATGGCCTGCCGCGTCGCCGACGAAGAGGCGCTGGAGGTGGTGCTGCGCGAGGCGGACGACATCGTCGCCGTCACCGACGCGGAGGTGGCCGAAGCGATGCGCGTGCTCTTCGCCGACACGCACAACGTCGCCGAGGGCGCCGGTGCCGCGGCCCTGGCCGCCGCGATGCAGCAGCGCGAGCGCTGGTCCGGCCGCTCGGTCGGCGTCGCGCTGACCGGTGGCAACGTCGACACGGACGTCTTCGCGCGCGTCCTGGCGGAAGCGGCCGCCTGACGCGGCCTCAGGCCGCGACTGCTTCGCGTTCGTGCTTCACCGGCGGGGTCTGCGGCCGTTCGGGCACCTCGATGTTCGAGAACACTTCCACGGCCCATTCGACGAACGCCCGCACCCGCGCACTCAGGTGCCTGTTGGGCGGATACACGACGTGCAGCGGGATCAGCGGATGCTTCCATTCCGGCAGGATCTCGACCAGTTCCCCGCTCACGAGATACGGTGCGGCCTGGAACTGCGCCACCTGCGCGATCCCGAGTCCGGCCAATGCTGCCGCAAGGTACGCATTGCCCTCGTTCACCGACAGCTTGTGGCTGCCCGCGACCTCGACGCGCTCCCCGTCCTTCTCGAACAGGTTCGGGAACAGGCGACCCGTGCGCGGCGAAAAGAAGTTGATCACGGTGTGCCGCTCGCCCAGCTCCTGGGGATGGGCCGGCACGCCGTGAGCGGCCAGGTAGCCCGGCGTCGCGACGCTCACGAGCGGCATGTTGGCAATGCGCCGCGCCACGAGTGACTGTTCCGTGAGTTCGCCGCCGCGGATCACGCAGTCGACGCTGTCGCCGATCAGGTCGACCGGCCGGTCGCCGACGCCCAGGTCCAACTGGATGCTGGGGTAGCGGCGAAAGAAATCGGGCAGCGCGGGAATGATGATCCGGGCGGCGACCGAGGAGCCGACGTCCACGCGCAGGCGGCCACCGGGCTTGCCTTGGGCCAGCATCATCGCCGCCTCCATTTCGTCGAGATCGCTCAGCAGGCGCGAGGCGCGCTCGTAGTAGGCCGCGCCGTCGGGCGTGACGGTCACGCGCCGCGTGGTGCGATTCAGCAGCTTCACCTTGAGCCGGGTTTCCAGTTGCTGCAGCAGCTTGGTCGCGGAGCCCTTGGGCATGTCCAGGGATTCGGCCGCCCTCGTGAAGCTGCCGGTTTCCACCACCCTCGCGAACACTCGCATCGACTGGATCTGGTCCATGTCTTCTTCTCCTTGTGGGAGATCGCATTGTTCACGCCCGGGAAACAGAGAACTGGTGGGCGTCCGGTTTATCCGCACGCACCGAGTGCCTATATTTGCCGACATGCGATCCAGCCTCCGCCCCTCCGCCGCCTGGCCCGACACCCTGGCCTTGCCCGGCCACGCCCCCATGCCCTTGCGCGTGCAGGGTGAGCGGACCGCGGTCGCGGGCCGGCTGGTGCTGCACCTCCATGGCGGCGCCTTCACCGGGGGCGGACTGCAGAGCGGCGAGTGCCTCGCACAGTTGCTCGCCGACGCGGGGGCGGTGGTCGTCTCCATCGCTTATCCGCTGGCACCCGCGCACCGCTTCCCGGATGCGGTGGAGGCGGGCTACGCGGCCCTTGCGTGGGTGCACCAGAAGCGTTCCCGGCTGGCGGGATCCAGGGCGCAAGTGTTCCTGGCCGGACAGGAGGCGGGCGGCAACCTGGCCGCGGCGATCGCGCTGATGGCGCGCGACCGCGCCGCGCCGCCGCTGGCCGGGCTGCTGCTCGTCACGCCGATGCTGGATCCGTGCACGGCCACGGCGTCGCAGCGCGAGGCGCAGGGCTGCGCGGTGGAATGCCGCTTCGCGCAAGGCTGGAACCAGTACCTGCGCAGCCCGCGCGACGCGGAGCATCCGTATGCCGTGCCTGCGTACGCGCAGCGCCTGGCCGGCCTGCCGCCGGCGCTGGTGCTCGCGGGCGAGGACGACCCCCTGCGCGACGAAGCGATGGCCTTCGCGCGTCGCCTGCAGCAGGCAGGCGTGGCGGTGCACACGGGCCTGATGCCCCGCACCGGCTGGCCCGAGTCCCTGGAGAAGGCGGGCGAACCCTGTCCCTGCGCGCACGCGGTGCAGGAGCAGTTCGCGCAGTTCCTCTCGGCGCCGCTTCCGCAGCCCTCCTAGAACCCCTCCTGCCCATTCGTCCCCCGTTCGAACCCGCCCCCGTGGCCGGGCCGGAACCACGCATCCCGAAGAAAGCAAGAAACATGAAAAACACCAACAACCAGTCCCGCTGGCGCGTGTGGACTGCCGCCAGTGCCGCCGCGGGTTTGTCCGTCGTCGCTGCCGCGATCATCAGCCTGCAGGGCGGGCGCGCCGAGGCCACGGCCAGCAGCGCCCCGCCGGCGCCGCAGGTGTCGGTGGCCACCGTCAGCGAGACGGACGTCACGGCCTGGGATGAATTCTCGGGAAGGCTGGAAGCCGTCGAGCACGTCGAGGTCCGCTCGCGCGTCGCCGGCGCCGTGCAGGCAGTGCACTTCCGCGAAGGCTCGCTGGTGCGCCGCGGCGACCTGCTGATCACGATCGATTCGTCGCCGTACCAGGCGGAGGTGGAGCGCGCCGAGGCGCAGGTCGGCGCGGCGCAGGCGCGGCTGGCGCAGGCCCGGAGCGAACACATGCGCGCGCAGCGCCTGTGGGAAGAAAGTGCGATCGCGCAGCGTGAACTCGAGGAGAAGGTGAACGCGGCCCGCGAGGCCGGCGCCAACCTGCGCGCCGCGCAGGCGCAGTTGGCGGGTGCGCGGCTCAACCTCGGCTACACGCAGGTCCGCGCGCCGATCTCCGGCCGCATCGGCAAGCTGGAAGTCACCACCGGCAACCTCGTGGCCGCCGGCCCCGGCGCGCCGGTCCTCACGACACTGGTCTCCGTCAGCCCCATCTACGCCAGCTTCGACGCGGACGAACAGGTGGTCGCGCGCGCGCTGGCCGGCCTGTCCACGGGGGCCAGCGCCCGCCAGCTGATCGGACGGGTCCCGGTGCGGATGGGAACCGGCGCGAGCAGCGACACGCCCTACGTGGGCCGCCTGCAATTGATCGACAACCAGGTCGACGCCAGCAGCGGCACGATCCGGCTGCGCGCCGCCTTCGACAACAAGGATGGCGCGCTCATCCCCGGGCAGTTCGCGCGCGTGCGCATGGGCCGGGCCCGCACCAGCCGCGCCGTGCTGGTGACGGACCGGGCCGTCGGCACCGACCAGGAAAAGAAGTTCGTGCTGGTCGTGGGGCCGGACAACAAGGCGCAATACCGCGAGGTGACGCTCGGCCCCACCGCCGACGGCCTGCGCGTCGTGCTGAGCGGCCTGGAGGCCGGTGAACGCATCGTCGTCAACGGGCTGCAGCGCGTGCGCCCCGGCACGGTCGTGCAGCCGCAAGCCGTGGACATGGAACCGAAGGCATGAACTTCTCCCGCTTCTTCATCGACCGGCCGATCTTCGCCGGCGTACTCTCGCTGCTGGTGCTCCTGGGCGGCCTGATCGCGCTGCGCGCGCTGCCGGTCTCCGAATACCCCGAGGTCGTGCCGCCCACGGTGGTGGTGCGGGCCAATTACCCCGGCGCCAACCCGAAGGTCATCGCCGAGACGGTCGCCACGCCGCTGGAAGAGGCCATCAACGGCGTGGAAGGCATGCTTTACATGAGCAGCCAGGCCACCACGGATGGCCTGCTGACGCTCAACGTCACCTTCCGCCTGGGCACCGACCCGGACAAGGCGCTGCAGCTGGTGCAGAGCCGGGTGGCGCAGGCCGAGCCGCGCCTGCCGGACGAAGTGCGCCGCCTCGGCCTGTCGACCGTCAAGAGCTCGCCCGACCTCACGATGGTGGTGCACCTGGTGTCGCCCAACGGCCGCTACGGCATGGACTACCTGCGCAACTACGCGCTGCTGAACGTGCGCGACCGCCTGGCCCGCATCGAGGGCGTGGGCCAGGTGGCGCTCTTCGGCGGCGGCGAGTACGCGATGCGCGTCTGGCTGGACCCGCAGAAGGTGGCGCAGCGCGGGCTGTCGGCCGGCGACGTGGTGCAGGCGATCCGGCAGCAGAACGTGCAGGCGGCCGCCGGCGTGGTGGGCGCTTCGCCGGGCCTGCCCGGCGTGGACCTCCAGCTGTCGATCAACGCGCAGGGCCGGTTGCAGAACGAAGAGGAGTTCGGCGACATCGTCGTCAAGGCCGGCGCCGACGGCGCGGTCACCCGCCTGCGCGACGTGGCCAGGCTGGAGCTCGGCGCCGCCGACTATTCGCTGCGCTCGCTGCTGAACAACGATGCGGCCGTGGGGATCGGCGTCTTCCAGGCGCCGGGGTCCAACGCACTCGAGATCTCGGACCAGGTGCGCGCCACCATGGACGAGATCGCGAGAAGCATGCCCGAAGGCGTGGAGTACCGCATCGCTTACGACCCCACGCAGTTCGTGCGCGCGTCGATCGCGTCGGTGGTGCACACGCTGCTGGAGGCCATCGCGCTGGTCGTGCTCGTGGTGATCCTGTTCCTGCAGACGTGGCGTGCCTCCATCATCCCCCTGCTGGCGGTGCCGGTGTCGGTGGTGGGCACCTTCGCCGTCCTGCACCTGCTCGGCTTCTCGATCAATGCGCTGACCCTGTTCGGGCTGGTGCTGGCCATCGGCATCGTGGTGGACGACGCCATCGTGGTGGTGGAGAACGTGGAGCGCAACATCGAAGCCGGCCTGACCCCGCGCGAGGCGAGCTACCGTGCCATGCGCGAGGTGTCCGGACCCATCGTCGCGATCGCGCTGGTCCTGGTCGCGGTTTTCGTGCCGCTGGCCTTCATCAGCGGCCTGACCGGCCAGTTCTACCGGCAGTTCGCGGTGACCATCGCCATCTCCACGGTGATCTCCGCCTTCAACTCGCTGACGCTGTCGCCGGCGCTCGCCGCCCTGCTGCTGCGCGGCCGCGATGCACCGAGGGACGCGCTCACGCGCGGAATGGATCGCGCTTTCGGCTGGCTGTTCCGCGGCTTCAACCGCCTGTTCCGGCGCGGCGGGGAAGGCCATGCGCGCGGCGTGCGCGGCGTGCTGGGGCACAAGGGCGCGACGATGGCCGTGTACCTGGTGCTCGCGCTGGCGACCGTGGGCCTGTTCAAGGCGGTGCCCTCGGGGTTCGTTCCGGCGCAGGACAAGCAGTACCTGATCGGCTTCGCGCAACTGCCGGATGGCGCCACGCTGGACCGGACGGAGGCGGTGATCCGGCGGATGGACGAGATCGCGCAGAAGAATCCCAACGTCGAGGCGACGCTCGCCTTCCCGGGGCTGTCCATCAACGGCTTCACGAACAGCACCAATTCGGGGATCGTCTTCGCGACGCTGAAGCCCTTCGAGGACCGCAAGCGCCCCGACCAGAGCGGTGGGGCGGTCGCGGGGCAGCTGAACCAGGCCTTCGCCGGCATCCAGGACGCCTTCATCGTCATGTTCCCGCCTCCCCCCGTGCAGGGCCTGGGCACCACCGGCGGCTTCAAGCTGCAGCTGGAGGACCGCGGCTCGCTGGGTTACGAAGCCATGGACGCTGCCGTGAAGGCTTTCATGGCCAAGGCCTCCCAGGCGCCGGAGCTGGCGGGCCTGTTCACGAGCTGGCAGGTCAACGTGCCGCAGCTGTATGCGGACATCGACCGCACCCGCGCGCGCCAGCTGGGCGTGGCGGTGACCGACGTCTTCGAGACGATGTCCACCTACCTGGGCAGCGCCTACGTGAACGACTTCAACAAGTTCGGCCGGACCTACACCGTGCGGGTGCAGGCGGATGCGCCCTACCGCGCGCGCGCCGAGGACGTCGGCGCGCTCGAGGTGCGCTCCGCCAGCGGCGACATGGTGCCACTCTCCGCGCTGATGACCGTTCGTCCCAGCTTCGGGCCGGAGCGTGCGATGCGCTACAACGGCTACCTCACCGCGGACATCAACGGCGGGCCCGCGCCCGGATTCTCCTCCGGGCAGGCGCAGGATGCGGTCAAGCGCATTGCCGCCGAGACGCTGCCCGCGGGCATCACCTTCGAGTGGACCGACCTGACCTACCAGGAGATCCTGGCGGGCAATTCCGCCGCCCTGGTCTTCCCGCTGGCGATCCTGCTGGTCTTCCTGGTGCTGGCGGCGCAGTACGAGAGCCTGACGCTGCCGATCGCGATCGTGCTGATCGTGCCCATGGGCCTGTTCGCCGCGATGGCCGGCGTGTGGTTGGCCGGCGGCGAGAACAACGTGTTCACGCAGATCGGGCTGATGGTGCTGGTGGGCCTGTCGGCGAAGAACGCGATCCTGATCGTCGAGTTCGCCCGGGAGCTGGAATTCTCCGGCCGCACGCCGCTGCAGGCCGCGATGGAGGCCGCCCGTTTGCGGCTGCGCCCGATCCTGATGACGTCCCTGGCTTTCGTGATGGGCGTGCTGCCCCTGGTCCTGGCCACCGGTGCCGGCTCGGAGATGCGCCGCGCCATGGGTGTGGCGGTCTTCAGCGGAATGATCGGCGTGACGGCTTTCGGCCTCTTCCTCACCCCCGTGTTCTACGTCGTGCTGCGGCGCCTGGCCGGGAACCGGCCGCTGCGCCAGCATGGGCAGGTGCCCCGATTCGAGGGCTTCGCCGGCGGCGCGGGCGGCGGTGCCGTGCGCCCCGTGCCGGCAGCGCCCGTGCATTCCCTGGAGTCCTGACATGAAGACCCGCACTCTTCTCCCCCTCGTCGCCACGTTCTGGCTCGCTGCTTGCGCGTCGACGCTGCCCGAACTGCCGGCGCAACCGGTACCGCCGGATCAGTTCAAGGAAGCCAGCGTGCGCTGGACCACCGCCGCGCCGGCCGAAGCGCGCGACCGCGGAACCTGGTGGAAGGCATTCGCCGACCCGCAGCTCGATGCCCTCGTGCAGCGCGCGGCGGAGGCGAACACCAGCGTGCACGAAGCCGCCGCGCGGCTGGCGCAGGCCCGTGCGCTGGTCCGCGCCGCCGGCGCCGATCGCCTGCCGCAGGTGGGCGCTGGCGCGTCGGTGGACCGCGCCGCCGGAGCCAGCAGCGTGGCCGGCCCGGCGCCCGTCACGCTCTACCAGGCCGGAGTGCAGCTCGCGTACGAGCCCGACCTGTTCGGGCGCGTTGCCCGCCGCCGCGACGCCGCATCGCTCGATGCGCAGGCGCGCGACGCACTGCTGCAAAGCACCCGGCTGGCCGTGCAGGCCGAAACGGCACAGGCCTACCTGGGCCTGCGTGCGCTCGACGCCGAGCGCACGCTGGTGCAGGAGACCGTGGACGCGTATGCCGACACGCTGCGCCTCACGCAGCGCCGCTACCGGGCGGGCGACGTCGCGGAGCTGGACGTCGTGCGCGTGGAAGCGGAGGTCGCGGCCACCGAGGCCCAGGCGCTGGCCATCGATCGGCAGCGCGCCGCGGTGGAACACGCGCTGGCCGTGCTGGTCGGCGCCGCGGCGTCGGAGTTCACGCTGCCGGTGGCGCAGTGGCAGACGTCGCTTCCCTCCATTCCCGCGGGCGTGCCCGCCACGGTGCTGGCCCGGCGGCCGGACGTGTCGGCGGCGCAGGCGTCGCTGCTCGCCGCGCAGGCGCGCGTGGGCGTGGCGCAGGCGGCGTGGTTCCCGAGCCTCTCGCTCACCGCCGAAGGCGGCTTCGCCTCGACCGATCTCGGCGACTTGCTGCGTTGGTCCGCCCGCGCATGGAGCGCCGGCGCGTTGTTGTCGCTGCCGATCTTCGACGGCGGCCGCCGGCAGGCGGGCGTGGAGGGTGCGAAGGCGCAGCTCGATGCCGCGCTGGCCAGCTATCGCGGCCAGGTGCTGGTTGCGTTTCGCGAGGTGGAGGACCAGCTCTCGGCCTTGCGCCTCCTGCACGCCCAGGCGCTGGCGCAGGACCGGGCCGTAACCGCAGCGCGGCGGGCCACCAGCCTGTCCGATGCCCGCTATCGCAGCGGGCTGGTGAGCCAGCTTGAACTCCTGGACGCGCGGCGCAGCGAGCTACGCAATCGCCGGCAGGCGCTGCAGGTGCGATCCGCGCAGTTCCAGGCGACGGTGGTGCTGATCCGGGCTTTGGGCGGGGGGTGGGAGGGAGCGCAGCCCGCGACGGCCACGGCGGGCATTTGAGTTCGGTGGATGCGGTTTCGCTTCGCTGGCGCATGCAGGACGTGGAGTCTGCTTCTGGCCGGGAGCGAACCCCCGCTCGGTTGCAACTGGGGCAGCAACGACCTGCGGCTACCGCTCATATCCGCCGGCAAGAACGACTGTTTTGCAGCGGTTGCGGTCGGTCGTCGGTGGGCGCCCAGTTCAAGCTCTCGGCTTCAATGCGGCCATTGAGCTGCCCATTCAATTGCGGCGCCAACGGCCGGTATACATCGTGTCACCGACACTGCCCAAGTCGGCGCTTTTCGGCGCCAGTCCAACGACCGAGCTCACGGAGCGCACCGGTGGTGCACGGACTAGCGCGCAAGAACCTTCCCTGCGGCCGTATTCAGATTCATGAATGCACCGACAACGCCATCGATGACGAAGTCCAGTGCTCGCCCATGGCCTTGCCGCAAAGTGGCGGTGTCGAAACCGAGATCTTGCAGGCGTGAGATGGCGTCGGCGAACGCTTCGTGCGCATCCGCGATGCGCAAGTCATTGAGGACAAAGAGTGGGGCCAGTACAGGGTTCCTTTCCCTCCAATCCTCGGGTTCAACGGCGCTGGCGAATGCCGTCGCGTCTTCCTGTTCGACGTCAAGGCGCTGAACGATGTTCAAAATGCCTTGGATTAGCTTCAGACTCCCCAGTCCGGTCAGAGCCGCTGCGGGACAGCCTGCCCCGCGCAGCAGCTGCTTAAGGAATCCATTTGGCACTACCTGCCACAACTCGTGGATGCCCTTGCACCTCGCCAGCATCGCCTGCTCGCTCATTTCCAAGGGTGCGACCTGGGCGAGACGTTTGAGGCGAGGATAAGCGTACCATCCGTTGCGCCGCAATTCCGCGCGGTCCAAACCAACGATTTCGTGGCTCGACTTCTGGATACCCAGAGTCGCGGCGAGGGCAGACAAGTGATCTCCGAGGGCCAGTAGTTCATCCACCAGGCGCTGCACCTTTGCCACCACATGTTCTTCATGCAGATCTACCTGGGCGACTACGACAGGCTCCAGTGCATAACGATGAGCGTGCAGGATTTCCTGATCGGGCTTTGGCTTGTACAACTCGCGCAACGGCACTCGCACGATGTTCCTGCCGATGCGCTCGCACTCTGTGAAGGACCACTGGCCTCCATAGGAAGGACTGCACAGCCATTGCCCATTGACATGAACGGGAACGGTGTTGTAGAAGCTGCTCTGCTCGTATTTTTCCAGAAACCGGTCATCAAGATGCACCCAGTGGTGATTGATGATGGACTCGGCGCTTTGGTGAGTCACCAATCCGGGTACGCCTGGCCACGCAATGTTGTTCGCGGTCTGCGCGGGACAGAGTTGGCAGTTCACGGCATCTACACTTGCCCACACCTGCATAAGCAAAGCCCCTCGGTGCTCACGTAGGTCGACGACGCACCAGTCCCCGGCGGGTTTCAGTTCAACGTGGGGGGAGCCATCCATGAGTGCACGCCATTCCGGAGTGTCAGGTATGCGTGCTTCGTAGAAGAACGCACGGACCCCGCGTGCGCCACGCAGCCACAGGTAGGTGCGCAAGTGGGCGTTCGACATTCGCCAGGAAATGGGGCGAGACGCGTCGAAGTGATATTGCTTCGACACCTCGCCCTCCGCCACGTTGAATTCCGGAAGTCCCAAGTCGTCATAAACCAGGCGCTGTTCTTCGTTGCCGATGCACCGAGGCGTTAAGCCCAAGGCCATCCAAACCTTCTCGGCAAGGGTGTAAGTTGAATGGGAACTGTCACCCCAAGACGCAACCACATAGTCATAGCCTGAGACGTTCGGCGAGAAACGGGCGTTGTTTCCCTTTGCACCCACCACTGGCACCGAATAGGCGACCACTCCATCGCTACCCTCCGAAAGAACGGGAGTCGGACTATCAACAGCCTCGGGAACGACTGCCATCAGCATATGGCCCGCCTCATATGCAGGCCCGTGATGGTCAATTTCGAAGTCACTACAGACCTCAACGCGCTCGGTGGGCTCAAGCCCGACGGGCTGCAGCAGCCCGAGCAGCCGCAGCGGCAGCAGGTGGCGCGGGACAGGGAAGGAAGCTACATGATCGATGGCTGGCATAAGACGCCTATCGTGGAAAACGGCTTGACGGGAATGCGCAGGCAGGGGCCGGCGTCAATCCTTGGGCTTAGTGAGTTACTGGGGCGGTGATTACGGCCGCCACTCCGATGGCAAGCTTACAGAACTCGCGCGCAAGGCCGTGGCCCCCAATCTGATCCAGCGCGGCGTCGTCGCCACTCCAATCAGGGGCTGCCGCTGAGGGCTGCTCTACCTTAAAGTCTTGGTATGTCGTCGCCTCACGATTCTTTCCTGGCAGCCCTGACAAGTCTCTCCAAGGACCAGATCAAGCAAGCTGGGCAGAGGTACACACCAGGCGTTGATCCGAACGCGCCGAACCTCCGGATCGAATCACTCGTCACCGCCATTGAGAACGTCGCTTGCGGCGCGGGGGCTCGCGCCCGGTTTGAGGGTGTCCTGGATGCGTTCTCGAAGGCCTGGGAAAGCGCCAAGAACTGCAGTCAGCGGCGCGACGCGATTCAAACGCTGACGGACGAGGCACGCAAGTTCTTGCCATCGATCATGAGCCGATTGCGTGCGAGGGATGCTCGGGCGGCGGACGAGTGGTCTGAGCAACTTGGGCGCATTCAATCCGATCTTGAAGCTGATATGGATCACTGGCGCGCCGAGGACGCCAAGCTGCCGCCGACTACTGGGGATGGCGGCTACTCCTCCGAACGCAATACCGTCCGCGGCAACATGAACTCCATCGGACGGTGTTTGGGCGTCGTGCGAGACGAAAGAGAGTTCGTTCAGAGCGCAGCGTTCAAGGTCCTGTTCGACCCGCTACTGCTGGTCAGCGGCGAGTGGGGCACGGGCAAGACGCACCTGCTGTGTGACGTCACGCAGATGCGGATCGCGCGAGGCCAAGCCACCGTCCTGGTCCTGGCGAAGAACTTCGAAGGGTGTGTCGTCGCCGAGATTTGCGGCCGCATCGAAGCAGGGCGCGGTGAACACGAGATTTTCGACCAACTTCAGGCCTTGGCCTACGAGCGAGGGGAACGCGCAGTCGTCATCGTGGATGGCGTCAACGAAGGACGTCGGAGGGAGTGGCGCGAAGCTGTAGGCACCCTTCAATCCCTCGTTGCATCGTGCCCAAGTGTCGGGTTGATTGTCACCTGCCGGACACCGTTCGAGTCAATTGCCATCGAGCAGAACGACTTGGAGAAGTTCCACAAGGTGACGCACCTTGGCTTCGACGATCAGGAGTTCGATGCCCAGGCTGCCTTCTTCGAGTACTACAGCCTTCCGCTGCCCGAAGTGCCGCTGCTTGACCGCGAGTTCTCACGGCCCCTCACGCTGAAGTTGATCTGCCAGTCGCTGCAGAACCTCACCGGCAAGAAGTTGACCAAGGGATTCGCTGGGATTGCCTCCGGACAAAAGGGGATGACCTTTGTGCTCGAATCGTTCGTTAAGCGCGTCGGCGAGGCGATCGAAAGTGAATTCGGCCTGAACGCCAAGGGATGCTGGTTCCTGCTGAAGGGAAGCGATCAAATCGCTGACAGGCGCCTCGCCGGATTCGCGCCATGCATGGCCGTCAACTTGCGCGGCTATGTTCGGCCCGCCGAGGCGGATCGCATCATCGCGGCAAATTGCCCGGAACTGAAGCCGGCGCAGCGACGTCAACTTCTTGAGGCACTGCGCACGAATGGTCTGATCGAAGAAGATGCGATTTGGTACTCCTCCCGATCCGGGTTCAAGTCCCGCGTCGTCTTCCGCCTGCCTTACCAGCGCTTCAGCGACCATCTGGTCGCGCGACACTTGCTGAAGACGCACCTCGACGCGTCTTCGGCGACCACCATCAGGCGCAGTTTCTCGGCAAAATCGCCGCTCGGCCGAATCTTCCGGATGGCGAGCCGCTATCAGCGTGAATACGCAGAGCCAGGCTGGGCGCAGGCACTGATCACCGAATTTCCGGAGCGTGTGGGCACGCGGCTGCCGGCCAAAGAGCGTGAGTTGTTCTTCGTGCTGCCCAAACGGGCCCAGAATCTGGATGCGTACTTCGACCCGTTCATCGAAGGGATGTTCTGGCGCGATCCGGCGGCGTTTACTGAGGGAACACGAGCTATTATCAATCAGTGTTTGAACGCCGGGGCCCACGCATGGGAGCGAGTGGTTGACGCATTGGCCGCCGTCTCGACCAAACCGAAGCACCCGTACCACGCCCGGCGCTTGTATGACTTTCTTGCACGCTTTCCGATGCCGGATCGGGATCTGCAGTGGTCCGAATACCTTCGGCGGCGGTACGCATCGCCCACAATTCACAGGCTGTTGACGTGGGCACAGAAGCTGAGCACGGCGAACATGACGCCGCAGTCCGCGAAGGAGCTTGTGATCCTGCTCTCGCTCGTCCTGACGACCGTCGACCGCGCTGATCGCGATATTGCGACCAAGGCACTCGTATTGATCGGTGAGCGGTTTCCTGAAGTTCTTTTCATCCACCTTGAGACGAGCCTTGCGTTCAATGACCCGTATTTGCCGGAACGGATGCTGGCCGCCGCCTACGGAACAACCTTGTCGCTGGTGGACTCTGAAAACGCCGCGTCGTTTCGACCTGTGCTCGGCGGGCTCGCAAAGACGCTGTACGGCAAGATGTTCGCAGCCGGTGCGAAGTATGCGACCCACCACACGCTGATGCGAGACTACGCGCTGGGCATCATCGAGATAGCGCAGCGCGCGAAATGCGTCGCACTGCCGAAAACTGCAAGCCGCAACCTCGCCACGCCCTATCCGAACACGCCTTCAACTTTCACGAGCACAGGCACACCTGATCCGAAGGTGACAGACGCCATCGGGCACGCGATCCAGATGGACTTCGGCAACTACACGATTGGGCGCTTGATCCCGCAGCGCTCGAACTACGACGAGAAGCATCCGGGCTACGTGCAGGTTCGCGCGAAGATCGAACGTCGCATGTTCGACCTGGGGTATCGCGAGGAGCGCTTCAAGAATGCTGATCGCGAAATCGGAAACACCTCCTGGAATGCACGTGACCAGGACAAGGTGGACCGGTACGGCAAGAAGTACTCGTGGATCGCATACTTCGAAATGTGGGGTGAGCGCGAGGCTGCGAGGAAGCTGCCGGATTGGCGCCTCGGCGAGAGGACATCCGACTGCGGCGTGGATCCGAGTTTCCCCAAGCGCCCACCCCAATGGACGCCGCCGATCCCCGACCTGTTTGGTGACTGGGGAGGAGACACCGACGCGTGGGTGGGAGGTGGTTTCACACCGAGCTGGAATTCACTGCTCGTTGTTCCGGAAATCAATGGCCACTCGGGTGAATGGGTCCTTGTTGAAGGCTTCGTCCGCGGCCTTGACGGGAGTACCGATCGCGATCTCTTTGCGTTTCTGCGGGGCCTGTTCATCGCGCGCAAAGACGTGCAGGCCCTGCGTTCGAAGTTTCTTACGATTGAGTACCCGGGTAACCACGCGATTCCCGAGGGGGCGACCGAGACTTACCTCTACGCCGGTGAGGCTGGGCGCCGCCAGAACTATGTGCGACGACTACGCCAGCGGGACGGAACGTACCGCCGGCAGACTGTGGAGGCCTTTGACAGCTACGAGCGGGTCTACACGAAGCGCAAGACACCAGCACGAACCCTCACCATCAAGTTGGTCTCCAAGGATGGAGTGGAGTCAGAGCGTTCGCTTGTTCGGCTGCTCGAACCAACGTATGAAATGCGGCATGTGCCGGGCATCCGCATCGAGCTTCCCTCCATTCAATTTGGCTGGGAGTCGTACCACTCGACACAGAATGAGTTCTTGGGCTTTGACCTTCCCGCGCCGAAATTGATCCAGCGCCTTGGTCTGGCGAGCAAGAATCGCGAGATCGACTTCTATGATGCGGCGGGCAATCCTGGAAGTCTCTACCGCGAGACGGGCGACGGATGGAAGGGAAGTCGACACAGCCTCCTGTATGTCCGTGCGGATCTTCTTCGCCGTTACCTCACCGAGACGCGCCAAGTCCTCGTCTGGTGCAATTGGGGAGAAAGGGAGTGGCTGAACAAAATGGAAGGCCACGATGTGATCCGTACCCCAGCAAGGCGGCGGATATGGGAGGCTCACAGCCATATTCACCGCTCGTTTTCGGAATGGTCAGCCAAAGACTCGACCATCAAGTAGACCTCACCTCGATCAACAAGGCGGACGCCTGGTTTGCGCGCGCTCGGCCATCTGCCAGTCCGACATCGATGTCTTGCATCTGCGGCCTTGTTGGGCCCGTGCGCGGCTTTCGACCATGCGCGGTGTGTCTCCGCGTGCGTCGGCCAATGTCAGGTATCGGCGGACGCCGTCATCGGGGCGGCCCAATCCGACCGACCGCCCCCAGTCTTGACCTGTCGTTCCATTCGGCGCGTCGAACGGTCCGAGCGAAAGTTTCAAGACGCTCAACCGATCTCGGTCCTCGACCGCGAAGGTTGCGGGGCGATGGCCGGATCACTCGCTTGTTTTCGTGACATCTGGCAGTGAAGGCTGCTCCTGGCCGGAAGCAGGTGCAGCGCTAAGATCGCGACGGCTGCGGACCATCGTGGCTGCAGTTTACGGAGAGCAGGGCATGTGCCGCAACATCAGGACGCTTTTCAACTTCGAGCCGCCGGCGACAGAGATCGAGATTCGTGACGCGTCGCTCCAGTTCGTCCGCAAGCTCAGCGGGTTCAGTGTCCCATCGAAGAGGAATGAAGCCGCATTCGAGCGCGCGGTCGAAGAGATCGCGGCTTCGGCGAGAGCGTTGATCCACTCGCTCGTGACCACCGCCGAGCCTCGCACGCGGGAAGCCGAGGCGGCCAGGGCTCGCGAGCGTGCGCTCGCCCGCTTTGGCGAGACACCCTGATTCGGCGCCGCGGGCCCCGCCTCAGGCTGCGCCCGCGAGCGCGCCGCGACGCTGCTTGGCCAGCGCACGCAGCCCCACGATCGCCGCGGCGAAGCCCGACGCCGCGCCCGCCACCAGCGACCAGCGCGGCCCGAACGCGTTGGCGACCGCGCCGATCAGCGGCGCGCCTAGCGGCGTGCTGCCGGCGGACACCGCCAGCACCACCGCGATGACGCGGCCGCGCAGGGCCGGGTCGCTCCACAGCTGCGCGGCGCTGTGCGCCGTGGTCGTGAAGGTCTGCGTGGCCAGGCCGACGAAGAACAGCGCCACGGCGAACAGGCGGTAGCTGGGCATGGCGGCGGCGAACAGCAGGCAGGTGCCGAAGGCGAGCGCCGCGCCCAGCAGCAGCCGCATGCGCGGCTTCTCGCGGCCGGCCGCCATCAGCGCGCCGGTCACCGAGCCCACGGCCATGGAGGACGTGAGCAGCCCGAAGGCGCCGGCGCCGACGTGGAACACCGAGACCGCCATCGTGGAGATGTAGATCGGGAAGTTGATGCCGAAGGCGCCGATCAGGAAGAACATCAGCACCACGGCGCGCAGGTCGTCGCGCTGCCAGACGTGCCGCATGCCGTCCATGACGCCCCGCTGCTTGCCGGAGAGCATCACCCGCGGATGGAAGCTGGTCTGCCGCAGCAGCGCGAGCGCACCGAGCACGGCCACGAAGGACAAGGCGTTGAGCATGAACACCCAGCCGCAACCCACGGCCGCGATCAGCACCCCCGCGACGGCGGGGCCGATCATGCGCGCGGCGTTGAAGGACGTGGAGTTCAGCGCGACGGCGTTCGACAGGTGCGCATCGCCCACGAGCTCGGCCACGAAGCTCTGGCGCGTGGGCGAGTCGAAGGCGGTCACGCATCCCAGCAGGAAGGCGAACAGGTAGACGTGCCACAGCTGCACCATGTCCAGCAGCGTCAGCAGGCCGAGCCCGAGCGCGAGCAGGCCCATGGTGGCCTGGGTGAAGAACAGCAGCTTGCGCCGGTCCAGCCCGTCGGCCACGTAGCCGGTGAGCGGCAGCAGGAGGAACTGCGGGCCGAACTGCAGGCTCATCACGATGCCCACGGCGGTGGCGTCGTGCGGCGTCAGCTGCGTGAGGACGATCCAGTCCTGCGCCGTGCGCTGCATCCAGGTCCCGATGTTGGAGACCAGCGCGCCGGCGGCCCACACGCGGTAGTTGTAGCCGGCGAGGGAGCGGAAGGTGCCTCTCACGGCGCCGCCGGCCCCCGCGCGGCCGGGGCGGCTTGCGCCTCGACGACGCGATGCAGCAGCGCGACGGCGCGGGCGAGCTCCTGCCGCTCCCGCGCGTTGAGCTCGGTGTCGATCACGTGCGACAGCCAGTCGCGCTTGGCGGCCCGGTTCCCGCGGATCCACTTGCGGCAGGCGGGCGTGAGCGACAGCAGCGTCTGGCGGCCGTCGGCCGGGTCGGGCGCGCCGCTCACCAGGCCCGCGGCCTGCAGCGCCGCGACCGTCGCGCCCATGGACTGCGAACGCATGCCGGCCACGCGCGCGAGCGCGCTGACTGTCATCGACCCTTCGCGCTCGAGCCGGCGCAGCACGGTCACCTGGGAAGGCGGCAGGTCGCCCGCATCGACCTGCTCGCGCAGGCGCCGCCGCAGCTTGCCCACGAGCTCGTGCAGTTCGGCGGCGAGCTGGGCGGAAGGGTCGGAGGCAGGAGGGTCGGCGGGCATGTGGGAAGGCAGACTGTGAAGTTTACCTTCGCATCTGCCGTCCGTCAATCCGTCAGGCCCGCTCCCAGTCGTCCAGGTGGCGCACCAGGTCGTCGATCGCGATCACCTCGCGGTGCCTGTCTTCGCCCTCGAACACCACCGCCGACCAGCCGCTCATGCCCACCGGGCGCAGGGAGTGGCCGTCCATGCGCAACTGCTCCCCGGATACGGCGCGCAGCACCACCCGCTCGTAGCGCGAGCGTCCCAGCTGCGCGGGCGTGGCGCTGTCGTCCCAGGCGCAGAGCCGGCCGACGTCCTCGTATTCCTCCGGCCGGTCCTCGAGGTCCAGCAGCGAGGGGCTGCGCCCCTCCACGACGGCGCCGATCAGCCGGAAGGTGAAGGGATCGGAGATGCGGCGGATCGAGCGCAGGAAGTGGCGCACGGTGCGGCCCGCGACGGCGCGCAGGCTCAGCGCGCCGTGCGCTTCGGTCGGCCATTTCTCCGCATCGATGTCGCTGGCGAAGGGATTCCTCGGATAGCAGTCGAAGCGCGCCAGCCAGCCCTTGCGCGAGGTGTGGGGCATGGGGCGGAAGCCGGCGATGACGGGAATGCCGTGCCTGCGCAGTTCGGAGAGCTCGTAGCTCGGCCAGGTCATCACCTCGCGCACGATGCCCACGATCAGCGTCGAGGTCGCCACCATCAGCGAGGGGCTGGGCGTGAAATCGGAAGTGATCTCGATGCGGTCCTTGCGCGGGCGCACGCCCACGCCGGTGGAGCGGCGGTTCGTGGCAAGCAGCATCACCGGCGCGGGCAGGATGTAGGTGAGCAGCTTCGCGAGCCGCTCGATCGTGCGCCCGTTGGACGGCTCGCCCGGCGGCAGCTCGAAGGACACGTTGTAGTGCGCGCTGAAGCCCACCAGGCGCGTGCGCTTGCCGTGCCCCGCGTCCCAGGCGTCGAGCTCGCCGCGGATGAACTGCAGCGCCTCCCACAGCAGGCGCCCGGCGCGCGCCCCGCAGCCCGGCTCGATCTCGACCACCGGGGTCGCCACCTCGATCACGCCGGTGTCGAAGTACACGGCGCCCCCGGTCGGGAGGTGGTAGGAGGTGCCCTGCCGGTGCATCAGCTCGCCGCGGATGAAGTCGCGCGGGCTGCCGAACAGCGCTTCCGGCCGCACCGGCTCGTCGTCCAGCATGAGCGAGCACTCGGCTTCCATGCCCATCGCGGCCAGCTTCAGGCGCTCGGGTGCGGAAGCGCGTTCCAGCTTCTTCGGGTGGGCCATTCAGCTTGCTCCCATGGCGTTGCCCGCGTCCGGCCCGTCCACCGGCTCGAACAGCGTGTAGCCGAGGTCGAGGTGCAGGTGGTCGTCCGCTTCGCCGTCTTCCGTGCCGAAGGGCCGGATCCAGACGCCCGGGATGACGCGGCGCGCGATCGCGGCGTACTTCTCGATCTCGTCGCGGTTGTCGAGGTACGTGTCGCCGATGCGGTAGATGTTCGCCGCGGTACCCCAGCAGTGGCGCGAGGCATGGCGCGTGAGCGCATGCCGCGGCGAGCGGTAGCCGCCGTTGGCCGCCACGTGCACGAAGGTCCCCACCTCCAGCCGGAACAGCTCGAGCGCGCCTGCCAGCAGCAGCACCGCGCAGGGCACGTAGCGCGGGAAGGAACGCGCCAGCAGCGTCTCCCGCACGTCGACGCCGATCAGCTCCCACACGCGGAAGTGCGCGGTGAGGTCCGTCTCCAGCGCCTGGTGCCACGAGTCCACGCGCAGGAAACTCGAAGGCAGCACGCGGGCGGCGCCCGAGCGGTCCTCCAGCGTCTCGCCCGGACGCAGCACCTGCTTCCATTCCGGCGGCAGGTCGTCGTCGCTCACGAGCGGCAGCGGCAGCGTGCTCATTCCTGCCGCCCCGTCGTGTACTCGTACACCGCGCGCGAGATGCGCGCGATCGTTTCCTGCCGGTGCCCCGTCACCTCCGGCGCCCATTCGGTGAGGATGACGACGACGTACGCATCGCGCCCGTCGAGGTACACGATGCCCGCGTCGTGGGCCACCGTCGAGATCTCGCCGGTCTTGTTCGCCACGCGCGCGTCTTCCGGCAGGCCGGCGGGAATGCCGCTGCGGAACTGCTGCTGGTGCAGGATGTCCAGCATCGCCTGCGAGGCCTCGGGCGAGATGGCCTTGCCCTCCTCGATCAGGCGCATGGCGTCGCACAGGCCCGCGGCCGTCACGCGGTTGTTGATGCCCGCCTCCCACGCCGCCTCGTCCTCCACGCCGCGCTGCAGGTCGATGCCGCCCAGGTGCAGGCGCGCGAGCGAGGCGCGGGCGGCTTCCACGCCGACGAGGTCCAGCAAGAGGTTCGTGGCCAGGTTGCTGCTGGTCACGATCATGTGTTCGGCCAGCTCGTGCACCGTCAGCATGCGGCCGATCGCCGCGTGCACGGCCGCGTTCGCGTCGCGCTCCTGCCCCACGCGGAACGGACGGCCGTCGACGACGCCCAGGAAGCGATTGCGCACGTGCACCCGCGAGAAGGGTGCGAAGCGGTGCTGCTCGATGGCCTCGTAGACGGCCAGCAGCACCGGGACCTTGATGGTGCTGGCGGCGTGGAACCAGCGGCTCGCGTTGAGCGACCACGTCGTGTGGTGCTCGAAGTCGTAGGCCGCCACCGCGACGGCGGCCGCGTTGGCTTCCTCGCCGATCTTCAGGATCGTGTCGCGCAGCGTCGTCTCGGCCATGCCTGCCCGGTTGAGGTGGGGGAAGAAGTCTTCCGCCCATGGTGGGGCAGCACGGGGGCCGGCCGCGTCGGACTGGGCCCAAAACGGGCGGCGGAGACCGTCCTCAGCCGGAGGACCAGGGCGCCAGCCGCTCCACCACCCAGTCGATGAAGACCCGCACGCGCGGCGCGAGCTGGCGCTGGTGCGGGTACATCACGGCCACCGGCATGGGCGGGGGCGGGAAGCGCGGCAGGACCTCCACCAGTTCACCCGTCGCGAGGTGCGGCTCCAGGCGGTAGCGCGGCGCCTGGATGAAGCCCAGGCCCTGCAGGCAGCAGGCCGCGTAGGCGTCCGCGCTGGTGACCGCGACGCGTCCCTTCAGCGTCACGGCCTGCACCTTGCCCTTCACCGTGAATTCGAAGGGCGAGTGCTTGCCGGTCGCCGTCGACAGGAAATTCACGGCCTGGTGCGAGCGGAACTGCTCGATCGTGCGCGGCAGGCCGTGCTCCTCGACGTAGGCGCGGCTGGCGCAGGTCACCAGGGGCATCGACGCCACGCGCCGGCTGACCAGGCCGGTGTCGCGCGGTTCGCCGGCGCGCACGACGCAGTCCACGCCTTCGCGCAGCAGGTCGACCAGGCGATCGGTCGTGCCGATCTCGAGCTCCAGCCGCGGATGGCGCCGGCAGAACTCGCCCAGGTGCGGGAACAGGAAGGCCGCGGCGAGCGCGCCGGACAGGTCGACGCGCAGCCGCCCGCTCGGGTTGGCGGCCGCCTCGCCCAGGAAGGACTCGGCCTCGTCGACTTCCGCCAGCACGCGGCGGCAGCGCTCGTGGAAGGCCTGGCCTTCGGGCGTGGGGCTCACGTGGCGCGTCGTGCGGTGCAGCAGGCGCACGCCCAGCCGGCGCTCCAGCTGCTGCACCGCATGCGTCGCCGTCGCGCGCGGCAGGTGCATGTCCTCGGCGGCTGCGGTGAAGCTGCCCAGCTCCACGATGCGCGTGAAGAGGCGCATGACTTCGATGCGGTCCATGGGCGTCTTTGTTGGCGTGTGTTGGACAATCCTTCCCATTGTGGCCCCTTTATCGGGGGGCGCTTCCTGCCGACCATGCGGGGACTCCACACCGAAAGGACATCCCCATGGAAACCGGAAAGATCGCCCTCGTCACCGGCGGCAGCCGCGGCCTCGGCCGCAACATGGCGCTCGCCCTCGCCCGCTCGGGCCACGACGTCATCCTCACCTACAAGAGCCGCGCCGACGAGGCCGCGGAAGTCCGCAAGCAGGTCGAAGCGGCCGGGCGCAAGGCGGCGACCCTGCCGCTCGACGCCGGCGACGTCGCCTCCTTCCCCGCGTTCGCGCGGCAGCTGGCCGAGGTGCTCGAAACCCGATGGGGCCGCCGCGACTTCGACTTCCTCGTCCACAACGGCGGCTTCAACGGCCAGGGCAGGCTCGGGGACACGCGGGAGGAAGTGTTCGACGCGCTGGCCGACGTCCACTTCAAGGGCGTCTACTTCCTGACCCAGCAGCTGCTGCCGCGGCTCGCCGACGGCGGCGGCATCGTGTGCGTGTCCTCCGGGCTGACGCGCATCGCCATTCCCGGCTACGCGCCCTACGCGGCGATGAAGTCCGCCGTGGAAACGCTGGTGCGCTACTGGGCCAGGGAGCTGGGGCCGCGGCGCATCCGCGTGAACGCGGTCGCGCCCGGCGCGATCGCCACCGACTTCAGCCGCGACGTGTACGAAGCCAACCCGCAGCTGCCGGTGATGATCGCGCAGAACACGGCGCTGGGCCGCATGGGCGAGGCCGACGACATCGGCCCGGTGGTCGCCTTCCTGTGCTCCGACGCCGCGCGCTGGGTGAACGCGCAGCGGCTGGAGGCCAGCGGCGGCCAGATGATCTGAAGCGCGGCGGCTTACTCGACCTTCACGCGCGCGGCCTGCGCCACGCGCTTCCACTTCGCGATGTCCCCGGCGATGAAGCGCGCGAACTCCTCGCGCGTGCCCTCGGCCGGGTCGAAGCTGAGCGTGCGCAGCTTCTCGCGCATTTCCGGCGTGGCCATGATGCGGCGCACTTCCGCGTTCAGGCGGTCGAGGATGGCCGCCGGGGTCTTCGCCGGCGCAGCGAGGCCGATCCAGCCGATCGCCTCGAAGCCGGGCACGCCCTGCTCCGCGATCGTGGGCGCCTCGGGCAGGTAGGGCGAGCGCTTCGCGGAGCCCACGCCCAGCACCTTCAGCTTGCCGCCGTGGATCTGCGGCAGCACCGCGGGCAGCGCGTCGAACATCACCTCGATGCGTCCGCTGATCACCTGCGGCTGCGCCTCGGACGCGCCCTTGAACGGCACGTGGACCATCGACACGCCGGTCTGCGCCAGGAAGGCCTCGGTCGTGAGGTGGGAGGTCGAGCCGTTGCCGGCGGACGCGTAGTTCATCGGCTTCTTGCGCGCCGCCGCCAGGAACTGCTGCAGCGTGTTCCACGGCGCGTCCGCCGCGGTCACCAGCGTCTGCGTGACCGTCGCCAGGTTGCTGATCGGCGCGAAGTCCTCCACCGGCCTGTACGGCAGCTTGTAGATCGCGGGCGCCACGGCGAAGCCGCCGCTGGTGGCCATCACCAGCGTGTAGCCGTCGGGGGCGGCCTTGGCGGCGACGTCCGTTCCCAGGCGCGTGCCGGCGCCCGGCTTGTTGTCGACGACGAAGGGCTGCCCCAGCGCGCGCGCCAGCTGGTCACCCACCAGGCGCGCCAGGATGTCCGTCGACTGGCCGGGGGCGATCGGCACGATCACCTTCACCGGACGGGACGGGTAGGCGGATTGCGCGCGGGCGGCCCAGGGCAGGCTGGCGGCCGCGGCGGCGGTGCAGAAGAGGCGGCGGTTGAGGGTCATGTCGTTTCCTAAGGGAGAAGAGGGATGCGGCTCAGGGCCGCGGGGGCGCGAAGCCGTACAGCGCCGCGGGGTTGTCCACCAGGATGCGGTGGCGCAGTTGCGCGTCGGGCACCCAAGCCGCGAGCAGGTCGCGCAGCGCCAGCGTGTCGGGCGGATGGGCCTGCTCGGTGGCGTGCGGCCAGTCGCTGCCCCACACCAGGCGCCCGGGCGCGACGAGCGCCCAGGCCTGCGCGACGGCCAGCGTGTCGGCGAAGGCGGGGTCGCCGCCCTTCGTGTTCAGGTAGGGGCCGCTCAGCTTGAGCCACGCGCGCCCGTCCTGCAGCAGGCCGCGCACGATGTCGAAGGCCGGGTGGCCCAGGCCCGCGCGTCCGGGCGGCAGGCGCGCCATGTGGTCGAAGACGACAGGGCAAGGCAGCCGGCCGATCGCGGCGGCGTGCTCGGCGATCTGGTCGGCCTGCAGGTGCAATTGCAGGTGCCAGCCGAGCGGATGGATGCGAGCCGCGATCGGCTCCAGCATCTCGATGCGCGTGGGCGCGCCGGCGGCGGCATGCAGGGTCATGCGCACGCCGCGGATGCCGCCGGCGTGCAATGCCTCCAGCGTGGCATCGTCCACGTCGGGCCGCACGACGGCGATGCCGCGCGTCTCCGTGGCACCCAGCTGCGCGATGGCGTCCAGCGTGCAGCGGTTGTCCGTGCCGTAGACGCGCGGCTGCACGATCACCGCGCGCGTGGTGCCCATGCGCTGCCGCAGCGCGGCGTAGTCGGCGGCGGTGGCGCGCCGCGGCGTCGCCGTCAGCCGCGGGCCCGGGACTTCGGGGAAGCGCGGGTCGAAGACGTGCAGGTGCGCGTCGCAGGCGCCTGCAGGGAGAGCTGCGGTGCCTGCCACGGCGTTCACTCCGCCTGGATCCCGGCGCTGCGGGCGATGTCCTTCCAGTAGGGGATCGCGCGCCGCACTTCGGCCGCGAAGTCCGTCGCGCTCATCTGCGCCGGCTCCGCGCCTTCACGCATGAAGAACTCGCGCATCTCGGGCGTCTGCACGATGCGGTTCACGGCCGCATTGAGCTTTTCCACGATCGGAGCAGGCGTGCCGCCGGGCGCGAGCAGGCCCCACCAGATCGAGAACTCGTAGCCGGGCACGGCCTCGGCCATGGGCGGCAGGCCGGGCGCGGCGGGCGAAGCCTTGGGGCTCGTCACCGCGATCGCGCGCACCTTGCCCGTGCGCAGCGCCGGCTTCAGCGAGGGGCCGCTGGCGATCAGCAGGTCCACGGTGCCGGCCATCAGGTCGGTCGTGGCCGGGCCCATGCCGCGGTAGGGGATGTGGGTGAGGAAGATCTTCGCCTTGTTCTTCAGCAGCTCGGTCGCGAACTGGTTGGTGCTGCCGGGACCCGAGGACGCGTAGTTGATCTTGCCCGGCTGCTGGCGCGCGAGGGCGACCAGTTCCGCGGGCGTCTTCACCGGCAGGTCGGCCCGCACCGCGATCACGAAGGGCCCGTGCGCCATCATCGCCACGGGCGTCAGGTTCTTCACCGGGTCGAAGGGCAGCTTGGGCTGCACGGCGGCGTTGGTGACGAAGCTGGAGGACACGGCCCCCAGCGTGTAGCCGTCCGGCTGCGCCTTGGCGACCAGGCTGGTCCCCAGCGTGCCGCCGGCGCCGGGGCGGTTGTCGATCACGACCGGCTGGCCCAGCGCTTCCGACAAGCGCTTGCCCATGGCGCGCGCGAACACGTCGTTGGAGCCGCCGGGCGGATAGGGAACGATGATGGTGATGGGCTTGGACGGGAAGGTGTCCTGCGCCAGGGCGGCGCCGGCGGTGCCGAGCACGGCCAGCGCCGCGGCGGCGGTGGCCAGGGCGCGCCGGGAAATGCGCTTGTTCATGGTGTCTCCTTGGGTTGTGCGAATGCGGTGCGGGCGCGGTCAGGCTTGCAGCAGGCCCAGGCGCCGCGCGAGCGCCACGAGGTGTTCGGCGCGCGTGATGAAGGGGCCGTCGACCAGCTTGCCGTCGACGGTGAAGGCGCCCACGCCGCGGGCCAGGACGTCGCGCGCGGCCTCCACGACGCGCAGCGCGTGCGCGATCTCCTCGTCGCTGGGGCGGAAGACGTCGTTGGCCAGCGCGATCTGCGTCGGGTGGATGCAGCTCTTGCCGGCGAATCCCATCTGCTGCGCCGCCCGCGCCTCGCGCACGAAGCCGTCCGGGTTGCGGATGTCCACGTAGGCGCCGTCGTAGGCTTCGATGCCCGCCTCGCCGGCGGCCAGCCGCACCGCGAAGCGCACGGCCTGCGTCGCGAAGGGCTCGCTCATGGGGATGCCCAGTGGCGAGAACAGGTCGCCGAAGCCGATCTGCAGGCCCGTCATGCGCGGGTGGGCCGCTGCGATCTCGGCGGCCAGCCGCAGTCCGCGCGCCGACTCGATGTTGGCGAGGATGCCGATGCGCGGCGCGAGGCCGCGGGCCTTCTCGATGCGCTCGAGGGCCGCGACCGCGTCGCGCACGGTCGCGGCGCTCTCCACCATGGGCAGGTTGAGCACGTCCACGGCTTCGCAGGCGATCGCCTCCAGGTCGGCGGCGAAGTGCGGCGTCTCCGCCGCATTGACGCGCACCACGACCAGCTTGCCGTGCATGGCGGCGCGGCCGCCCTGGAACAGCTTCGCGAGTTCGGCGCGCGCGGCCGGCTTGGCGCCCTCCTCCACCGCGTCCTCGAGGTCGAAGGACACGGCGTCGGCGGCGCCGGCGAGCGCCTTGGCGAACAGCTCCGGACGCGAGGCGGGAACGAACAGCTTGCTACGCACGGGCAGCCTCCTTGGCGCGGCGGCCGATGTCTTGCAGGTAGGAAAGGGTGTCGGCCACGTCGACGACGTCGGCGAATTGCCGGTCCATGTCGAACAGGGAAATGGCGTGCGACACCGGGATGCGGTCGAACACGGCCTGGTGCGGCACGATCACGCGGAAGTTCCACGACGAGGCGTCGAAGACCGTCGCGCGGATGCAGTTGCTGGTGGCGCCGCCGAGCACGATGACCGTGTCGACCTGGCGGTCGACGAGGTAGCCCAGCAGCGGCGTGCCGTGGAAGCCGCTCGGCTTCTTCTTCACGAAGACCAGGTCGCGCGGCCCGGGCTTCAGCTCCGGCAGCAGTTCCGCGCCGCGCGTGCCGGCGAGGCACCAGTGCGGGCTGTCCAGCAGCGCGCGCTTGCGGCCGTAGACGCCGATGTCGGAGCCGTCGCGCTCCAGCTCGAAGCGGGTGAAGAAGCAGGGCACGCCCCTCGCCTGCGCCGCTTCCACCACCGATGCGATCCGGCGCGCCGCGGCGCGGCCGACCTCGCCGCAGCTGGAGGGCCACTCGGCATCCTTGCCCTCTTCGCCGACCATGTAGCGCTGCGCATCGATGACGACGACCGCCGGCCGCGCCCCGAAGCCCATGCGCGTGCCGAAGCGCCCGCGCGCGAGCACGGCGCGGTCCGCCTCGTCGAGATACGCCTCCCAGGGCTTCATCGCAGCGCCCCCTCGCCGCGCAGCTGCGCGATCTCCTCGCTGCTGTAGCCGCAGCGCGCCAGCACGTCGTCCGAGTGCTGGCCGAAGGTCGGCGCGGGCCGGGCGGCGCCGCCCGGCCCGCCGTCGAAGGTGACGGCGCGCGTGAAGCCGCGGTAGCTGCCCACCAGGGGATGCTCGAAGCGCTGGACCATGCCCTCGGCCGCGACCTGCGGATGGTCGAACATGTCCTCCACCTGCCGCACGGCGGCGCAGGGGACGCGTTCGCCGAACAGCTCTTCCCACTCGAGCGCGCTGCGCTGCTGCAGGGCGCCGCGGATCACGGGCACGATCTCCTGCGCGCGCTCGGCGCGCTTGCGCACCGTGTCGTAGCGCTCGTCGGTGGCGAGCTGCGGCAGGCCGATCAGCTCGCACAGCGCCTGCCAGAAGTGCGGCGTGTTCGCGGAGATGTAGAGGCTGCCGCTGCGCGTCGGGTGCAGGCCGGTGATGCCGCCGGAGCGCATGTCGCGGTACACGTCGCGGCCCTCGCCCTCGGCCCAGACCATGCGCGCCGACTGCATCGCGAGGGCGCTGCGCAGCAGCGAGATCTCGACCGACAGGCCGTGGCCCGTGCGCTCGCGCTGGAACAGCGCGGACGCCACGCCGCCGGCGAGCAGCGATGCCGCGTAGTAGTCCACCACCGAGCCGTAGACGATTTCCGGCACGCCCGGCGCGCCCTGCATCGCGCAGATGCCGGTCATCGCCTGCAGGACCTGGTCGTAGCCGGCGCGGTTGCGCAGCGGCCCGCTCTGGCCATAGCCGGTGAGGCTGCAGTAGACCAGGCGCGGGTTCACCTCGCGCAGGGCTTCGTACGTGATGCCCAGGCGCGCGGGCACGGCCGGGCGGAAGTTGTGCACCAGCACGTCCGCGTCGCGCACCAGGCGCAGCAGCACTTCGCGGCCGCGCGGGTTCTTCAGGTCCAGCGCCACGCCCAGCTTGCCGCGGTTCACGCCCAGGAAGGCGCGGCCTTCGGCGGCCAGCGTGGAGGGGTACTTGCGCAGGTTGTCGCCTTCCGGCGGCTCGATCTTGATGACCTCCGCGCCCTGGTCGGCCAGCAGCGTGCAGCCGTAGGGGCCCGCGATGTAGCCGCTCAGGTCGAGGATCCGCACCCCGGCCAGGGGTCCGGGCGAGGTCTCGGGAGTCTGGTCCACGGGGCGCTCCTTACTGCAGGGCCGCGCGCTGCGCGGTCAGGCGCCAGCGGGCCACGTCCTTCGCCACGATCTCCTTCAGCGCCTGCGGCGTCGAAGGCGCGGGCACCGCGCCGGCCGTCTTGAGGAAGGTGGCGAATTCCTTGTCGGCGCAGATCGCGGCGATCTCGCGGTTCATGCGGTCGCGGATCGCGGGCGGCAGGCCGGCGGGCGCGAACAGGCCCCACCAGATCTCCACTTCGTAGTCCAGGCCGGATTCCTTGACGGTCGGGATGTCCGGGTGGTCCGCGTCGCGCTTCGCGCCGGTGAAGGCGAGCATCGGCAGCTTCTCGACGGCCGTGCCGCGCACCGAGGCGATCGTCGTGACGACCAGGTCGATGCGGCCGGCCAGCATGTCCAGCTGGGCCGGCGCGATCCCCTTGTAGTTGACGCCGGTCATCTTCGTGCCGGCGGTGTGGTTGAACAGCTCGGTCGCGAGCTGGGTGGCGTCGCCGAGGCCGGCACTGCCATAGTTGATCTTGCCAGGGTTCTGCTTCGCGTAGGCGACGAGCTCCTGCACGTTCTTCGCGGGGAAGCCCTCGCGCGTCATGATCACGAAGGGCGCGCTCGCCACGCGCGAGATCGGCTCGAAGGCGTTCACCGGGTCATAGGGCGTCTTCTGCACGGCGGCGCTCGTGGCCAGCGAACCGGACACGAACAGGAAGGTGTAGCCGTCGGCCGGCGACGTGGCCACGAGGTTGTTGCCGATCGTGCTGCCGCCGCCCGGACGGTTGTCGACCACGACGGACTGGCCGAGCGTGGTGCCCAGGCGCTGCGCCAGCCGGCGCGCGATCACGTCGTTGCTGCCGCCGGGAGCGAACGGAACCACGATGCGCACGGGCTTGCCGGGCCAGGTGTCCTGGGCGTGGACACCGGCCGCGCCGGTGAGGAGGCCGAAGCACAAGGCGCCGAGCGCGGCGAGGGATTGACGTCGGGGGAGATGCATGGGGGTCCTGCGAGGAGAAATGAAAAGCGCGGCTCGCGCGCCGATCCCCTGATGGTAGGCGCCTGCTAACATAAGAAAAGCGAGTCTTTCTTGAATCTCCCTTGAGTTTTCCTCATGAAACTGGCCGCCCTCGAAACCCTCGGCGCCGTGCTGTCGACCGGCAGCTTCAGCGCGGCCGCCAACGAGGTGGGCGTGACGGCGAGCGCCGTCAGCCTGCAGATGAAGCAGCTGGAGGCGTACATCGGGCGGCCGCTGTTCGACCGCTCCGGGCGCACCGCGGTGCCGACGCCGGTGGCGCGCGAACTGGCGGCCGCGTCCGCGAGCGCGCTGGCGGCGATCGAGAGCTTCCGCGCCCGCAGCCCGCTGGCCGTGTCGGGGCTGCTGCGGCTCGGCGCGATCACCAGCGTGCAGACCTCGGTCGTTCCGCACGCGCTGCGCCTGCTGCGCGCGCGCCATCCGGGGCTGACGGTGCAGCTGGCGCTGGACGTGAGCGCGCCGCTGCAGGCGGCCGTGAGCGCCGGCCGGCTCGATGCCGCGGTGATCGTGCGGCCGCCGCGGGGCGGCTCGAGCCGGCTCGCCTGGCGCGACCTCGCGCGCGTGCCCTTCGTGCTGGTGGTGCCCGCCGACGCGGAGCACGGCACCCCGCAGCAGCTGCTGCGCCGCCATCCCTGGATCCAGTACGAGCGCACGCTCACGGGCGGCCGCGTGGCGGCGCAGTACGTGCGGCGCCTGTGCCCCGACAAACGCCCGGCCCATGAACTCGCTTCGACCGACGCGATCATCGGCATGGTCGCCGAAGGCCTGGGCGTCTCGGTGATCCCGCGGCCGCGCGCGCCCCTGCAGCGCGCCTATGCCTTCCGCGAAGTGGCGCTGGGCGCCGGCGCGCCCTCGCGGCAGGTGGCCTGGACCTGCCGCAAGACCGACGTGGAGGACCGCCGGCACGCCGCGGTGTTCGCGGCGCTGGTGGAGGCGTACGAGGCGGTGGGGGGCGAGTAGCGCCGCGCGCTCAGGCGCGCGCCGCCGGCGTGTCGCCGGTGCCCAGGTCCCAGTACAGGCCCGTCATCACCTCCAGGCCTTCCCGCAGCAGCTCCGGCGGCAGGTGCTCGTTCGGCGCGTGCTGCGAGCAGCCGGCGTAGGAGTGCGGCACCCAGATCGTGCGCAGGCCCAGCACGTCGGTGAAGATGTCGTTGGGCAGCGAGCCGCCCAGGTTGGGCAGCACGGCGGGCTTCTTGCCGGTGGTGCGCGCGAGCGAGCGCACGGCCCACTGCACCCACTCGTCGTCGGGGTCGATGCGCGTGGCGTGGAAGAAGGTCTCGCGCGTGGTGGCGATCTCCACCATGCCGAAGCCGTGCCGGTCCAGGTGGCGGCGCAGCGCCGGCAGGATCTGCTCGGGGTCGACGCCGACCACGAAGCGCAGCTGGCAGCGCGCCCAGGCGCGCGGCGGGATCGCGTTGACCGGCGTGTCGGGGTTGCCGGTCTTGTAGGCCAGCACCTCGAAGCTGCACCAGCCGTACACGCGCTCCGCCGGCGTCAGGCCCGGCTCGCCCCACCAGGGTTCGATCTCCGGGCCGTCGCTGCCGCCATCGACTTCGCAGTCCGCCAGCACCCGCCGCACCGAGGCGGGCAGTTCCTTGGGCACCCATTCGGGGATGCGGATCTGGCCGGTGGGCGAGGTGATGCTGGCGATCGCGTGCGCGAGCTGGATGCCCGGGTTGGAGATGAGGCCGCCCCAGTTGCCGGAGTGGTGGCCGCCGGCGCGCGCCTCGATCGCCAGGTCGAAGTTCATGCTGCCGCGCGAACCGAGGAAGACGGTGGGCCGCTCGGCGCGCAGGCGCGGGCCGTCGGAGGCGATCAGCAGGTCCGCCTTCAGCGCGTCCTTCTGCTCGGTGCACAGCTCGCGCAGCCCGGGCGAGCCGGTCTCCTCGCCCATCTCCACCAGGAATTTCGCGTTGAAGCCCAGCTTGCCGCGCGTGGCGATCACGTGGCGCATCGCCTCCATGTTGATGCTGTGCTGGCCCTTGTTGTCGGCGATGCCGCGGCCGTACCACCGGCCGCCGCGCTCCGTCATCGTCCAGGGCGACAGGCCTTCCTGCCATTCGCGGTCCAGCCCGCGGATCACGTCGCCGTGGCCGTAGCCGAGCACCGTGGTCGCGTCGGGGGACTCGATCCGTTCCGCCAGCAGGAAGGGCGCCTTGGCCTTGGGGTGTTCGAGCACGCGGCAGGAGAAGCCCATCGCCTCGAAGGACGGCCCGACCTCCTGGTCCAGGTACTGGCGCAGCTCGGCGCCGCGCTCGGGGTTCTGGCTTTCGGTGGGCACCGCGATGCGGCGCGCCAGCATCTGGCGGAACTCGCCGCTGTCGAAGCTGCTGCGGGCGCGGGCGATGGCGGCGTCGCGGGATTGCGTCATGTCGTTTCCTGGGGGTGGAACAGGTGGCAGGCGACCTGCGCTTCGCCGCTTTCCAGCAGCTGCGGCGCCGCGCGGTCGCAGCCTTCGAGCCGGCGCGGGCAGCGCGGATGGAAGGTGCAGCCGGCGGGCGGATTCAGCGGGTCGGGAAAGGCGAGGCCGAGGCCGGTGTCGGGGATGCCGAGCGTCGTGTCCGGCGTCAACACGGAAGCGAGCAGCGCCTGCGTGTAGGGATGCTGCGGCCGCGCGAACAGCGTGCGCGTGTCGGCGAATTCGACGACGCGCCCGAGATACATCACCGCCAGCTTGGTCGCGATGTGTTCGACGACGGCCAGGTTGTGGCTGATGAACACGTAGGTGAGGTTGAACTCCTGCCGCAGGTCCAGCAGCAGGTTCAGGATCTGCGCCTGCACCGAGACGTCGAGCGCCGAGGTCGGCTCGTCGCACACGACGATCTCCGGCTTCATCACCAGCGCGCGGGCGATGGCCACGCGCTGGCGCTGTCCGCCCGACAGCTGTCCGGGCGTGAAGTCGCCGTAGCGTGCCGGAAGGCCGACGCGTTCCAGCATGTCGAGCGCCTGCGCGCGGCGCTGGGCCCGCGTGCCGATCCCGTGCACGTCCAGCGGGAAGGCCACGATGGACGCCACGGTGCTGCGCGGGTTGAGCGAGGAATACGGATCCTGGAACACCGGCTGGATGCGCCGCGCCACCGCACGCCGGTCGAGGCCGGCGATGTCCTGCCCATCCAGGAAGATGCCGCCCGCCGTGGGTGGCGTGAGGCCCAGCAGCATGCGCGCGAGCGTCGACTTGCCGCAGCCGGATTCGCCGACGATGCCCAGCACGTCGCCGCGCTCCACGTGGATGTCCACGCCGTTGACGGCCTGCAGCAGGCGCCGGCCGCGGAACATGCCCGCGTTCACGCTGAAGCTGCGCTGCAGGCCGACGGCACTGAGGAGAGCACTCATGCGGCCACCGCCTCGGGTTCGATCACGCAGCGCCAGCGCCGCCCCGCGCCGGCGTCGCGCAGGTCGATCGCCTGCGTGCACGCGGCCTGCGCATGCGGGCAGCGCTCGCGGAAGGTGCAGCCGCGCAGTTCGCCGGTGAGCGAAGGCACGACGCCGGGAATGCTCCCCAGCCGGCTGCCGGGCGTGGTGCGGCCCGGCACGGGAATGCAATCGAGCAGGCCGCGCGTGTACGGGTGCCGGGGCTGCGCGAAGATCTCGGCCGCCGTGCCCTCCTCCACGACCTGGCCGGCGTACATCACGGCGACGCGGTCGGCGATGCGCGCGACGACGCCGAGGTCGTGCGTGACCAGCACCATGGCGATGCCCAGGTCGTTCTGCAGGTCGGCCAGCAACCTCAGGATCTGCGCCTGGATGGTGACGTCGAGCGCGGTGCTCGGCTCGTCGGCGATCAGCAGGTCGGGGCCGCACATCAGCGCCATGGCGATCATCACGCGCTGGCGCAGGCCGCCGGAGAGCTGGTGCGGATACTGGCGCAGCCGCTCGCCCGCGGACGCGATGCCAACCTTCTCCAGCAGTTCAACGGCGCGCTCGCGCGCCTCGGCCGCGCCGGCGCCGCGATGGTGGCGGTAGTGCTCGACCAGCTGCTCGCCGATCGTCCAGGCCGGATTCAGCGCCGTCATCGGCTCCTGGAAGACCATCGCCATGCGGTCGCCGCGCAGCGTGTTGATGCGACGCGGGCTCGCGGCAGCCAGGTCCTCGCCGAGGAAGTTCATGGTGCGGGCCCGGCGGACCGCCGCGCGCGGCAGCAGGCCCATGATGGCCAGCGACGTCATCGACTTGCCGCAGCCCGATTCGCCGACGATGCACAGCGTCTCGCCGCGGCGCACCTGGAAGGACACGTCGCGCACCGGGTGCACGACGCCCGAGGCGCCGCGGATGTCGACGTGCAGGCCCTGCACGTCCAGCACGACGGACGGGTCAGCTGCGCTCATGGGGCATGAACACCTGGTGCAGGCCGTCGCCGGCCAGGTTGATCGCGAAGATCAGCAGCGCGAGCGCGCTGCCGGGCAAGGCGATGAGCCAGAACGAGAAGAACATGTAGCCCTTCGCTTCCGCGATCATCAGGCCCCACGACGGCAGCGGCGGCTGCACGCCCAGGCCCAGGAAGGACAGCGACGCCTCCAGCAGGATCGCGCTGGCGGCCTCGAGCGAGGCGACCACGATCAGGTGCGGCAGCACGTTGGGCAGCACCTCGCTCGCGATGATGCGTGCCGTCGAAGCCCCGGCGGCCTGAGCCGCCGCCACGTATTCCAGCGAGCGCACCTGCTGCGTCGCGCTGCGCATCACCACGGCGAAGCGGTCCCACTTGAGCAGGCCCAGCACCAGGATCACCACCCAGAGGGAGCCGCCCACCAGGGCGACGGTCGCCAGCGCCACCAGGATCACGGGCATGGACAGGCGCGTCGTCACGATGAAGGACACCAGCATGTCGGTGCGCCCGCCGAAGTAGCCGGCCAGCAGGCCCATGGTCGTACCGATCACGCCGGAGATCAGCGCGACGCTGGCGCCGATCAGCAACGAGATGCGCGCGCCGTACAGCAGCCGCGACAGGTAGTCGCGCCCGAGCTGGTCGGTGCCCAGCGGATGCGCCCACGCGCCCTGCGCGTACCAGACGGGCGGCGCGGTGCGGTGCGCGAGGTCCTGCACGTAGGGGTCGTAGGGCGAGAGCAGCGGCGCGAACAGGGCCAGCAGCACGATGGCGAGCAGGATGCCGCCGCCGACCACCAGCGCCTTGTTGCGGAGGAAGCGGCGCAGCGCCGAGGGCCGCGTGGGCACGGCCTGCACTTCGGGCAGGGCGGCGACGGCGGGCAGTTGCGCGGACATCAGGCCACCCGGATGCGCGGATCGAGCCACGCGTTGGCCACGTCGGCGGCGAGCGTGAGCGCCACGTAGATCACGGACAGCAGCAGCACGATCACCTGCATCACGGGGAAGTCCTTGTTGGTGATGCTCTGGAAGGCCAGGTAGCCCAGGCCGTCGAGCGCGAAGATGGTCTCGATCACCACCGAGCCCCCGAGCAGGAAGCCGAGCTGCACGGCCGCGAGCGCCACCACCGGCACGATCGCGTTGCGCAGCGCGTGCTTGAAGACCACCGTCGCCGGCGTGAGCCCCTTGGCGCGCGCCGTGCGGATGTAGTCCGCGTCCAGCACCTCGATCATCCCGGCGCGGATCAGCCGCATGAAGGCCGGCGCCGCGTAGTAGCCGAGCGCCAGCGCCGGCATGATGAAGTGCTGCCAGGTGCCGCTGCCCGACGCGGGCAGCACGCGCATGGTGATCGAGAACAGCATGATCAGCAGCAGCGCGAAGAAGAAGTTCGGCAGCGCCTGCCCCAGCACGGCCACCGCGAGGCACAGGCGGTCGATCCAGCTGTGGCGGTAGATCGCCGCCAGCACGCCGAGGGGCACCGAGATCAGGAGCGCCACGCCGATGGCGGCTCCGCCCAGGATCAGCGTGGTGGGCAGCTTGTCGGCCACCAGCGGCGCGACGTCCGTCTTGAAGTACACGGAGGTGCCGAAGTTGCCGCGCACCAGCTTGCCCAGCCAGTCCGCGTACTGCACGGGGACGGGCCGGTCGAAGCCGTAGGTCTTGCGGATCATCTCGATGTCCGCCGTGCGCGCGCCCTCGCCGGCCAGCGCCACGGCGGGATCGCCGGAGACGAAGACCAGCAGGTACGCGACGAACGACACCGTCAGCGCCACCAGCAGCGCGAGGCCCAGGCGCTTGAGGATGTAGAACAGCATCAGCCGTTCCCTTCGCTTACTTCCAGCTCATCTCCCAGAAGCGGGGCAGCTCGTCGGAGTAGGCGCGGAAGTTCAGGTCCTTGGTGGCCACGTAGTACACGGGCAGCGACCAGAGCGGCACCGAATAGGCGTTCTCGGCGATCAGGTCCAGCGCCTTCTTGTAGTAGCCGTTGCGGGCCTTGGGCTCCACCGTGTGGTCGCCCTTGTCCAGCAGGTCCTTGACCTGCGCGTCGCGCGTGATGTCGTCGGCGCCGCCGCCGTAGTACACGGGCGTGGAGGCCGAGGTGTCGTTCACGAGGTTGGAGCCCCAGGTCTGGTGCACCAGGGCGGCCTTGTTGCCGCGCACCTGGTCGCGCATGGCGGCGTACTGCAGGAAGTTGAGCTTGGCCTTGATGCCGACGGCCTGCAGGTAGTTGATGATCGCCTCGGTCTGGTTGCGCTCGCGGTAGGCGTGGATCGTCAGCTCGAAGCCGTTGGGGTAGCCGGCCTCGGCCAGCAGCTTCTTCGCCAGCGCCGGGTCGTACTTGTAGTCGGCCGCGCCCTCGTGCGTGCATCCCACCTGCGACGGCGTGCAGATGGTGTGCAGGATCTCGGCGCCGCCGCCGACGATGTTCTTGACGATCGCCTCGCGGTCGATCGCGTGGGCGATGGCCTTGCGCACGCGCGGGTCCTTCAGCTGCGGGAAGGGCGTGCTCTCCTGCGAGTTCATCTGCAGGAACACGATGCGCATGGTGTTGCCGCTGACCACCTGCAGGTTGGGCACGGTCTGCAGCTTCTCGGCCTGGTCCTTCGGCACGTGCATGATGAAGTCCTCGCCGCCGGACATCACCTCGGCCATCTGCGTCTGGCGGTCGGGGATGAAGCGGATGCGCACCTTGCCGATCTTCGGCTGCGGGCGCGGCGAGTCCTTGAAGTAGCCGTCGAACTTCTGCAGCGTGATCGACTTGCCCGGAACGTACTCGATGACCTTGTAGGGGCCGGAGCCGACCGGCTTGGCGTTCATGCCCTTGGGGCCGACTTCCTTGTAGTACTTGGCCGGATGGATCGCCAGCGTGGTGGCCAGGTAGTCCTTGGCGGCCGGGAACGGCTCCTTGCTGATCACGCGGACCTTGTACTTGTCGACCTTCTCCACGCGGTCGATCCAGCGCACGTTCTGCTGCGTGACGGCCTTGTTGGCCGGATCGGCCACGTAGTTGAGCGTGTAGACCACGGAGTCCGCGTCGAAGTCCTCGCCGTTGTGGAACTTGACGCCCTGGCGCAGTTCGAATTCGAGCGTCTTGTCGTCGACCTGCTTCCAGCTCTTGGCCAGCTGGCCCTTGTACTCGTGCGTCACCGGGTCGCGGTACAGCAGCGTGTCCCACACCGTGGCGCCCAGGATCACGCCGATGCGCACGTTGTTGTAGTACGGATCGACGCTTTCGGGCGCCTGGTCGTACGCCATCTCCAGCGTGTCGGTGCTCTTGCCGGCCCAGGCGGGCGGCAGGGCGACGAGGGTGGCGGCCAGCGCGACCGCCGCGCACTTCAGGATGGGGCTCATGGACTGCTCCTGCTTCAATTTCGAGCGAAGCAAAAACGATATCAACGAAGCGGCCCGTTCGATTGCATGCTAACCCTTAGGCGCATGACGGCGCGCCGCGCGGGCCTTACACCAGCACGTACTCCAATGCCCAGTAGTACTTCCACGCATGGAAGCGCACGTCGCGGGCGCTTCCCCGCACGGCTTCGCGCAGCTCGCCTTCGCCGGGGAAATTCTTCAGCAGCCGGTGGCGCGAGCCGTCGTCCAGCGTGCGCCACTGCCAGGTGTCGCCTCCGGCGTCGGGGTCGGACACCGGCGTGCTGTTGCCCTCGACGTAGAGGTTGTCGAGGAAGACGATGCGCGCGCCGGGCACCAGGGCGCGGTGCAGTCCTTCCAGGAAGCCGGCGATGCGGCGCCTCGGAACGTGCGAAACCCAGAAGCCGGCGAACGCCGCTTCGAAGCCGGGCGCGGCGGGCGGCAGCGCATAGGCGTCGCCGGTGGTGAACTCCACGCGCTCGCAGGCAACGCGGGCACGCGCGATCCGCAGGGTCTCCGGCGCCGCGTCGATGGCCAGCACGCGCGTGGCCACGGGGGCGATGAACTGCGTCCAGTAGCCGGTGCCGCAGGCGACCTCCAGCAGCGAGCGGCCGGCGAACACCGTCGGCAGCCAGCGCTCGATGGCGCGCAGGTCGTCCTGGCGCTCGGGCTTGGCGTAGATGCGGTCGTACTCGGGGGCCCGGGCGGCGTAGTAGTCCTGCACGGCGCGCGATGCTACGCCGGGTCCGGCCCGGCCGCTAGAAATCCTCGGCGAATTCGTCCGGCGGCACGAGATTGGTGAGCGCGCGGAAGGCGCCCACCAGCAGCAGCGCCTGCGCCACGGCCAGCAGCGGCAGCGGCCGCAGCAGCGCCACGACGCCCGGCAGGCCGGACCACGCACCCTGCGAGGCCGCCGGCACCACCGCCGCCGCGCGATCGGGCAGTCCCAGCATCAGCGCGATGCCGACGCCGTAGAGCGCGATGCCGGCGAGCAGCAGCCGCAGGCCGCGCCGCGGGAACAGCATGCGGCGGTTCAGCTGGATGAGATGCGCGAACAGGACGACGGCGCCGGCGGCCAGCACCAGCTCCGTCATCCAGCGCTGCACGCCCACCTTCGCGAGCAGCCGGTGCAGCGGCGCCATCTGCTCCAGCGTGGCCAGGAAGGGCAGCAGCAGCAGCGTGAGGGCGACCATGAGCCGCTTCATTTCTTCCTCCGCGGCCGGACGACCGGTGCTTCGGGCACCGCATGCAGGTTCACCAGCACGCCGACCATGCCCGCCAGCACGCCCAGCCGGCTGAGGAGCTCCGCGCATTCCAGCAGCAGGAGATGGGCGCTTCCATTCCCCGTCGCCTCGCGCAGCTGCGCGGCCACCAGTTCGCGCGTGCCGTGCACGTGCAGGACGAGGAACAGCAGCGAGAAGACGGCCAGCACGGCGAGCCACGCGTTCCAGCGCGGGATCCGGTGCGCGAGGCGGCCGTGGCGCCACAGCGCCCATGCGGGCAGCGCGCCGGCCAGCGCGCCGAGGCCCGCCAGGTCGGTGCCGGCCAGCCGCAGCTCGAGCGGATCGATGCCGTTCTGCTCCAGCGCCAGCCTCAGGGGAAACAGCAGGGACAGCAGGATGGCCAGTCCCGCCAGAACGGAAGCTCTCTGCAGCATGTCGCGCCCTCCCGCGCTGCGTGTGCGGCCGTTATACCCGGCGCCCCTCGGCGCGCGGACCGCACCAGCCGCCGTACGGTCGGGCAGGGGCGACGAGCGTCGGGCGCCCCGCCGTCCAGCCGCCGAAAAGCGACGGTCAGGCGAGACGGAGCTGCTGCAGCCGGCCGTGGTGCGCCAGCTCGCGCAGCAGCAGGACGTCGGCGACGAAGGGCTGCCGGCCTTGCAGGGCGGGCGGCGGCAAGCGGCCGGTCGCCAGGTCCACGAGCCGCAGGAAGAGCGTCTCGAACGCGTCCACGCTCCAGGCCGTGCCCGTCTCGGAGAGGACGGCGCCCAGGCCGGACCGCAATCGCCTCGTGAGGTCCTCGACCTCCAGCACGGCGCCGGCCAGGCGCGCGGCGTGCGGCATCAGCCAATCCTCCGCGACCTCGATGGCGCGCTCCAGCTGCGCCTCGTCGACCGGCCGCGAAGGGTCCAGCAAGGCGGCGGCGCCGCCGGCGAGCGTGGCGATATCGGCCCACGCGCCGCCGCGCGCCTCCTGCAGCAGGTAGGCCTGTTCCGTGATCGCGAGGCGGGCGGTCATGGCGCTTCAATCGGCAAGATAGCCCAGGACCAGGCGCAGCGCACGCGCATCGATGCCGTGGCCGAGGCCCGGCAGCAGGTCGAGCGTGGCTTCGGCGCCGAGCGCCTGAAGCGCCCGCGCGGCATCCACCGAGAAACGCGTCGGCACCACGCCATCCTGCTCGCCATGGACCAGGTGGATGCGCACGCCCGCCGGCGCGCGCCGCACGCCCTGCGCGAAGCGGCCGGCCAGCGCGATCACGCGCGCGGCCGGCGCGGCATCGGCCTGCGTGGCCTCCAGCGACATGATCGCGCCCTGCGAGAAGCCGACCAGCACGGTGGCCCCCGGAGCGAGCCCGCTCTCGTGCTGCCAGTGCGCGACCGCCTGCAGGAAATCCGGCATGGCGGCGGCGATCCGCGCGGGACGGTTCTCCTCGGTGACGCCGACGACGGAGAACCATTCGCGCCCGCGGCCCAACGTGGACGGATGCGCCGCATCGACGCTCACCACCATCGCCTCCGGCGCGGCCTGCGCGACGGCCTCGCCCAGCGGCACCAGGTCCGCGGCGGAGGAACCGACGCCGTGGAACAGCAGCACCAGCCGCGCCGCCTGCCGCGGGCGCGCGATCACGACGGACGCGTCAGGCATGGGCGGCCTCCTCCATCTCCAGCGCCACGCGCTGGCCGAACACGTACGACTCCATCGCGAGCACGCCATGGCGGATGCCGCCATCCAGCACGGTGGCGGGCGTTGACTGCATCGCCGCGCCAGCGGCCACCAGCAGGGGCAGGAAGTGCTCGGTGGTCGGATGCGCGCGCCCGGCGTGCGGCGCGAGCTCCAGTGCCTGCTGCAGCCGCTGCACGTCGCCGGATTCCACCGCCTGCCGGATCCAGGCCGAGAACTCGCGCGCGTACGGCGCCTCGGCGGCGTCGCCCACGCGGAACTCGTACAGGTTGTGCGTGAGGCTGCCGGAGCCCACCACCAGCACGCCTTCAGCCGCCAGCGGCGCCAGCGCGCGGCCCAGCGCGAAGGCGCCGGCGGCGTCCGTGACCAATGGCAGGGACACCTGCACCACGGGCACGTCCGCCTCCGGGTACAGGTGCATCAGCGGCACCCAGGCGCCGTGGTCCAGTCCGCGCTGCGGGTCCAGCTTGGCCGCGATGCCGCTCGAGCGCAGCAGTTGCTGCACATGCGAAGCGAGCTCCGGCGCGCCAGGCGCTGGATATTGCAGCGCGTACAGCGCGCGGGGGAACCCGCCGAAGTCGTGGATGGTCTCCGGCCGCGGCGCGGCGCCGACCTCGACGCCGCGCGTCATCCAGTGCGGCGACACGATGACGACGGCCTTCGGCTTGCCGAGCGCGCGGCCGAGCGCGCGCAGCTGCGCGCCGGCCAGGCCCGGCTCGATCGCGAACGTCGGGGCGCCGTGGGAGACGAAGAGGGGCGGAAACGGCTGGGTCATGGTGGATGTCCTTCCTTTCCGTCCAATGTATTGACCCGGTGCAAGGGATTAAAGTGCCTTGATCTGGATGGACAGTTCACGGAATCGGGACAATGGACAAGTACCAGGAGATGCGCGTCTTCGCCGGCGTGATCGACGCGGGCAGCTTCGTCGCCGCCGCGGACGCGCTGGGCCTGTCGAAGGCGGCCGTGTCGCGCTACGTCTCGGACCTGGAGCAGCGCCTGGGCGTGCGGCTCATCCACCGCACCACGCGCAAGCTGTCGCTCACCCCCGAAGGCGAGGTCTTCCTCGCCCGCAGCCGCGAGATCCTGGCCAGCATCGAGGCCTCGGAGGCGGAGATCTCGAAGCATGCCGCCGAGGCCAGCGGGCTGCTGAAACTCAGCGTGCCGGTCAGCTTCGGCATCCGGCACCTGGCGCCCCTGTGGAGCGAGTTCCTGGCGGCGCATCCGCGCGTGTCGCTGGACGTGCAGCTGGCCGATCGCGTGATCGACCTGGTGGACGAAGGCTTCGACCTGGCGGTGCGCATCGCGCGCCTGCCCGATTCGTCCCTCGTGTCGCGGCAGCTCGCATCCACGCGCCTCGTGCTGTGCGCGGCGCCCGAGTACCTGCGGCGCCGAGGCACGCCTCGGCATCCGTCGGAACTCGCGCAGCACGACGTGATCGGCTACAGCCTGCTCGCGATGGGCGACCAGTGGCAGTTCACCGGGCCGGAGGGGCCGGCCAGCGTGAAGGTGCGGTCGCGGCTGGTGACGAACAACGGCGACACCTGCCTGGCCGCGGCCCTGCGCGCGAGCGGCATCCAGCTGCAACCGACCTTCCTCGTCGCTCGCGCGCTCGCGGCGGGCGATCTGGTGGAGGTGCTGCCGCAATACCGCTCCATCGACCTGGGCATCTACGCCGTCTACCCCACGCGCAAGTTCGTGCTGCCCAAGGTGCGGGCGGTGCTGGACTTCCTCTCGGCGAAGCTGGCCGGCGCCGACTGGCTATAGGAAGGGCTTGAGGCGCCGCGCGAAGCCGTCGTGGTCCACCGCCGCGACGCGTTCGACGATGTTCGCCTGCGCCAGGATGGCCCGGTACTGCGCGACGGCGGCGCGCGCGCGCGGCAACGCGACGTCGTCGGCCTCGCTCTCCATGATCTCGAAGCGCACGTTGGCCGGCAGCGGCTGCCGCAGGCTGGCCATGAAGTCCGAGCGTGGATCCATCTCGCGCGCCATCGGCAGGGCCAGCGCCTTGATCACGAGCGAACTCCCCGGCAGCCGCGCCAGCATCGCCCAGCCGCTGCCGCCCCAGGGCGTTCCGTAGGCGGTGAACGCGACCGATTCGAACTGCTGCAGGCGGCCCTGCTCCGCCAGGAGGTGCAGCGCCTTCTTGGCGACCAGTCCGCCCATGGAGTGCGCGAGCAGCGTGATCTTCCGGGCGCCCTGGGCCTGCAGTTGCGCGAGGCCGTCGGCGAGCGCGCGTGCGTTCTGCGTCATCGTGTGCGCGCGATGGTCGCCGGTGAACCCGTAGAAGGCGGCCTCCCGGCCCTGCAGTTCCGGGAACCAGGGTTCGAACCAGCGCCAGGTGTTGTTGATGCCGCTGACCAGAACGATGGCCTGCGCGTCGCTCTTGCCGGGGCCGAGCGGTTGCAGCGCGGGCAGCTGCGCGAACGCGCCGCCCGCACAGAGCGCGACACAGAAGCCGAGGATCCAGCGCATGGCGCCTCCCCAAAGTCCTTGCCCCTCTGGAGCTTCTGTCGAGCTCCTGGCTCCGCCTCGGAAGGGGGAAGTATGGAGGAACAAGGGCTCGGGCGGGGCTGTATGACGAATTAATTTTTCTTTTCCATATATCTTTAATTTGACATTTAGCGCGCCCCGGCTATCCTCCGGGCATGGCACTCCTGACCGAACTCGGCTCGGCTGTGCGAAGCCGCAGGCGGGAGATCGGCCTGACGCAGCAGCAATTGGCCGACCTCGCCGAGCTCTCGCGCGTGACGATCAACGCACTCGAGACGGGAAAGCTGAAGGACCTGAGCTCCAACCGGATCGAACGGCTCGCGAATGAACTCGGGTTCGCGGTCGGCCTCGTCGGCCGGCGGCGGCCGAAGGAAGGCAGCGCGCTCGAAGCGGCTGCCCGGGTCGCCAGCGTGCCTTATGGGGAAGCGCTGCCGGCGGGAATCCTCGCCGACGCCCTCCGGCAAGGCGCCGTGCCGCCGGGATACATCCCTCACCTGAGGACTCTTCTCCAGGAAGCGCCGGTGGCCATCCTGGCGGGGGTCGCGGACGAATTGCAGCAGGTGGACAAGATTCCTGCGCCCGATACCTGGAAGCGCATGCGCTTGCTGGCGCAAGCCCTGAAAGCCGATCGCCGCTTATGGCAAGACCGATCGATCTGAGCAGGCCCGGCGCGTGGAGCGAACTGTTCCACGCCGCGCTGAAGCTCACCGACCACCTGGGCAGCGTCATGGAAATGCCGCAGTGGACCTTCGGCGGCGGGACGGTGCTCATGCTCCGCCTGGATCACCGCTACAGCCGCGACATCGATCTTTTCGTACCGGATCCTCAATACCTCGGCCACGTGACGCCGCGTCTTTGCGACGTGGCGCAGGACCTCACGACCGAGTATGTGGAAACGGCCGAGTACGTGAAGCTGCTGATGCCATCGGGCGAGATCGACATCGTCGTCGGCGAGCCCCTCACAAGCGAGCCCTGGGAACTGGTCACCTACCTCGGGCGCGAGATCCGCGTCGAGACCAACGCCGAGATCCTTGCGAAGAAGATGTACTTCCGCGGGAACCAGGCCAAGGCACGGGACCTGTTCGACCTTTGCGCCGTGGCGGACCTGGACCCGGCTGCCATGGACCTGGCGGCGCCGTTCCTCGCGCGCCACGGGCAGGCGTTCATCGACCGGATGAAGGCGAACGCAGGCTTCCTGGAAGCGGAATTCGCCGCAATCCACCGCATCGCCTACGAACGCCCGTTCGAGGAATGCCTCGTTCTTGCGGAAATGATCGTGGACTCCGCGACCGCCCCCTAGCCTCGCCTCCGCAACGGCGCCAGCAGGTGCCGCAGCCCGTTGTGGTCGATCTCGTGCATCAGCGCCAGCAGCCGCCCCAGTTCGCCGGGCGGGAAGCCCTCGCGGGCGAACCAGTTCAGGTAGTTGCCGGGCAGGTCGGCGATCCGCGTGCCCTTGTACTTGCCGTAGGGCATTTCCACCTGCACCAGCCGCATGAGCGCTTCCGACATGCGCCCATTGTCGCCCGCCCATGTTTCAGCGGTCACAAAGCGCCCCGCCCCTGCAACACGCCCGTCCCGGCGCCGCCGCACAGTGGTCCCTGCTCCCCCGGAGCCCGCGCCATGAACCCGCCGTGCACCACCGTCGCCCTCTTCTCCGACAGCCTGCGGACCGAGGCCGGCGTGCGGGCGCTGCGGCAGGCCGGCTTCGACCTGCGGCGCCTCTCCATCGTCGGCCGGAACTACCACAAGGAGGAGCACGTCGCCGGCGTCATCGACCGCGGCGACGGGCCGCGCTACTGGGGCCGCTTCGGGAAGCTGTGGTCCAGCTGGAGCGGCGTGCCCGCCGGTTCCGCGCTGCTGCTGTTCCCCGGCGTGGGGCAGGTGGTGATCCTCGGGCCTTTCGTCAATGCGGTTTCGGCGGGCGTGGGCGATGCGGGCCGGGGGCCGCTGTCCTCGGCGTTCGCGTCACTGGGGCTCGCGCCGGAAGCCGTGGAGCGCTACGCGCGCGCCATCCGGGCCGGCCGCTTCGCCGTGCTGCTGCAGGGCGGCCGCGGCGAGGCCGACTTCGCGCGGTCGCTGCTGCAGGGCGCCGGCGCGCTGGAGGTGCGCGAGCACGCGCTCGCCGAGGATGCCCCTGCGCCGGACCTGCTCCGCGACCTGCACGGCAGCGCGGCCTCGCCGCCGGCCTGACGATGCGGCCCCGGCGCGCCTCAGTACAGCGTTTCCACTTCGCAGGCCAGGCGGTAGCCGGCGCCGCGCTCCGTGAGGATCAGCGCCGGCAGCGCGCTGTCCTCCTCGATCTTCACGCGCAGCCGGCGCACCTGCACGTCGATGGTGCGGTCGTAGACCTCGGCCTCGTGCAGCCGCGACATCGACAGCAGCTGCTCGCGCGTCAGCACCCGCTGCGGCGCGCGGCACAGCGCGGCGAGCAGGCTGAACTCGCCGTTGGACAACGGCACCAGTCGGCCGTCCGGCGCGACGAGGCGGCGCGTGCGCAGGTTCAGCTCCCAGCCCGCGAAGCGGAAGCCGCGCCGCGCGTTGTCGCGCTCCGGCAGCGTCGCCTGCACCTGGTAGCGGCGCAGCACGGCGCGCACGCGCGCCAGCAGCTCGCGCGGGCTGAACGGCTTGGTGACGTAGTCGTCGGCGCCGAGCTCCAGGCCCATCACCCGGTCGGCCTCCTCGTTGCGGCCGGTGAGCAGCACGATGGGCACGGTGGCGCGCTCGCGCAGGCTGCGCGCGAGCTGCATGCCGTCCTCGCCGGGCAGGCGCAGGTCCAGCAGCACCAGGTCGATCGCCTCCCGCTCGAACAGCGCGAACATCTCGCCGCCGGAGGCGGCCGTGCTCACGCGCAGTTCGTTGTCCACCAGGTACTCGGCGACCATCTCGCGCACGGCGGGGTCGTCGTCGACGACGAGGATGTGCGGTGCGGTGGCAGTGTTCATGGGCGGATCCGGGGTGCGGCGCTCCGGCACATGCTAGCGGAGGCATGGCGGCCCGATCGCGGACGATGTCAAATGTCATCCGGATGCCCGGCTCCCCTTCCTCCGCTCCCGCCCCCGTGAGCCCCTGGCGCTGGTGGGGCGCGGCCCTCGCGCTGTGGCTGCTGCTCGCGGCGGCCGCCGGGGCGGCGCTTTGGCAGCTGCGGCGCGATGCGCTCGAGGCCCAGACGCGCGAGCTGGGCCTGCTGTCGCTGGCGCTGTCCGACGAGATCGACCGCGGCCTGCGCGGGCTGGAGGAAGGCCTGCAGGCGGTGCGGACCGAATTGCAGCAGGGCCGCCTGCCCGTCGCCGGCCCGCTCGCCACCGAGGCCTTGCGCACGCGGGCCGACCTGATGCCGCTGGCGAGCGCGCTGTCGCTGAGCGATAGCGCCGGCCGCGTGGTCGCCTCGTCCGATCCGGACGCCGGCGGCGCCCTGTCCAGCTTCGGCACGCGCCTGCATGCGCTGCCGGCCGACGGGCTCGCGCTGGCCGACCCGCTGCCGGACGTGGACGGCGCGGTGGCGGCCCTGGGCCTGCGCGCCGACGGCGTGGCCGCCCTGCCCGGCGGCTGGATCCTGGCGGCGATGCCCGCGCGGCTGCTGCTCGGCGCCTTCACGGTGGCATCGCCCGCGCCCGATGCAGGGATGGCGGTCTTCCGCGGCGACGGCGAGGTGCTCGCCGCCGCCAACCAGGGCACGCTCACGCAGGCGCAGGTGCGCGCCGGCCACGACATGGGGCGCATCGCGCGCGCCGACCTGGTCCGCCTGCCGGGCGAGCGCGACCGGCTGCTCGCCGTGCACGACCTGCGCCGCTACGGCATCGAGGTGGTCGTGGTGCGCGACCTGGACGCGATGCTGCGCGCGTGGCGGCAGACGGCGGAAGCGGCGGCGCTGTCGCTGCTGCTCCTGCTGGTGGTGCTGGTCGCGGCCGTGCACTTCGCGCTGCTGGCGAACCGGCGCCGCGTCGATGCGCAGCGCGCGGCGCAGGCGCAGCGGGCGCGCGCGAGCCGGCTGGAGGCGCTGGGCACGCTGGCCGGCGGCGTCGCGCACGACTTCAACAACGTGCTGGCGGCCATCGTCGGCTATGGCGAGATGGCCCGCGACGCGGCCGCGGACGGCACGCCGCAGGCGCGCCATCTCGATCGCGTGCTGCAGGCGGCCCTGCGCGGCAAGGCGCTGGTCGAGCGCATCCTGAGCGTCAGCCGCGGCGGCGCGCGCGCCTCCACGGTGTTCGCGCTGGAGCCCGTGGTGGAGGAGGTGCTGGCCCTGCTCTCCGCATCGCTGCGCCCAGGCATCGTGCTGGAGCGCGCACTGGAAGCGCCCGATGCGCGGCTGCGCGGCGACCCGACGCGCGTGTTCGAGGCCGTCATGAACCTGTGCACCAACGCGCTGCAGGCGATGCCGCAGGGCGGCATGCTCAGCGTGGGCGTGCAGCGGGTCCACGTGGAGGAAGCGCGCGTGCTGTCGCACAGCTCGCTGCCGCCCGGGCGCTACCTCGCGCTCGCCGTGGCCGACCAGGGCAAGGGCATCACGCCGGAAGTGGCGGAACACCTGTTCGAACCCTTCTTCACCACGCGCACGGCGCACGCCGGCACCGGGCTCGGCCTGGCGCTCGTGCACGGCGTGGTCGCCGAGTTCGGTGGGGCCATCGACGTGCAGGGCGCGCCGGGCCGCGGCGCCCGCTTCACGCTGTACCTGCCGGAGAGCACCGAGCCCGCCGCCCTGGCACCCGCCGCCACGCCGGCGACGGCCGCCGGGGCCGGACAGGCGCTGCTGGTGGTGGACGACCAGCCGGAGCTCGTCGCCATGACGCAGGAAATGCTCGGCGGGCTCGGCTACCGCGCGAGCGGCTTCACCGACCCCACGGCGGCGCTCGCCGCCCTGCGCGCCGAACCCGCGCGCTATGCCGCGCTGGTCACCGACGAAGTCATGCCCGGCCTCGGTGGAACGGCGCTCGCGGAGGCGGCGCGCGCTGTCGCGCCCGAGCTGCCCGTGCTGCTGGTCAGCGGCTACGGCGGCCAGTCGCTCGCGCAGCGCGCGGTGGCCGCGGGCGTGCGGCGGGTGCTGGCCAAGCCGCTGCAGCGGGCGGAACTCGCCGCCGCCCTCGCCGCGGTCCTGCGGCAAGACGGCACGGCTGAGCCAGCTTCGTTGCATCTGTCATCCGCGGACGGCTGCGGACCATCGCACTGACACATCCCGGGTCCAGAGTGGGGGCATCGCAGCCCCGCCAAGGAGACCCGCCGTGTTCACATCACCGACCACCCTGGGGGTGCTCGCCGCACTCGTGGGCGCCGGCGCTTACGGCGCACCGCAGGCCGTGTTCCTGGTCGCGGGCGAAGACGGCTGCGAGCGCGCGGCCATGGAGATCCGCCGCGCCCAGGTGGAGCTCTATTGCAGCCACGACGCGGAGGCCATGATGGAGATCCGCACCGCCCGCGCGCTGCTGCACCTGATGCACGACGGCCGCTACGGCCAGGCGCTCACCGGGCTGGACCGCGCCGCCTGGATGGCGCGCCAGGGCCGGCTCACCGAGGCCGAGGATGCGCTGCAGGACGCGCTGACTGCCCTGCGCGCCACGCTGGCCCGGGCCTGAGCATCGGCGGGGACCGAGGCCATGCTGGCCCTGCACGAGGCCTCGCCGGCCGCGCGGCTGCTGATCGACGCGGCCGGCGCGGAAGCGATGCCGCGCGGGCTGGCGACGCTGCTGTGGCAGCGCCTGCGCGCCGGCCTGCAGCATGGCGACGGCCCGCAGCCCGACGGCGCCACGCTGGAGATCGACGACCTGCAGGGCCGCCGCGTGCTGTCGCTGCACGGCGCGCAGCCGCCGCTGGAAGTGGCGCTGCCGGCCGGCACCTACCACGTGCACGTGCGCCGCGGCGCGCTGCGCCGCCGCTACACGGTGACGCTGGAATCGGGCGCGCTGTTCCGCCTGTGCGTGGGCGGCTGAGGGCGCGCCCTCAGGCCCGCGTCATCTGCCGGCCCAGTTCCTTCTGCGGCAGGTAGGCGCCCTCGAAGCGCAGCGTCTCCACCAGCCGCTTCGTGTCCAGGTCGTTGGCCGGCTGGCCGGTCGCGATGGACTGCGCCGCGGCGGTGCCGGCGGCCTGGCCCATCATGTAGGCGGCGGACTGCGCGCGGATCGAGCCGTGGACCTTGGTGTCGCTGGAGTGGCAGCGGCCGGCGACCCACAGGTTCTCCCAGCCGCGCGGCACGAGGATGCTGTAGGGGATGCCGACGCAGTCCCCCTTGCCCAGGTTCTCCTTGCCGTGGAAGTCCTTCATGAAGCGCTCGTACTCGGCCTTGCTGGTGTCGGTCGGGTGCACGTCGGTGGGGCGGTTGTAAACGGCCACCTGGTCGTGGAACTGGCGCTTGGAGCGGAAGTCGTCGATGGTCAGCTCGAACTCGCCGACGATGCGGCGCGAGTCGCGCACGCCCATCAGCGGCGCCGTCGTCAGCAGCTCCAGCTGCTCGCAGCCGGGCACGTACTTGCGGTAGAACTCGGTGTACTCCACGGCCAGCTTGCGGCCGAACACCATGCCGTCCGACAGGCTGCGCACCGACAGCGGGTTCAGGTTGAACACGTGGCCGGCGTTGAGCGTCGCGCCTTCCGGGCCGACGCGGTTCATGCCGGGGAAGAAGCGGTCTTCCTGGGTGAAGAAGCCGTCCTCGATCGCCTTCGGCACGAGCTCGGAGCGGACGCGGCTCTTCACCGCGTCGAGGCCGCTGCCGTTCTCGCCGTAGGCGGGGTCGTTCCAGTTCATGCCCGCGAGCAGCGAGCACAGCGTGCTGGGCGACACGGTCTCCGTGTCGCGCAGGACCGTCTTGCAGGCGGCCCCGGCCAGGGCGGCCAGCGCGGCGTCGCCGGTCGCGTCGATGAAGGCCTTGGCCGGCACGTAGCGCAGGCCTTCCACGTTGCTGAGGATCACGCCGTTGATGCGCCGGCCGCTCACGTCCGCCTCCACCACGCGCGTGAAGAAGCGCAGCTCCACGCCCGCCTGCACGGCGAACTCGTCGAGGATGCGCTTCAGGTGCTCGGGCTGGAAGGGCACCCAGCGATTCAGCTGCCGGTGCAGGTAGTCCTGCGTGACCTGGGGCGCGAAGGCCTTGCGGGCCCACATGGTGTCGAGCAGCTCCTTCATGAAGCCGCCGACCAGCATGCGCTCGCCGTCGGACACCGGCCCGAAGGACGCGACGAGGCCGCTGGTGCCCATGCCGCCCAGGCAGCCGGTGGCCTCGGCCAGCAGCACCTTGAGTCCGCTGCGCGCGGCGCAGACGGCGGCGGCGGTGCCGGCCGGCCCGCCGCCGGCCACGACCAGGTCGTACGGTTCTTCGGCAGGGAGTTCGCGGGTGAGCTTGTAGGTGGAAGCGGTCACGGCGTGCTCAGCCCTTCGCCAGCGGCCTGGTCAGCGCGGAGAAGCGCTTGATCTCGCTCTGGATGAAGGCCGAGAACTCGGCCGGGCCCTGCGGCGCGACGTCGATGCCCATCTCCGCGAGCGCCTTGGCCATCGCCGGCTCCTTCGTCACGGCCTGCAGGTCCTCGCCGAGGTGCTGCACGACGTCGGGCGGCGTGCCGGCCGGCGCGACGAAGCCCGCCCAGTTCACGGCCTCGTAGCCGGGCAGCGTCTCGGCGATCGTGGGCCACTGCGGAAACAGCGGGCTGCGCTGCGCGCTCGTCACGCCCAGCACCTTCATCTGGCCCGCCTTGATGAAGTTGACGGCGGAGCTCACGACCGAGAAGCCCATGGGCAGGATGCCCCCGACGATGTCGGTGTACATCTTGGCGGCGCCGTTGTAGGGCACGTGCTGCAGCGTGATGCCGGCCATGGCGTTGAGCATGTCGCCGGCGAGCTGCGCCGAGGTGCCAATGCCGTTGGAGCCGAAGGAGATCGCGTTCGGCGCCTGGCCCCTGGCGAGCGCGATCAGCTCCCTGACGTCGTTCGCCGGGAAGCCGGTCGCCGCCACCAGGCCCATCGTGTAGTGGCCCACGCGGGCCAGCGGCTGCAGGTCCTTGATCTCGTAGGGCAGGTCCTTGCGCTGCACCGCGTTGATGCTCAGCGAGCTCCCGAGCAGCGCGATGGTGTGGCCGTCGGCCGGCGCGCGCACCGTGGCCAGCGTGCCGACCACGACGCCGCCGCCGGGGCGGTTCTCCACGATCACCGACTGCTTCCAGCGCGCCTCCAGCCGCTCCGCGAACAGGCGCGCGAGCCGGTCGGCCGCGCCGCCGGGGGGCTGCGGCAGGATCAGCTTCACGGTGTGGCCGGGAAAGCCGGAGCCCTGCGCGCGCACGAAGGCGGGGGCGAGCACGCCGGCGGCGGCGGCGCCGAGCAGCGCGCGGCGGCGGAATGCGGATCGGATGGTCATGGGTGCGACTCCTGGATGCTGGCGCGCATGGTGCGCAGCGCCCCGGGGCACCGTCAAATGAAAAGAGTTGGCAAGGCCATAACCTCGGGTTAAGTTCCCGCGCATGAACCTGCGGCAGATGGAAGTGTTCCGGGCGGTGATGCTCACCGGCAGCGTGGGCGCGGCGGCCGAACTGCTGCACGTCTCGCAGCCCGCCGTGAGCAAGGTGCTCGCGCAGGCGGCGCGCCAGGCGGGCGTGCCGCTGTTCGAGCGGGTGCGCGGCCGGCTGGTGCCGACGGCCGAGGCGCAGCAGCTGTACACGGAGGTGGACGCGCTGTGGCGCGGCGTCGAACGCATCCGCGACGTCGCCCGCGGGCTGGCGCAGCCGCGCGCGGGGCGGCTGCGGCTGGCGGTGTCGGCGAGCTTCGCGCCCTGGCTCGTGCCGCGCGCCATCGCCCTGATGTGCGAAAGCTTTCCTGACATCCAGACGCAGATGGAGATCCTGATCGCGCCCTTCCTGGTCGACGCGCTGCTCGATCGCACGGCGGACCTCGGCGTCGCGCTGCAGCCGAACGACCATCCCAACCTGGTCACGATCCAGGGCTACCGCTGCGGCTTCGCCTGCGTGCTGCGCCAGGACCATCCGCTCGCGCGCAGGAAGGTGCTGGAGCCGGCGGACCTGCGCGGCGAGCGGGTCATCACCTCGCCCGAGAACACGCCCTACGGCCAGGCGCTGCGGCGCGCCTACGGGCGCGAGGGGCCGCAGCTGCGGCTGGACCTGCAGGTGCGCTCGGCGGCATCCGCGTGCTGGCAGGCGCGGGCCGGCGGCGGCATCGCCGTGGTCGACCGCGCGGCCGTCGCAGGCGACAGCTTCACCGACCTGGCCGTGCGCGACTTCCGCACGCGCGAGCGGCTGGCGGTGGGCATCCTGCGCAACCGCTACCGGCCGCTGTCGACGCTGCAGAAGGCGTTCTGCACGGCATTCGACACGGCCTGGCGCGAGGCGATGCAGGCCTGAAGCGCAGGACTGTTGCTCGCGGTCAAGGGCGGGGCTACAATAGATGCACACGTTATGCATCTTTAATCCTGGACACCCCATGCTGCGCGCCGCCGCCCTCGTCCCGCTCTCGCGCGAACACCACGAGTCGCTGGTGCTGGCGCGGCGGGCCTGCGATCCCTCGCGGCCCGGCGCGGAGCCGCAAGCGCTGCGCGAGCACCTGCTGCAGCGCTGGCCGCGGGTGTTCGAACCCCATTTCCAGGCCGAGGAACAGTCCCTGCTGCCGGCGCTGGCCCAGGCCGGCGCCGAGGACCTCGCGGCCGCCTGCCGCGCGCAGCACGACGAGTTGCGTGCGCTGCTCGCGCGCCTGCGGGCCGGCGACCTGGCCGCCCTGCCCGCGTGGGGCGAGGCCATGCGCGAGCACGTGCGCTGGGAAGAGCGCGCGCTGTTCCCGCGCGCCGAGGCGCTGCTCGACCTCGCGTCCCTGGAAGAAGCATTGCAACGACCCGCGGAGCTTGCCCCATGACCACCGCCCTCCAGACTTCGCCTTCCGCGCCCGCGCGCGCGCTGCCGGCGCAGGCCGATTGCCCGGCCTGCGGCTATGCCGCCGACGAGGCGCCGCCGTTCGAACGCCTGACCGTCACCAGCCGGCGGCTGAAGCGGCGCGAAACCCTGTTCCGCGCCGGCGACCGCTTCCACTTCCTGTACGCCGTGCGCAGCGGCACCTTCAAGTGCACCATGGTCGCTGCCGACGGCCGCGAGCAGGTGACCGGCTTCCGCATGGCCGGCGACCTGCTGGGCCTCGATGCGCTGGCCGAAGGCGTGCACGCCACCGGCGCCGTCGCGCTGGAGGATTCCGAGGTGGTGATGCTGCCCTACGCGGAGCTGCGCCAGCTGGCGCCCGGCGGCGGCGCCGCGCTCAACGAGGCGGTGTCGCGCCTGCTCAGTCGCGAGATCGTCCGCGACCACAAGCTGATGGCGCTGCGCGGCAGCCTGAGCGCCGTGGAGCGCGTGGCCGCTTTCCTGCTGAACATGTCGGGCCACATGAAGGAGCGGGGCTACTCGCCGCGCGAGTTCCACCTGCGCATGACGCGCGGGGAGATCGGCAGCTACCTGGGCATCAACCTGGAAACGGTGAGCCGCATCTTCTCGGACCTGCAGCGGCGCGGCGTGCTGGAAGTGGACAACCGCCACGTGCGCATCGCCGACATGCAGGCGCTCACCGGCATGTTCGGGCACCGCACGGCGGCGTGAGCGCCGCGCTCAGGAGATGATGTAGGCGGCGGCGCCGCTGGCGAACAGCTTGCCCTGGGCGCCGAGGAACTCCATGCGCGTGCTCGCCACGCGCGAGCCGAGGCGGATCACTTCCGCGCGCAACTCGAAGGCCTCGCCCACGCCGGGACGCAGGTAGTCGATCCGCAGGTCGATCGTGCCCAGCTTGCCGAAGCGCTGCAGGCGCTGGGCCGGCGCCTCGTCCATGTGGCGCGCGCCGATCGCCGCCATCACGGCGAGGCCGCCCATGGCGTCGAGGCCCGCGCTGATCACGCCGCCGTGCAGGCGGTTGTGCGTGTAGTGGCCCACGAGCTCGGGCCGCATCGCGATGCGGCCGACGACGACGTCCGGCCGCAGCTGCACGATCTTCAGGCCCAGCACGCGGTTGAAGACGATCTTCTCCTCGAAGATGGCGCACAGGCCGGTGACGAATTCGTCCTCGAACTGCACGGGGACGGCGGGCGGGTGGCGGGTCATGGGGCGAGCGGGGGTTCGATGAAATTGGAATCTGACCCCAATTGGACCACCAGCTGGGCGGTGACGACCTGCTGGCCCGCCTGCACGTGCACGCTGCGCACGGTGGCGTCGCGCGGGGCGGCGAGCACGTGCTCCAGCTTCATGGATTCGAGGACGAGCAGCGGGTCGCCCTTGCGCACGGCAGCGCCGGGGGCGGCGGCGACGGAGAGCACCTTGCCGTTGAAGGGGGCGCGCAGGGCGTCGTCGCCGGCGGACTCGGCGGGCGCGGGCGGGTCGAAGGAGGCGTCGCGCAGGAACAGGTCGACGGCGCCGACCTGCGCGTGCCAGTGGCCGCGCTCGGTCTGCACCACCTGCGCCTGGCCCGCCGCCACGCCCTCGGCCTCGCACACGGGCACGTCGAACAGGGCGCCGCGGTGCGCGATGCGCAGCGGCCGGGCGAAGGGCGAAGGCAGCACGGGGGCGGCGCCGCGCGGCAGCAAGGCGGAGAACGCGGCCTCGGCGGCGGCGGCGAATTCCTCCTGCTCCAGCTGGTGGCGGATGGACTCCGCGTGTTCCTCGATGAAGGAGATGCGCGCCTCGCCCTTCGCGAACGCCGCCTGGCGCAGGCAGGTGGAGAGGAAGCGGCGGTTCGTGGCGACGCCGAGGACCTGCAGGCGGTCCAGCGCGCAGGCGAGGCGGGCGATCGCCTCGGCGCGGGTGGGGGCGTGCGCGACGAGCTTTCCGAGCAGCGAGTCGTAGTACGGAGAGACCTGCAGGCCTTCGAAGATGGCGTGGTCGAAGCGCAGGGGGGCGCCCCCACCCCGGCCCTCCCCCAGAGGGGGAGGGAGGAAATGCAGGATCGTGCCGCTGTGCGGAATGAAGTGCTCGTCCTCGGCGCACAGGCGCACCTCGATCGCGTGCCCCTCGAAGCGCACTTCGCTCTGGCGGCAGGGCAGGCGTTCGCCGCAGGCGATGCGCAGCTGCCATTCCACGAGGTCCAGGCCCGTGAGCATCTCCGTCACCGCATGCTCCACCTGAAGGCGCGTGTTCATCTCCACCAGGAAGAACGCGCCCTCCTCCTCCAGCAGGAACTCCACCGTCCCCGCGCCCACGTAGCCGGCGGCGCGCGCGAACTCGATGGCGCACTGGCCCATGGCCTGGCGCGTCTTCGCGTCCACGGACGGGCCGGGGGCCTCCTCGATGAGCTTCTGGTGGCGCCGCTGCACCGAGCAGTCGCGCTCGCCGAGGTGGATGCAGTTGCCGTGCAGGTCCGCGAAAACCTGCACTTCCACGTGCCGCGGCCGCTGCAGCGCGCGTTCCAGCAGCAGGTCGCCGCAGCCGAAGGCGGCCTGCGCTTCCGAACGCGCCACCTGCACGGCGCCGGCCAGCTGGGACGCCTCCTCGACCAGCCGCATGCCGCGCCCGCCGCCGCCCGCCGCCGCCTTCACCAGCAGGGGAAAGCCGAGCGCGCGGCCCTCCGCCACCAGGCGTTCGTCCGTCTGCACCGTGCCGTGGTAGCCGGGGATGCAGGGAATGCCGCGCGCCTGCGCCAGCTTCTTCGCGCGCGACTTGTGGCCCACCGTGCGGATCGCCTCCGCCGGCGGGCCGATCCAGGTGAGGCCCGCGTCCTCCGCGGCCTGGGCGAACTCCGCGTTCTCGCTCAGGAAGCCGTAGCCCGGATGCACCGCGTCGGAGCCGGTGCTGCGGGCGGCGGACACCAGCTTGTCGATGCGCAGGTAGGAGTCCGCCGGCGCGTTGCCGCCCAGGGGCACGGCGAGCGTCGCCTCGCGCACGTGCAGCGCCTGCGTATCGGCCTGCGAGTGGACGGCCACGGTCTCGATGCCGAGGCGGTGCGCCGTGCGGATGATCCGCCGTGCGATCTCGCCGCGGTTGGCGACCAGCAGGCGGCGGATCTTCATGGGCGCTTCGCGATGCCCATGCGTTTTGCCAGGATGCCCAGCATCACCTCGTCGGCGCCGCCGCCGATGGAGGCCAGCCGGCCGTCGCGGTACATGCGCGACACCTTGTTCTCCCAGGTGAAGCCCATGCCGCCCCAGAACTGCAGGCAGGTGTCGGGCACGAGGCGGTTCAGGCGCCCGGCCTTCAGCTTGGCCATGGACGCGAGTTCCAGCACGTCCTGGCCCTGCACGTAGAGGTCGCAGGCGCGGTAGGTCAGCGCCCGCAGCGCCTCCACTTCCGTCTTGAGTTCGGCCAGCTTGAACTGCACCCACTGCTGGTCGGCCAGCGTGGCGCCGAACAGCTTGCGCTGCTGCGCCCACTCGACGGTCCAGGCGATGCAGTTCGTGAGCGACTGCAGGCAGCTCGCCGCGGCCCACAGGCGCTCCTCCTGGAACTGCTGCATCTGGTAGACGAAGCCCTGGCCCTCCTCGCCGATGCGGAAGCGCTGCGGCACGCGCACCTCGTCGAAGTGGATCAGGCCGGTGTCGGAGCTGTTCATGCCGATCTTGCGGATCTTCTGCGCCACGGTGATGCCGGGGCGCAGCCTGCCGTTCTCGCGCATGGGCACGACCACCAGGCTCTTGTTCCTGTGCACCGGGCCCTCGCCCGTGTTCACCAGCATGCACATCCAGTCGGCCTGCAGGCTGTTGGTGATCCACATCTTCTGGCCGGTGATCACGTAGTCGCCGCCGTCCTTGCGCGCGCGGCTCGTGATGCCCGAGACGTCGCTGCCGGCGCCGGGCTCGCTGACGCCGATGCACGCCACCATGTCGCCGGAAATGGCGGGCGCGAGGAACTCGCGCTTCAGTTCATCGCTGCCGAAGCGCGCCAGCGCGGGCGTGGCCATGTCGGTCTGCACGCCGATGGCCATGGGGACGCCGCCGCAATCGATGTGGCCGAGCGCCTCGGCCATCGCGACGGAATAGGAGTAGTCCAGGCCGGCACCGCCGCAGGCCTCGGGCTTGGTCAGTCCGAGCAGGCCCAGTTCGCCCAGTCGCTTGAACACCTGGTGGGCGGGGAAGATCTCCGCCGCTTCCCATTCGTCGACGTGCGGGTTGATCTCCTCCGCGATGAAGCGCTGCAGCGTCTGCTGGATCGCGAGGTGTTCGTGGCTGTACTGCATGGGCGCTCCTCACATGCGCGCGACGCCGAACTGCAGGGGGCGCAGGGCCTTCGCCTCGGCCTCGGCGATCGTGTCCAGGCAGAAGGCCAGCACGGCGCGCGTGTCGCGCGGATCGATCACGCCGTCGTCCAGCAGCAGGCCGGAGGTGTGGAAGGCGTCGGCCTGCGCCTCGAAGATGGCGACGATCTGGTCGTACTGCGCCTGCGCCTGCGCCGGGTCGGGCTGCCGGCCCTTGCGGGCCAGCGCCGCCTCGTTGACCATCTGCATGGTGCGCGCCGCCTGCTCGCCGCCCATCACCGCCGTCTTCGCGCTGGGCCAGCTGAAGAGGAAGCGCGGCGCGAAGGCGCGGCCGCACATGCCGTAGTTGCCGGCGCCGAAGGAGGCGCCGCACTGGATCGTGAGCTGCGGCACGGTGGCGTTGGTCACGGCCTGGATCATCTTGCTGCCATGCTTGATCATGCCGGCCTGCTCGCTCTCGCGGCCCACCATGTAGCCGGTGGTGTTCTGCAGGTACACGATGGGGTGGCCCAGCTGGCACATCCACTGGAGGAAGTGCGTGGCCTTGTTGGCCCCGGGCACGTCGATCGGGCCGTTGTTGGCGATGAAGCCGATCGCGTGGCCGCACAGGCTCGCCTGGGCGCAGAGGGTGGCGGGGCCGTAGAGGGGCTTGAATTCGAGCAGCGAGGAGGCGTCGGCGAGGCGGATCATGATTTCGCGCATGTCCACCGGTTCGCGGAGGTTGGCGGGCATGAGCGAGAGGAGTTCCTCGCGGCGGCCCTCACCCCCGCCCTCTCCCGCCAGCGGGAGAGGGAGCTTTTCTTCCTCCCTCTCCCGCGGGCGGGAGAGGGCCGGGGAGAGGGCCGGGGTGAGGGCCGGCGCCAGCCGCGCCACCACTTCCCTCGCGATCCCCAGCGCCTCCCTGTCGTCCCCCGCCAGGTACTCCCCCAGCCCCGACACCCCCGTGTGCATCTCCGCCCCGCCCAGTTCCTCCTCCGTCGCCACCTCGCCCGTCGCCGCCATCAGCAGCGGCGGCCCCGCGAGGAAGGCGCGCGAGCGGCCGCGGACCATGATGACGATGTCGCTCAGCCCCGGCATGTAGGCGCCGCCGGCCGTGCCCGAGCCGTGCTGCACGGTGATCACGGGGATCCCCGCGGCCGACAGGCGCGCGAGATTCCGGAACAGCGCCCCGCCAAGCACGAAGGTCTGCACGCGGTAGCGCATCAGGTTGGCGCCCGCGCTTTCCACCAGGTGGAGGAAGGGCAGCTTCTCCCGCAGCGCGATCTCCTGCACGCGCAGGATCTTCTCCAGGCCCATGGGCTGGATCGCGCCCGCCTCGATCCCCGAGTCGCTGGCCACCACCATGCAGCGCACGCCGCGCACGAAGCCGATGCCGGCGATCATCCCGCCGCCCGGGATGGAAGCCTCCGCGTCCTTCGTGTCCTGCAGGTAGCCCGCCAGCGTGCACAGGGGCAGCCAGGAGGCGCCGGGGTCCAGCAGCAGGCCCACGCGCTCGCGCGGCAGCAGCTGGCCGCGCTGCTCGAACAGCGGCCGCGCCTCGGCCGACTTGTCGGCGGCGCGCCGCTCCAGCGCGTGCAGCTCGCGGATGCGGGCGAGCATGGCTTCCCGGCGCTGCTGGGCGGTCGCCGCGGCCGGGCTCCCGTTCACCGGAAGACTTTCGGTGTCTCGTAGCGATGGAAGCCGTCGAAGGGCTTCACCGCATCGCGCTGCTGCACCTCGCCGGGCGCCGCCACCTGACCCCAGCCCATGCGCACCTGCGGCCGGGCGCCGTCGATGCGCAGCACGCTGCCGCTGATGAAGGAAGCGGCCGGCGACAGCAGGAACACGATGCCGGCGGAGGTCTCGGCCTCGGTGCCGAAGCGGCCGGCCGGCACCGTCGCGCGCATCTCGCGGAACATGGGCGCCGCCTCCGGCGGATAGTGGTCCATGCCGCTGGAGGCGATGTAGCCGGGCGCCACCGCGTTCACGCGCACGCCGCTCTTCGCCCACTCCAGGGCCGCCGTCTCGGTGAAGCTGACCATGCCGGCGCGCGCCGCGCCGCTGTGGCCCATGCCGGGCATCGAGCCCCACATGTCCGCCACGATGTTGACGATGGCGCCGCCGTGCGCCTGCATGGATTGCCGGTAGCACTCGCGCGCCACCAGGAAGCCGCCGGTGAGGTTGGTCGCGACCACCGCGTCCCAGCCCTTGGCGCTGATCTCCTCCAGCGGGGCGATGTACTGGCCGCCGGCGTTGTTCACCAGGCCGTGGATGCGTCCCTGCGCCACCACGATGGCCTGCACGACGTCCTGCACGGCGGTTTCCTCGCGGATGTCGCAGGCATGGAAGCTGCAGCGGCCGCCGTCGGCGACGATCTCGCTGGCCACGTGCTGGAGCTTGTCCAGCTTGCGGCCGAGCAGCACGACGTGGGCGCCGAGCGCGGCGAGTTCGTGGGCCGTGCAACGGCCGATGCCCGAGCCGCCGCCGGTGACGACGATCACCTGCCCCGCGAAGAGGCCTGGCGCGAACACGGAACGGTAGTGTCCGCTCATGAGACGGGGACATTAGCAGAGGGCCGCCGCGGCGGCAAGCCGTCAGGAGACGCTTCGCGCCGTCGCGAGGCACTCCGCGAGATACGGCGCGGTGCGGCAGCCGCGCGCGCGCGCGACTTCCGCCGGCGTTCCCGCCGCGACGATGCGCCCGCCCTGCTCGCCCGCACCCGGCCCCAGGTCGATCACCCAGTCGGCCTGCGCCACCACGCGCATCTCGTGCTCGACGACCACGACGGTGTTGCCCTCGTCGACCAGCCGCTGCAGCTGCGCCATCAGCCGGTCCGCGTCGGCGGCGTGCAGGCCGGTGGTGGGCTCGTCCAGCACGTACAAGGTGTCGCCGCGGTGCGTGCGCTGCAGTTCGGTCGCCAGCTTGATGCGCTGCGCCTCGCCGCCCGAGAGCTCCGTGGCCGGCTGGCCCAGCCGCAGGTAGCCCAGGCCGATGTCCTGCAGCACCGCGAGCGGCCGCAGCACGGCGGGCTCGCCCGCGAAGAAGTCGACGGCCTCGTCGACCGTCATGCCCAGCACGTCCGCGATGCTCCGCCCCTGCCAGAGGATCTCCAGCGTCTGCGCCTTGTAGCGCGCGCCGTGGCAGGCGGGGCAAGGCGCGTACACGCTGGGCATGAACAGCAGTTCGACCGAGACGAAGCCCTCGCCTTCGCAGGTGTCGCAGCGGCCCTTGGGCACGTTGAAGGAGAAGCGGCCGGCGTCGTATCGGCGCCTGCGCGCGGCCGGCGTCGCCGCGAACAGCTTGCGCACGGCGTCGAACAGGCCGGTGTAGGTGGCGAGGTTGGAGCGCGGCGTGCGGCCGATCGGCTTCTGGTCCACCTGCACCAGGCGGCGGATCAAGCCGGTGTCGCCGGCGAGGCGGCCGGACCAGGTGCCGTCGCGCGCGCCGGGGTCCAGCGCCTCGTCGGCTTCTTCCTCGCCTTCGGGCAGGGCGCTGCCCAGGTGCTTCGCCACGAGTTCCAGCAGCGAGCGCGTGACGAGCGTGGACTTGCCCGAGCCGGACACGCCGGTCACCGCCGTGAGGCAGCCGAGCGGGAAGGCCGCGTCGACCTGCCGCAGGTTGTTGCGCGTGACGCCCTGCAGGCGCAGCCAGCCGCGCGGCGGACGCGGCGCATTCGCCGGCAAGGGCACCTCGCCGAACAGGTGGCGGCGCGTCTGCGACGCCTCCACCCGGGCGAGCCCTTCGGGTGGTCCGCTGTAGAGGACGTCGCCGCCGCGCTCGCCCGCGGCCGGGCCGACGTCCACCAGCCAGTCGGCACGGCGCATGAGCGACAGGTCGTGCTCCACCACGTAGACGGAATTGCCGCTTTCCTTCAGCCGCTGCAGCGCCGCGAGCAGCGCCTCGCCATCGGCCGGATGCAGCCCGGCCGAGGGTTCGTCCAGCACGTAGATCACGCCGAACAGCTGCGAGCCGAGCTGGGTCGCGAGCCGCAGCCGCTGCAGCTCGCCGGGCGACAGCGTCGGCGTGCTGCGCTCCAGCGACAGGTAGCCCAGGCCCAGCTGCTGCAGCGTGCGCAGGCGCGCGAGCACCTCCTGGGCCAGCCTCTGCGCGGCGATGCGCTTTTCTTCCGACTCCCTGGTGCTTCCCTGCGCCGCGGGCTCCAGGATCCGCGCCACCTGTTCCAGCGGCAGCTGCGACAGCGCGCCGATGTCGTGGCCCGCGAAGGTGACGGCCAGCGCGTCGGGCTTGAGCCGCTTGCCCCCGCACACCGGGCAGGGCGTGCTGACCATGAACTGCGCCACGCGCTTCTTCATCATCGCGCTCTGCGTGGTCGCGAAGGTGTGCAGCACGTAGCTGCGCGCGCTGCTGAAGGTGCCCATGTAGGCGGGCTCCATGCGGCTGCGCAGCGCCGCGCGGGTCTCCCTGGGCGTGAAGCCGGGGTAGACCGGCACCGTGGGCGTCTCCTCGGTGAACAGGATCCAGTCGCGCACCTTGCGCGGCAGCTCGCGCCAGGGCTTGTCGACGTCGTGCCCCAGGCTCACCAGGATGTCGCGCAGGTTCTGGCCGTGCCAGGCCGGCGGCCAGGCCGCGATCGCGCGCTCGCGGATGCTGAGCGTGTCGTCCGGCACCATCGACGCCTCGGTCGCGTCGTACACGCGGCCCTGGCCGTGGCAGTGCGGGCAGGCGCCCTGCGGCGTGTTGGGCGAGAAATCCTCCGCGTACAGCATGGGCCGGCCCGGCGGATACCGGCCCGCCCGCGAATAGAGCATGCGCAGCAGGCTCGACAGCGTCGTGACGCTCCCGACGGAGGACCGCGTGCTGGTGGCGCCGCGCTGCTGCTGCAGGGCGACGGCGGGCGGCAGGCCCTCGATCGCGTCCACCTGCGGCACGCCGGCCTGGTCGATCAGGCGGCGGGCATAGGGCGAGACCGATTCCAGGTAGCGCCGCTGCGCCTCGGCATAGATGGTGCCGAAGGCCAGCGAGGACTTGCCGGAGCCCGACACGCCGCTGAACACGACCAGCGCGTCGCGCGGCACGTCGACGTCCACGTCCTTCAGGTTGTGCTCCCGCGCTCCCCGCACCCGCACGAAGCCACGCTCGCTCCCTCTCCCGCTCGCGGGAGAGGGCGGGGGTGAGGGCCTGTCCTCGCCACTGTTCCTGCGTTCTTTTCCCATGCCCGCCTCACGGTAGAGGCACCGGGGCCCCCGCCGCGTGGGATGCCCCGCAAACTGCATGTAGGAGCCGCCCGCCCTAAGATGAGCGGATGTCCGATCTTCCCGTCCCCGTCCCCCGGCGTCCCGTCCACACCCGCAGGATCAGCTTCGAAGGCTTCCTGCGCGAGGACGACCTGTGGGACATCGACTGCACCCTCAGCGACACCAAGTCCGTACCGATCCCGATGCGCGAGCGCGGCGTGCTGCCCGCCGGCGAGCCCATCCACCACATGCGCGTGCGCCTCACCGTGGACGACACGCTGACCATCCGCGCCGTGCAGACGGCCGCCCCGAGCGTGCCCTTCGGCGAATGCCAGGTCCCGACCGGCGAGCCGATGCAGAAGCTCGTCGGGCTGACCATGGGCCCCGGCTGGCGCAAGGCGATCGACGGCGCCATCGGCGGCGTGGCCGGCTGCACCCACATGCGCGAGCTGGTGTTCAACGCCGCCACGGCGGCGTACCAGATGATCCCGCACTACCGCGCCCTGCAGCGCGGCCAGCGCGACGACGTGCGCCCCGACGGCAAGCCGCCCTTCTACATGGGCAAGTGCATGACCTGGGCCTTCGACGGCCCGGTGGTGGCGCGCCTCGCGCCGCAGTTCGCCCGCAAGCCGTCTTCGTAGGGTGGGGTGACGCAGGAACCCCACCGCCCACGAGCGCCCTCCCCTAGGCCGGAACCGCCGCCCCCTCCGCCCGCCGCGGCGCCGGCGTCGCCGGCAGCTGCGTCAGGATCAGCAGCGAGGTGATGGCCGTCGCCGTCATCACCCCCAGCAGCGTCACGAAACCGGCCTGCTTGACCACCGGCCCGATCATCCACACGGCCACGGAACTCGCCCCGAGCGAGATCGCCAGCCGCATGCCCGACACGCGCGAGCGCATGCTGTCGTCGACGAAGCGCACGATCATCGCGTCGGTGAACGGGATGGCGCCGAAGATCGCCGCCATGAACAGGCACTGCAGCACGAAGAACACCCAGCCGTCCGCGACCGTCGCCAGGGCGAGCACCAGCGCCTGCGTGCACACGATGCCCATGTAGAGGCGCTTGAGCGGCATGCGGTCGATGAGGTGGCCCACGATCACCTGCGCCAGCGAGCCGAAGGTGTAGGTCAGGGCGAGCAGCGCGCCGATGCGGGCCGGATCCTGAAGAATGTGGCGCAGGCGCTCGGCGAGCAGCTCGTAGTTGCTGTTGGTGGAGAAGTTGAACAGCAGGCTGCCGCTGGTGGCCGCGACCGTCATCACGAGCAGCAGCTTCGCCATCGAGACGCCGGGCGGCAGCGCGGCGGCGCTCGCCTTCTTCTTCGCGGGCGCGGCCTGTTCGCGCGTCGCCAGCACCACGAAGGCGCAACCGAACAGGAGGCACACCGCCCCCGGGATCGCGAAAGCCATGCGCCAGCCCAGGTACTGCACCAGGAAGCCCGTCGTCACGGCGGCGACCGCCACCCCGAGGTTGCCGACCAGGCCGTTGATGCCGATCGTCAGGCCGGGACGCACCGCCGCCTGCACAAGCATCGGGATCCCGACGGGGTGGTAGATGGAGGCGAAGCAGCCGAGCAGCGCCAGCGCCAGCGCCATCTGCATGGGCGATTGCGTCACGCTCACCAGCAGCGCCGACGCGCCCATGCCGAAGAAGAACACCGTCATCATCTTGCGGCGGCCCCAGTGGTCGCCCAGCCTGCCGGACGGCAGGGAGCCGATGCCGAAGAAGAAGAACGCCGCCACGCTGTAGGGCATGAGGTCCTCCCAGCGCGCCAGGCCGAAATCGGCGGCGATGCTGGTGACCGCCGTCGCGAAGATCAGCAGGAACATGTGGTCGATGGCGTGGCCGATGTTCAGGAGCCACTGGGTGGCCATCGAGTTGCCGGGGCGGGGGGGCTGGGGGGCGTCCATGGGGGGTGATTTCAGCACGGCCGGCGCCGGAGCGGCCAAGGAGCAACACCGCGACCCCGAAACCGCGTTGCGCGCTGGCCGCAGGCGCCCGCCTTGGTTAGAGTGGAGCTTCCTGCCGATCCGAGACCACCATGGACTTCTTCCATTCACTCTCGCTGGACCTGAAGCTGCTGGTCGTGGGCATTGCCGGCTGCGCGCTGCTGGCGCTCTTCAGCGGCAATCGCAGGACCGAGAAGCGCTACATGCTGGTCCTGGTGCTGCTGGCCGTCGCCGGCGTCTACCGGTTCACCCATGGCGGCGCCCCCGAGGCCGAGCTCGCCGCCTCGACCCCTGCGCCGCACTTCGTGAAGGCGGCGCCGGTGCACAGGCCGCTGGTGTCCACCTCGGCCAAGTAGCGCGGCCGCCGCGCCGGGTCAGCCGGCGCGCGACTGCACTTCCCGGCGCAACCGATCCTCCTGCTCGCGCAGTTCGGGCGTCAGCGCCTCGCCGAAGTCCTCGGCCGAGTAGATCTGCCGGATCTCGATCTCGGAATCGGTGCGCATCGGGTTCGGGCACTTCTTCACCCACTCGATCGCTTCCTGCAGCGACGCGCACTTCCAGATCCAGAAGCCCGCCACCAGTTCCTTCGTCTCGGCGAAGGGCCCGTCGATCACGCGCCGCTCCTTGCCCGAGAACGCGATGCGCACGCCGCGGGAGCTCGGGTGCAGGCCCTCGCCCGCCTCCATCACGCCCGCGCGGACCAGCTCCTCGTTGAAGGCGCCCATCGCGGCGAATTCCTCCTGGGTCGGCAGCACGCCGGCTTCGCTGTCCTTCGTCGCCTTCACCATCACCATGAATCGCATGTCGGTCTCCTGGGTTGATCGGGGGCGGCCCTTCCGCCCTCTTCCCTACGACGAACGACGCGACGCCGGATCGACAGCCGCTCGTCGGCGCGCCCGCCGCGTGCCCCGGTGCGGCTGCGCCGGGCTGTTGGCCAGCACGAGCTCCCACAGCGCCTGGGCCGCGACCGACAGCACCTCGTGCCGGCGGCGCACCGCGAACACGGGCCGTGTGATCCCCTTGCCTTCCAGCGGCCGCACCACCAGGTCCGGGTCGCGGAAGTGGAACAGCGTGAGCGCCGGGACCAGGCTCACGCCCAGGCCCGCCCGCACCAGGCCGGTGACGGTGGCCAGGTGCTCCACTTCGAACACGCTGCGCAACTGCTGGGGATGCAGCGCCGCCTCCAGCCGCTGCCGCACGCTCGTGTTGCGCGACATGTGCACGAAGGGATGATCCGCCAGGTCGCGCAATCGCACCGAGGCCTGTCGCGCCAGCGGGTGGTCCTTGCGGCAGACGAGGTGGAAGCTGTCCTCGCACAGCGGCACCGCTTCCAGGTCCTCGCTGCGCGTGCCGGTGGAGGCCATCGCCAGGTCCACCTGCCGGCTGCGCAGCAGCGCGAGGCAGGGTTCCGAGAGGCTGTCGAAGAGCGCGAGCTCGATGCCGGGATGCTTGCGCCGGTACGTCACCAGCAGGTCGGGCAGCCAGCCCGCGGCGAGCGAAGGCAGCGCGGCGAGCGCGACGCGGCCCTTGCGCTTCTGCGCATGGTCCTGGAAGTCGACCACCATGCTGTCGAGGTCGGCCAGCATGCGCCGCGCCGCCGCCTCGAAGGTGCGGCCTTCGGGCGTGAGCACGACGTTGCGCGTGGTGCGGTCGAACAGGCGCGCGCCCAGCCCGGCCTCGACCGACCGGATGAGCGCGCTGAACGCCGGCTGCGAGAGGTGCACGCGCTGCGCGGCGCGCGTGAAGTTCCTCTCCTCGACCAGCGCCACGATGGCCCGCAGGTCGCGGGACGACAGATTCATCGGTTTCCTCGATGGAATCAACGGATCTTTGAATTTTACGGATGCCCGGCTCGCCGCTAGTCTTGCCGGCCATGGCCACCCGACCCGACGTCCTGCCGCCCCTGCGCATCGGTTGCGGCGCGGGCTTCTCCGGCGACCGCTGGGATGCCGCCGTGCCCGTCGTGCGCTCCCTCGTGGCGCAGGGCGGCCCGGCCGCCCTGATGTACGAAACGCTGGCCGAGCGGACGCTGGCGCTGGCGCAGCTGCGCCGCCGCCAGGATCCCGAGGCCGGCCACGAGCCCTCGCTGGAACTGTTCCTGCGCGGCGTGCTCGCCGACTGCGTGCGCCACGGCATCCCCGTCATCGGCAACTTCGGCGCCGCCAACCCGCGCGCCGCGGCGCGCCGGGTGCACGCGCTGGCGCAGTCACTGGGCCTCGCTCCCGTCCGCGTCGCCGTCGTGGAGGGTGACGACCTGCTCGCGCAACTGCCCGCCGAAACCTTGCAGGCGCTGCTGCCGGAGCAGGCGCGCGGGCAGGCGATCGTCAGCGCCAACGCCTATCTCGGCGCGGAGCAGATCGCCGACGCCTTGCGCGCCGGCGCCCAGGTGGTCGTCACCGGCCGCGTGGCCGATCCTGCGCTCGCGCTCGGGCCGCTGATGGCGCACTTCGGATGGAGCCTGTCCGACCGCGACCGCCTCGCCGCGGGCACGATGGCGGGCCACCTGCTGGAATGCGGCGCCCAGGTCACGGGCGGCTACTTCGCCGACCCCGGCGTGAAGGACGTGCCGCGGCTGTCCGAGGTCGGCTTTCCCATCCTGGAGGTGCACGCGGACGGCCGCTTCGTCGTGGGCAAGCCCGAGGACACGGGCGGCTGCGTCGATGCGCGCACCGTCACCGAACAGCTGCTCTACGAGATCCACGACCCCGCGGCCTACCTCACGCCGGACGTGGTGGCCGACATCACCGAGGTCGAGCTCGGCGTGCCGGGCGCCGACCGCGTGGAGGTTCGCGGCGTGCGCGGCCACGCGCGTCCGCCGACCCTGAAGGCCACCGTCTGCTTCGAAAGCGGCTGGCTCGCCGAAGGCGAGATCTCGTACGCCGGCATCAACGCGGCCGGGCGCGCGGCGCTGGCCGGCGAGGTCGTCGCCGAGCGCGTGCGGCAACTGGGCATCGCGCCCGGGAAGTGGCGCCAGGACCTGATCGGCGTCGCCAGCATCTTCGCCGACGACGCCGGCCGCTTCGACGCGCCGGATGCCGGCGACGCGCAGGACGTGCGGCTGCGCATCGCGGCCCAGGTCGCCGACCGCGCCGACGCCGACGCGATCGCGCGCGAAGTGCTCGCGCTCTACACCTGCGGCCCGGCGGGCGGCGGCGGCGTGCGCACCAGCGTGACGCCCCGTCTGGGCAGCACCTCCTGCTACGTGCCGCGCGCGCTGGTGCAGGCCACCTGGAGCTTCGCATGACGACCCCGCTGCGCCTGCTGGCCCACGCCCGAACCGGCGACAAGGGCGACCGCTGCAGCATCAGCCTCGTGGCTTTCGACCGCCGGCACTGGCCCGCGCTGGTCGAACAGGTCACGGCCGAACGGGTGGCCGAACTGTTCGCCTACCGGCGACCGACGGCCGTCACCCGCTACCTGCTGCCGCGCCTGGCGGCCATGAACTTCGTCATCGACGACGTCCTCGATGGCGGCGTCAACGATTCGCTGAACCTGGACACGCACGGCAAGTCGCTGTCCAGCCTCTTGCTCACCTTGCCCATCCAACTCCAGGAGACACCATGATGACATCCCGCCGCCTCGTGCTGGCCCACGCTGCCACCGCCGCCCTGCTCGCCGCCTTCGGCGCCCGGGCGCAGTCCTTCCCCGACAAGCCGATCACGTTCATCGTGCCCTTCGCGGCGGGCAGCGCCACCGACCAGATCGCGCGCGCCATCGGCCAGGCAGTCGCGGAAGACACGAAGCAGCAGGTGGTGGTGGACAACAAGCCCGGCGCCAACGCCTTCATCGGCGCGCAGGCGGCCGCGCGCGCCTCCAGGGACGGCTACTCGGTCTTCATCACGACCAACACCACGCACGCGGCCAACGAGCACCTGTTCAAGAAGCTGCCCTACGACCCCGTGAAGGACTTCGAGCCCGTGACCCTGCTGGGCAAGGGCGGACAGATCCTCGTCGTGAACCCGGGCGTGCCGGCGAAGAACGTGCAGGAGTTCATGCAGCTGGCCAAGTCGCAACCGGGCAAGGTCTCCTTCGGCTACGGCAGCTCCTCGAGCCGCGTCGCCGGCGAGCTGTTCAAGCAGATGACGGGCGCCGAGCTGCAGGGCGTGCCCTATCGCAGCAACCCGCTGGGGATCACCGACCTGCTGGGCGGCCAGATCCAGGCGATGTTCACCGACATGGCGACGGGCCTGCCGCAGGTGAAGGGCGGCAAGCTTCGCGCCCTGGGCGTGACCACCAGCAAGCGCAGCCCGCTGGCGCCGGAGGTGCCCACCATCGCCGAGACGGTGCCAGGCTACGAATCCACCTACTGGTTCGCCGCCTACGTGCCCGCCGGCACGCCGGCGCCCATCGTCGCGCGCCTCAACGAGATCCTGGTGAAGGCGGCGCACAGCCCCACGGCCGCGAAGTTCTACGGCCCCACCGGCACCGAGCTGGTGACCGGCACGCCGGACGAACTGCGCCGCTTCCAGGCGGCGGAGTCGCAGAAGTGGAAGAAGATCATCGAGGCGGCGGGCATCGAGAAGGAGTGAGGCCCGCGGTGGGTAACATCCCCCGCCGGAGGTCCCGATGAAACCCACGCTTCGCCCCGGCATCCGCCACCGGCACGTCTTCCAGGTGCCGGCCTCGAAAACCGTGCCGGCCCTGTACCCCGAGTCCGAGGACTTCGTGGCCATGCCCGAAGTCTTCGCCACGGGCTTCCTCGTGGGCTTCCTCGAGTGGGCCTGCATCCTGGCGATCAAGCCGCACCTCGACTGGCCGCAGGAGCTGACGCTCGGCACCCACATCGACGTGAGCCACGAGGCCGGCACGCCGCCGGGCCTGGAGGTGACGGCCACCGTGGAACTCGTGGCCGTGGAAGGCCGCAAGCTCACGTTCTCGGTGGAGGCCCACGACGGCGTCGACGTCATCGCCCGGGGCCGGCACGAGCGCTTCATCGTCGATCGCGCGAAGTTCGACGCGAAGATGGCGGCCAAGGGCGGCGCACCGCGCGCCGGCTGACCCTCCCCGGCTTCTTGTCAGGGCCTTCCTACCCGCGGCTCAGCCATTGGCGGTCACGGGGGATGAGTCCCTTCTCATTACGATTCTTGCTCCCGCGGCATGCCTGTCCGGATGCGGCGTTTCCCTTCCCTGCGTCTCGAGAGATGGAGCATGAGTCAGAACACGCACCCGCCCGGCGACCTCCTGTCGACGGGCATTCCCGGCCTTGACGTCGTCCTGGGCGGCGGCCTCAGCCCGAACCGGATCTACCTGATCGAAGGTGAGCCCGGCACCGGCAAGACGACCACCGGGCTGCAGTTCCTGCGCGAGGGGGTCGCGCGCGGCGAGTCGGTGGTCTACATCACCCTCGCCGAAACGGGCGAGGAGCTGAGCGCCGTGGCCGCCTCGCACGGCTGGACGCTGGAAGGCATCCACCTGCACGAGGTCCTGCCCACCGAGGACCTGCTGCGCGACGACCAGCAGTACACGATGTTCCACCCGTCCGAGGTGGAGATGGCCAACACCATCCAGCTCATCCTCTCGGCGATCGACACGCACAAGCCCACGCGCGTGGTGCTGGACTCGCTGTCGGAGCTGCAGCTGCTGGCCGACTCGGCGCTGCGCTACCGCCGCCAGGTGCTGGCCCTGAAGCAGTTCTTCGCCAAGCGCAATTGCACGGTGATGCTGCTGGACGACCGCACCTCCGCGTCGGCCGACCTGCAGGTGCGCAGCATCGCCCATGCCGTGATCCAGTTCGACCTGGCCGTCAAGGACTACGGCGCGGACCGGCGGCGCGTGCGCGTGATCAAGTACCGGGGCCGCAACTCGGTCGGCGGCATGCACGACTACAACATCACGCAAGGCGGCATCGTGGTGCATCCGCGCCTGGTGGCCGCGGAGTCGCGCGAGCTGCGGCGCAGCACCCAGGTCAGGAGTGGCCTGGACGAGCTGGACGCGCTGCTGGGGGGCGGCCTGGAGGAAGGCACGAGCACGCTGATCGTCGGGCCGCCGGGGACGGGCAAGTCCTCGCTGGCCGCGCAGTTCGTCTCGGCGTTCAACCAGGCCGGCGAGAAGGCCGCGATGTTCCTGTTCGAGGAGTCGAGGAGCAACCTGCTCAATCGCTGCGACGGCCTGAGCATGGACCTGCGCGGTTCGATCGCATCCGGCCTGCTGACGATCCAGCAGGTCGACCCGGCGGAACTGTCGCCCGGCCAGTTCAGTGCCGCGGTGGTCAAGGCGGTGGGCAACGGCGCCAGGATCGTGGTGATCGACAGCCTGAACGGCTACATGAATGCGGTGCCCGACGAGCGTTTCCTCACCACCTACATGCACGAACTGCTGACCTACCTGGGCCAGCGCGGGGTGGTGACCATCCTCGTGGGCATCCAGCAGGGCATGCTGGGCGGCGCCATGTCCAGCGGCATGGAAGCGAGCTACCTGGCCGACAACGTGCTGATGCTGCGCTACTTCGAGGACGAGGGTGAGGTGCGGCAGGCCATCTCGATCTTCAAGAAGCGCGGCAGCATCCACGAGCGCACCATCCGCCGCTTCCGCATGTCCGGCGCCGGCATCGAGGTCGGCGAGGTCCTGCGCGGCTACCGCGGCATCCTGACGGGCGTGCCCGTGCCGCGGTCCGCATCACCCAACCCCGAGGAAATGCTGAAAGCCCGGTGATGGAGCGCCGCGTCGTGATCTATCCCGCGGTGGCGCGGGACGGCATCCTCGCCAGCAAGGTCCTGTCCTCCGTGGGCATCGAGACGCTGGTCTGCAGCGGCAGCGAGGCGGTGCTCGCGGCGCTGGCCGAAGGGGCCGGCGCCCTGCTCGTGGTGGAAGAGATCATCGCCGGCGCCGCCATCCAGCCGATCAAGCGCTTCATCGAGGCGCAGGCCGGCTGGTCGGACCTGCCGATCCTGGTGCTGACGAAGCGCGGCGCGGACTCCCTGGAAGCGCAGCGGGCCGTGGAGCACCTGGGCAACGTGACGCTCCTGGAGCGCCCGGTGCGCACCATCGCGCTGATCAGCGCTGTGCGTTCCGCGCTGCGGGCGCGCGAGCGGCAGTACCAGGTGCGCCTGGCGGACCAGCGCAAGGACGAATTCCTGGCGACGCTGGCGCACGAACTGCGCAACCCGCTCTCGCCGATCCGCACCTCGGTTTCCCTCATCCGCCGCCTGCAGCCCTCGGACGACATCCGCAAGCTCACGGACATCGTGGACCGCCAGGTCGTGCACCTCACGCGGCTGGTGGACGACCTGCTGGACGTCGCCCGCATCACCACCGGCAAGGTGGCGCTCAATTCCACCCACACCACGCTCTCGGCCGTCATCACGCACGCACTGGAGATCGCCGCCTCCTCGGTGCAGGAGAAGGGCCACCAGCTCGACGTCGAGCAGCCGCCAGAGGAGTTCGCGCTCGACGCGGACCATGCACGGATCGTCCAGAGCGTGGCCAACCTGCTGGTGAACGCGGCCAAGTACACGCCGCCGCGGGGCCGCATCCTGCTGTCGGCGGCGGTGGAAGGCAAGGTGGTGACCTTCCGTGTCCGCGACAACGGCCGCGGGCTGGCGCCGGAATCGCTGACCCGCATCTTCGAGCTGTTCGCCCAGGCGCGCTCGGCCGACGAACCCCCGAGCGGCCTGGGCATCGGGCTGAACCTGGCGCGGAAGTTCGCCGAGATGCACGGCGGCTCCATCACCGCCACCAGCGAGGGCCTGGGCCGCGGCAGCGAGTTCGTGCTGACGCTGCCCGTGGTGGTGGGCGTGGAGCAGGAGGACGGCGGCGCCGTGCCCGGTGCCGCCGCCGATCCCGTCACCAGCCGGCGCGTGCTGGTGGTGGACGACAACAAGGATGCCGCCGACACGCTCGAGGCCTACCTGACGATGGAAGGTTTCAGCGTCGCCGTGGCCTACGACGGCGAGGCGGCGCTGGAGAAGGTGCAGTCGCACGCGCCCGACGTGGTGCTGATGGACATCGGGATGCCGCGCATGGACGGCTACGAGGCCGCCCGCATGCTGCGCGCCCGCGGACGGCCGCTGCGCCTGATCGCGCTCACGGGCTGGGGACAGGCGCTGGACAAGGTCAAGGCGCAGGAAGCGGGCTTCGACCACCACTTCGTGAAGCCCGTGGACCTGGCGACGATCGTCGAGGCGCTGCGGGCCTGAGGGAGTTCCTAGCCTGCTTCCAGCACGCGCAGCAGCGCGTCGATCACGTCGCTGCCGTCCGGCGACTTGATCCGGTACTGCTTCAGCGAACGCGCCAGGTTGGCCTGGCCCAGCACGCGGTAGTCGGAGCGGATCAGGACCTTGGCGATGGCCCGCTGCACCTCCACCGACTTCGCCGCCGGATAGAGCCGCGCGATTTCGCGCAGGCTTTCCGGGTCGGCCAGGCGCTGGCGCGAAAGCGTTTCCAGGGCGGCCACCTGCGCATCGGCCGCGGGCATGCGCGCGATGGCCGCGGCGATGCTGCGCAGGTCCGCCACGTCGGCCAGCGGCCGGTGCCGCAGGTAGGCCTGCGCCATGGCGATGTCTTCCGGGTTGGAACTGGTCACCGCGCGCAGCACGCGCGCATGGGCCTCGGCGCTGCCCAGGCAGGCCGCCGCCGCGGCGGGCCCGATCTTGGCCGATCGCAGCGCGCCGGCGGCCAGGGTGCGCAACACCGGATCGTTGCCGGGCGGCGGGCTGGCGGCGCACGCGAGTTCCACGTCGTCGCGGCCCACCTTGTCGCGCGCGACCTGGTCGGCGATCGTGCGCACGAGTTCGGCCTGCTCCTGCGCGGGCGTGAGCCAGCCGATGTTCCGGGCCAGCGCCATCATGCGCATGCGCACCGTCGAATCGCTCGCGTCGCGCGCGGCTTCGAGGAAGCGCCCGCGCGCGGCGTGGTCGGCGGCGATCTCCGCGAAGGCGGCAGCCGTCGCCCCGCCCACGCGCTGCGCCGGCTGGATCGAGGCCGCGAAGCGCTCCAGGTGCACCAGGAACATCCGCACTTCGGCGGGGTCGCGCTGCAGCACTTCGTGCATGAAGGCGACCCGCTGGGCGGCGGAGAGCCGCGCGTCGATGAAGCGGCACGCATCGCGGCGCACGCCCGCCTGCGGATCCGCATCCGTCAGGCCCGAGGTGACGGTCAGCGCCGTGTGCGAGAAGGCGCTCATCAGCTTGCTGCTCACCTGGCCAGTGCCGATCTCGGGCACGGAGGCCGACTGGAAGTAGCGATCGAGCAGCGGGCCCGCGGTGCGCCCGAGCGGCGCCAGCGAGGAGAAGCCGTAGAGGACCGGCACGTCCTTGAAGATGTGCCGCATGCGGTCGCGGTTGCTGCGGCCGTACAGGTCGCGCAGCACGCCGGCCGTGCGCAGGGCTTCCGCGGGAGAGCGGCCCTCGCGCAGGAGGCCGCGCACGATGTCCTCGGTGGCGTCCTGGCGGGGCTCCGCCTTCAGCGTGTTGCAGCCGAAGAGATAGACCTCCTTCAGGTGCGCGAACACGCCCGGGCAGGACTCGCTGCAGGAGGCGCGCTCCATTTCCTCGACGGCCAGGTATTCGCTCTGGTCGTGCCGGTCCGTGTAGAACTCGTCGCCGCCGTCGAAGTGGCCCGAGATGATGAGCGCGTCGCACTGCACCTGCTGCTGGCAGGCCGACGCCAGCCAGTCGGGACGGCCGCGCTCCACCAGTTCCACGAAGCGGTAGTCGCCCGGCGGCAGGTGGCGCCGGAAGCTGTCGCGTTCATCGGGCGAATTGACCGTGATCGTGCAGACGGTCTTCGGCGCGGCCACCGCGGCGAAGGAGGCCACGGCGGCCAGGCAGGCGCCGAGCAGCGCGAGCTTCCTGGAGAGGGTCGGAGTGGGCATGGCTGGACTGCCGCAGCTCTGCACTGCGGCGGCCAGTATTCCACAGCGCCACGGCTGTGCCACGCGCGGCGCGGCAGCGCCGCCGCGCGCGCCCGAAACTCAGGAAGATTCCTGCAAACGGTGGATCAGCGCGTCCACCATGTTGCCGCCGGGCGACGTCTTCACCCGGTTTTCACGCAGCGTGTGCAGCAGCTCCGAGGAGGCGACCGACTTGCGGTCGGCCCGGATCAGCACGCCGGCGATCGCGTTCTGCACGGTGCCCGAGCGGGTTTTCGCGAACAGCTGCCGCAGCGTGTCGACCGTCTCGCGGTCGGACACATAGTGCCGCGCCAGCACGTCCAGCGCCCGGCTCTGCGCCTCCGGCGCGTTCATGCGCGCGATGGCCTGCGTGACCTCGCGCAGCTCGCCCGCATCCGCGAGCGGCCGGTGCCGCAGGTAGGCCTGCGCGATCTGCACGTCCGCGTCGGAGGAGCTGGCGAGGCGCTCCAGCACGCGGTGGCGCGCCTGCGCGTCGCCGAGGCAGGCGAGCACGGCGGCGTGCCCGGTGCTCCCTTCGCCCGACGTGCGGGGCAGCGCCCCGTCGAACTCGCCGCTGTCGTTGAGCGTGCAGGCCAGGTCCACGTTGGGCCCGGTGACCTCCTTGCGCGCAACCACGTCCCCAAGCAAGGCCACGACCTCGTCGTGCCGCTGCTGCGTGGACAGCCAGCCCAGGTCGTGCGCGACCTCGATCATGCGGGCGCGGGTCACGGGCTGGTCGGCATCGCGCGCGAAGGCGAGATAGCGCTCGCGCGCATCGCCGTCGCGGGCGAGGCGCTCGAACGCCTGTGCCACGTCGGGCCGCTCGCGCTCGCTGGCCGTCAGCGTGTCGGTGAAGTGCTCGAAGCGGTCCAGCAGCAGGCGCGATTCGGCCGCCGGCCTCTGCAGGATGGCATGGATGGCGTCGAGCCGCTGCGCCGGCGACAGGCGATCGTCCGCGAAGCGGCAGACGTCCTGCCGCAGCGGCATGAGCGGGTCGCCCTGGCCGATCCCGCGCGCCGCCACCATGTCGTGCGCGGAGAACTGCCGCAGCAATGCGCTGCTCGCGCGGCCCTTGGCGATCTCGGAACTGCCGGCGCTGCGGAAGTAGCGGTTCAGGACCGATCCGGCGACGGGACCGAGCGGCGCGACGGACGCGAATCCGTAGATCACGGGGACATCCTTGAACAGGAGCCGCATCCGGTCGCGGCTGCTCTCGCCGCGCAGCTGGCCCAGCTGGCGCGCGAGCCGCGCCGCCTCGTCGGCAGAGTGGCCCTCGCGCGCGTAGCTGCGCGCCACCTCGCCGGAGATGGTGTGCTGCGCCTGCGGGTTCATGGTGTTGCAGCCGAACAGGTACACCTCCTTGAGGTTCGCGAACAGGCTGGGGCAGGAGCCCGAGCAGGAGACGCGCTCCAGTTCGTCGATCGGCAGGTGCTCGTTGCGGTCCAGCGCGTCGGAGAAGAAGACGTTGCCCTCGCCGTGGTGCCCCGAGATCACGAGGACGTCGCAGGACACCTTCGCCTCGCAGGACGACTGCAGCCAGTCGCGGCGGCCGCGCTCCACGAGCTCGACGAAGCGGTACTTGTCCTCGGGCAGGAAGCGGCGGAAGGTTTCCTTCTCGTCGGCGGAGTTGATCGTGATCGTGCAGACGGTCTGCTTCTCCGCCAGGGCGGCAAGGGGCAGCAGGCAGGCCGCCAGGAAACACAGCAGGCGAGCAGGACGCATGACGATCGGACCTCGCAACAGGGATGAGCCTGCGATGCTCCGGCGGATGGGGCACGCGGGTTCGTAGGAACCGGCCGGACACGCGCCGTCGAAATCGCCGGGTCCGCGCGTCGGGCCGCGTGGCACACGACGGGACAGCGGCCGGGCCGTGGGGCCGTGGCAGGGATCAGGCGGCGGTGCCTACAGACGGGCGGGAATCCGCGCACAAGCGGCCGGCCCCGGCGCCGCTGCCCATCGGCCCCGCAGCCCGCTGCAATGGCGGAAAGCGGAAGGTTCCGCGCAGGAGTAGCTCATGAAGAAGTTCATCTTGTCCGCCGTCGCGGCGGGCGCACTGGCCATCGGCGGCGTCGCGCAGGCCGACGTGATCGACAGCGTGGGGAACGCGATCTCCCGCCTCTTCGGCGTGCCGTACGCGCCGGTCGCCGAGGCGAGCGTGCCGCTCGCGCAGTACAACAGCTATCGCGATGCCTGGGGCCGCACGGTCTATCTCGACGCGTACAACCGGCCGATCTACATTGAGCAGAACGGCGCGGTGGTGCCTTACGGCGGCGTGGTGGCCGTGGCGCCGTCGTACGACGACGACCGCGACGGCGTGTCGAACCAGTACGACCGGTTCCCGCTGGATCCGCGGTATCGCTGAGCCTCAGCGCAGCCAGTCCAGCAAGCGCCCGCCCACCGCGGCCTCGCCGAACAGCGTCGTGTGCATCGCGCTGGAGGGCGGTCCCAGCAGGAGCACCCGCTCCTGCGGGATGGGGAAGTTCGCGCTGCCGTTCGCCGCGTGCACGCCTTCGGTGGGCACCACGAGGTCGTTCGCGGCATCGCGGAAGATCCGGTCCAGCACGTTGTCGGCCGCACCGGACAGCAGTCCGCGCAGGCCGCGGTCCGTCGCGTGGTAGTCGGCGGCGACGGCGCAATACGCTGACGCTCCGCTGCCACCCGCATTGAGAGCGCGCAGGAACTCGCCCTCCGGCCGCATCGCGGCGAGGCCTTCCAGGCCCGTGAGCAAGCCGCGGCCCAGCACCTTCACCACGATCACCAGCGCCTCCAGCGTTTCGCTGGCGACCGCGCTGGGCAGCAGGCCCAGCGCAGTGGTCAGGCGATCGATCATGTCCACCATGTGGTCCGGCTCGGCGAGCAGCGTGCCGGCGTTGGGCGCGGCGACGAAGACCAGCTTGCCGACTTCGAGGGCCGCGTCGCCCAGGCCCATCGCGGCGGGCCGTTCGGCCAGCAACCGCGAGACGAGGCCGCCGCGGCTGTGGCACACGATGTCGGCCCGAACCGCTTGCGTCGGCATGGCCTGCAGCAGCCAGCGGGCGTTCTCCACCGGCGTGGCGGAGAGCGTGGGATGGTCGAAGGCGATGACGCGGCCGCCGTAGCGTTCGAACAGCGCCGCCATCGTGTCGCGCGGCAACGCGCCGAATGCCGCGTGCGCCGTGCTGAAGGTGCCGTGCACGAACAGCAGCAGCGGCCCGGCCGCCGCCATCGCCGCGATGTCGGCCGCCTGCAGCTCGGCGCCCCCCGCCGCCGTGTAGTCCTCGGGCGTGAAGCGCCGCACGCGGTGCGGCCGCTTCTGCCCCTCCCACCCGGAGACCAGGCGATCGATCGCCCAGCCGGTGACCGCGTCGCTCCAGGGATAGACCAGCACCTTCAGGAGCCGGCGCCCGGCGAAGCCGAGCACGCTGCGCTGCTTCAGGCCCTCCTGCGCGGGCGGCGGCGGCGGCAGGGTGGCGGGAATGCGGAAGCGGCGGACGGCACCCTGGCCGCGAGAGCCGCCGCCTTCCGCGGAAGATGGCGGCTGCAGCGGCAGGTGCCACCGGATCGCGCCGGCGTCGTCGATGGAGAGCACGACCTGCCCGTGGTCGGCTCCCGGGTCCGGCACTTCCAGTTCGAGCGCCGGCGACAGGTCGAGGCTGCGCAGCACGGGCGCGGCGCCCGCCGCACCGGCGGCCGGCTGCAGTTGCACGTCGATCTCGCGCGTCGTCCGCACGCCGGCGTTGGCCAGCGCGGCATCGAGCGCGGGCAGGGCCGCCGCGAGGCCGCCGCCGAGGGCGCGGACCCCGGGTGACGTCGGCGGGTGCAGGTCGGCCTGGCCGACGAGCCCCGGCGCGCGCAATGCATAGCCTGGCTGGCCGAGGGAGACGAGGCGGGCGGAACCGTCGAGGCTGGTCATGGCGATCTCCAATGCTTCACTGCGCGCGCTGCAGCTTCAGGCGCGGGTGGCCGTAATAGACGTAGGAGAGGTAGGTCGGCACGGGCGTGTCGCTGCGGTACCTGCCGCGCAATTCGCGCAGGATCGCGCCCACCTCCTGCCCGGCCTGCTGCGCCGGCCAGGCGCGCGTCCAGAAGTCGATCGCGATGTCGTGCGCCACCCCGTCGTCGATCTCCCACAGCGCGCCCACCACGCCGCCGAAGCCGCCGCGCAGCGAATGCCCCGGGAAGCCGCCCATGTCGCCGAGCACGTCGCCGCCGACACCGCCCATGCAGGCATTGAGGAACATCAGCGGCTGCGCTGCCCCGCCGTACCGGGCGCTGCGGAACAGCGTCGACTGGACCGCGGCGCCGTCCTCGAGATAGAGCGTGCTGCCGTCCGGCCGCGTGGCATCGAAGTTCCCGTGGCCCGCGAAATGCACCGCGTCGATCGCCCCCGGCCGGTCCCGCAGGTGGCCTTGCAGCAATTGCTGCATCGCCTCCGCGCGCGCATGCAGCAGCACGGCGGCGAACTTGCGGGAGAGCGCATCCGCCTCGTGTTCCGCCATCGGCAGCCGGCGCATGCCCCCATCCGCCTTGTACCAGGCCGCCATGACGGCCATGTTCTTCACCGCGAGCTGGGCCCTCGGGTGCAGGGCCGGACGCTGCCCCTGGGCCGGCGACAAGGACGTTCGCGCGGGCTCGCGCAACCAGCGGCCCACGTTCGCCTGGGCGCCGAGGTAGGCGGGCCGCGCGGCGTCCAGCGGCGGGTCGAGCCAGGCCAGCTCCCAGGGAACGTAGGGTTCGGCGCTGACGACCAGCAGGGCCGGTGGCTGCGGCGCCACCTTGCCGGCCACCTCGTGCAGCGCGGCGAAGAACTCCGGCGGCAGGCGGTCGCCGATGAGCCGGCCGACGGACTCCAGGGTCGCGTCGAGCAGGGGACTCCCGGCAGCGAGGCGCAGGTCGTCGACCAGCTGGCGCGCGAAGCTGCGCGCATCGTCGTGTCCCAGCGCCAGGTCGAAGGGACCGAGCGGAGTCGCCAGCGCATGCGGCGAGCACAACCGGCACACGAAGCTGCCGTTGCTGGCATCGCGGTCCGGTTTGAGGATTTCCAGCGTGAGGTCCGGAGCGTCGGGGTCGGGCTTCAGCTGCACGGGCGCCCCGCCCAGGGGATGTGCACTCCACGGCTCGCCGGGGCCGCCGCCGGAAAACGCGGGGCGTCCCGCTGCGACGATCGCCAGCGGCCGCATCGCCGTGCCGCACACCGTGCCGTGCATCACGTAGCGGACCTCGAGCATCGTGAGCGCGATCTGCTCCGCGTTCCGGGGCGGCCGTCCGACCAGGCGGAAGCGGACCGTCGCCTGCGCGGGACGTGCGACCTCGACGCGCAGCTGGCGCTGCCAGCCCTCGGGCGCTTCGATCGCCTCGCTGGCCGTCAGTTCGACGCCGACGTCCAGCCATTCCTGTCCCTCCTCCACCGGCAGGCGCGCCTGTGCGCCCGCGACGCCGGCCTGCGCTGCGAAGCCGAAGCCCACGACGACCTCGAACGCCTCGCCCGCGGTCGCGAGCTCCGGCGCATCCAGGCGCGGCCACAACAGCAAGTCCTTCGCCGGCGCGCCGGGCTCGGTCCGTCGGATCGCGGCCGCAGCCGCGGGTGCGACCAGGGCGGCAGCGCCCCGTACCGTCTCCCCGCCGGACATCCTGGGCCTGGGCGGTTCGATGGCGACCCGCGCCGGCCAGCCGGCATCGAGCAGCACGCTCGTGCGCAGCGGCTGCCCGCTCGCCTCGTCCAGCGGCAGCGCGGGAACGCTGTCCGCCTCGTCCAGGTTCAGCACATCGAGCAGCCGCTGCCCCGCGGGCGCCTGCGCGCAGAGGTGGAGCACCTCCGCCGCGGGCCGCGCGTACCAGAGGATGCGCGTGCCCCATTGCCGGCGGATCGCCGCGGCGTGCCTGTCGACGGGACGGGCCAGTCGCGGCAGCACCTCCGCGGGCCGCAGCTTCAGCTTCGCCGCGAGCGGTTCGACGCGCGCGCGCACGGCCTCGTGCGAGGGATCGAGCCAGAGGCCGTGGGCGGCGAAGCGGCGGAGCACCTCGCCCGCCGGCATCTCCGCGTCCAGGAGGACGGGCGAGAGCAGCTGGATGTTCATCGCCGCGCCTACTTGCCGAGCTTCTCCTGCGCCAGCCGGAAGCCGGCGGCGCCCTCGGCCGCCGAGATCAGCTTCGTGGTCTGGATCGTCTGCACCCGCCCCTGGCCGAAGACCGCGGCCAGGCAGGCGAAGGCCTTCACGTCGTCCGGGAATTCGCTGATCGCGACCCCGTCGTACGGGCCGAAGCAGAAATAAAACGAGAGCAGGCGGCCGCCGAACACTTCCGCGGCCCTGCGCAGGAACACCTCGCGATCCACGGGGTCCTCGCCGCCCAGGATCCCGCGGATCCCGTCGTCCTTGTACTTGAACTGGTGCATGTAGGCGGACATGGGGCCTCCTCGTTCAGGCGGATGCGCTGACAGCCGGGCGCACCGCGATCGGCGGGACATAGCCGCTGTCCGGGAAACCGGCTTCGATGCGTGCCACTTCGGCCAGGAGCCGCTCGCGCTCCTCCGGAGCCGTGCTGCGGGTCGCCCTGGGCGCGGGCGTGCGGGCCAGGTGCGGCACGGCGAAACCCAGCATGGCGCCGGCGAGCAGGGCGAACAGGACGGCATGGACCGTCTCCACCCGCCCGAAGGGCAGCAGCGGCAGCTGCGACCACTGCGCGACGGCCGGCGAGTCGCGCATCGCGGCCCAGGCCAGGGTGCCCGCCATCCATGCGCAGCCGAACACCAGCGCGTCGTCGCAGCGCTTGCGCCACTCGCGGGCGCTGCCCCATCGATGGTCCTGGACCAGCCACGCGGTGACGGACGTCGTGAGCGCGACGGAGGGAAGCATCACGATCGCCTCGCGCAGGCCGACGAGGTGGCCGTCACGGCCGCCGACGAGGAGCCCGCCCACGGCCAGGGCGAGCACGCAGGCCACGGGCACGACCGCGAGCCCCGCCGCCAGCACGAACGCCTTGGGCGTCCGGCGCCGCAGGCCCGCGCTGGCGAAGGCCCAGCGGTGTTTCGGGTAGACCGCCATCGTGATGCTCGCGAAGAGGAGCACCGTGGACAGCAGGATGGTGCCGCCTTCGCCGAGCTTCCCCGCCCCCGCGGGGCTGCCCGCGCCCATCGCGACATAGCCCCAGCAGGCGAAGAAGAACAGCAGCAGGCTCTGGAACACCGCCATGCCGTAGCCGCGCCGCGGCTCCTGCTCGGCGTTCCCGAAGCCGAGGCCCTGGAGCGCCGCCCGGCGGCCCCGGCGCGTCCAGTGCGTCGCCATGACGCCGCGCACCGCGAAGAGACAGGCATCGCGATGGAACTGCCGCAGGTCCTCGCGCAGGTCGCGCGCCGTGTTGTCCACCACGGCCCGGACCAGCGTGTCCGCCCCGTCCGGCAGCAGGGCCTGCGCGGTCCCGCCCTGCGAGGCGAGGTAGTGGAGCTTGCCGACCTTGTCGATGTTGTTCAGCGCCGCGGCGACGCGCAGCGAGAGGCGGTCGAATTGCTGCCGCAGCGCATCGAAGTCGTTGCGGGCCTCCGCCAGGAAGCGCGCGTACCGGCCGTGTTCCCAGCTGCGCATCTGCAGGAACAGGCCGGTCGCCTGCCGCAGGGCCGCGTGCACCGGCTGCACCGGCGGCAGCCAGTCCCGCCGCAGGTCGATCCCGCGCGTGAGCAGCGTGGCGGCGATCTCCTCCTCGATGGCGGCGGAGGGCCGCAGGTCTTCCTCGGCCAGCGCCGCCGCGAACACGCGGCCCGTGCCGGGCACGCCGGCCAGGCGCTGCGTGCGCAGGTGCATCCAGCGCGCGCTGGCGGGCACCATGCGCACGACCAGGGCGAAGAGGAATCCGCAGGCCACCGCGAGGCCGGCGGCGTTCTCCATCTCGACCCAGTGCCGCAGCCCGTAGACCGGGATCGCGACCAGCAGCATCGCCAGAAGGTAGAGGAAGACGTGGACCAGCATCGCGTCGTAGTAGCGCGCCGCGGTCGTGTAGGTGCGCAGCCAGGAAGGCCGGTTGAAGCCGAAGGCGGCCAGCACGGACGTGAAGACGCCGGCGACGCCCAGGTCGATCCAGAAGTCGTTCATCAGAGCCTCCACAGGCGGCGGAATTCGCGCTCGGCCTCCGTGAGCGGCGGCGGCGCGACAGGGGCGGGCGCGGGCGCGGGCGGATCGATGGCCGCCGGCGCGGCGGCGGGCGGCCGGACCGTCAGCACCTGCGGCGCGCCGGGGACGCTCGGCGTCTTGAAGATGACCGTCGGCGCGACGCGCGTGAACAGGACGGGGATGCCCCATTCGAGCGTGGAGCTCCCGTACATCGCGGTGCGCGCGAGGGCGAGCGCACGCTCGACGGAGACGCCGCCCAGGAGCGCGCGGTAGAAGCCCTCGGAGAACTCCAGCGCCAGGTCGTCGCTGATCGGGAACTGCATGGCGACGGCCAGCGGCACGGTGGCCTGCACCAGCGTCGCGCCGAGCGCGGAGACCGAGCCGCGCCCGCTGTCGCAGCAGTTCAGCACGGCGAGCTGCACCTTGCCCATGCGCAGCATCCGCGACAGCTCGGAGGGGTAGACCTTCTCCTCGCCGCCGTCGCCCTGCATCAGCACGTAGCCCACCGTGTGCAGCTGGCCCTGCTGGTCCTGCACAATGTCCGTGCCGCCGTGGCCGATGAAGTGGAAGACGTCCCAGGGCCCCTGCCTCAGCGCCTCCTTCAGGGCCTCGATGGTGTGGCCCGGCACCCAGCGCAGCTCGTGGCCCTCCTTCACCGCATTCGCGAAGACCTGGCCGATGCGGTGGCGCTCCTTCTCGGCGTCGAGGTCGCCCTTGGGATTCGCGACGATGCCGAGCACGCGCAGCGGCCGGTCGTCCGGCAGCGCGGGCGCGCCCTCCTTGTCGAAGAAGCGCACCAGCGGCTGGTCTTCGTCGAGGCACACGAAGTCCTTGGAGCGCACCTTGTCGTAGACGTATTCCCAGGGCAGCGCCGCCAGCTCCGGCGGATCCACGCGCAGCTTCAGCCGCAGGGCGCGGCCGTCCTGCTTGGCGGTGCGGAGGCTCGCGGTGTAGCGGTCCTGGATCTCGGGCGCGCCGCGGAAGACGGCATCGAAGACGGCCGCGCCGAAATCGCGCAGCTTGGCCTCGTCCGGCGACATGAGCGGGCCGCGGTAGCCATGCGCGCGCATGACGGCGAGCTCCAGCTCCTTCAGCAGGTCCTGGTGGTCTTCCTTGAACGGCCAGTCGAAGGGGGTGCGCGGACAGGTGCCCGCGGGCGAGCCGCGCACCTCCGCCTTGTACACGTCCCCCTCTTTCCAGATGCCCAGATCGAAGTCGTAGAACCCGTCGGCCATGGCGCCTCCTGCGGAAGTGCAGGGATTGTCAGGACCGCATCAGGCGCCGAACATCACTCCAAGGGGTTAGGCGAATTTCCTAGCGATCACGACGGTCCAGCTGGCGCTGCGCCCGCGCCAGCAGCAACTCCCGTTCGCGCGCATTCCCCGCCAGCCCGGCCGCTTCGAGGAACGCCTCGCGCGCTTCCTCGGCCCGCCCCAGCTTCTCCAGCAGGTCGCCGCGCACGCTCGGCAGCCACTGGTACCGCCGCAGCGCGGGCTCTTGACGCAGCCGATCGACGATCGCCAGCCCCGCGGCGGGCCCCTCGGCCATCGCGACGGCCACGGCGCGATTCAGTTCGATGACGGGAGAAGGCGCCACGCGCTGCAGCGTCCCGTACAGCGCGGCGATCTTGTGCCAATCGGTCTCGCCGCTGCTGCGCGCGCGCGCATGGCAGGCCGCGATCGCCGCCTGCAGGGCATACACGCCTTCGCTTCCGCCGAGCGCCTGCGCCTTCTCCAGCGCCGCCAGCCCGCGCCGGATCAGCAGCGGGTCCCAGCGCCGGCGGTCCTGGTCAGCCAGGAGGATCGGCCGGCCCTCCGCGTCCGTGCGCGCGGCCATGCGCGAGGCCTGCAGCTCCAGCAGCGCCGCGAGCCCGTGCACCTCGGGCTCGGCCGGCGCGATCTCCGCCAGCATGCGTCCCAGGCGCAGCGCTTCCTGCGCGAGCTCCGGCCGCATCCAGTCGCCGCCGGCGGTGGCCGTGTAGCCCTCGTTGAAGATCAGGTACACGACCTCCAGCACGGACGCGAGCCGGCGCGCGAGTTCCTCGCCGCGCGGCACCTCGTAGGGCACCTTCGCGTCGGCCAGCGTGCGCTTGGCGCGCACGATGCGCTGCGCGATCGTCGGCTCCGGCACGAGGTAGGCGCGCGCGATCTCGTGCGTGGTCAGTCCGCCGAGCAGCCGCAGGGTGAGCGCGACGCGCGCCTCGGTCGACAGCACCGGATGGCAGGCCGTGAAGATCAGGCGCAGCAGGTCGTCGCCGATGTCGTCCTGCCGCGCCGCGTCGAGCGCGTCGACGAAGTCGGGCACGACCAGCGCCTCCTGCGCTTCCAGGTCGCTCGCGACCTCGTCCAGCTTCGCGCCCTGCAGTTTCCCGCGCCGCAGCCAGTCCAGCGCGCGACGTTTGGCGGTGGTCATCAGCCAGGCCGCCGGCTTGTCGGGGATGCCTTCGCGCGGCCAGTGCTCCAGGGCCGCGACCAGGGCGTCCTGGGCGAGCTCCTCGGCGACGCCGACGTCGCGCACCATGCGGGCGACGACGGCGACGATGCGCGCCGCGTCGATGCGCCAGGCGGCGGCGATGGCCTGGTGCGTGGCCGAGTGCATGGGCGTGCGCTCAGGCCTGCGGCTGCACGGCGGCCGGGTCCATCCACATCAGCTCCCAGACGTGGCCGTCCAGGTCCTCGAAGCCGTGGCCGTACATGAAGCCGTGGTCCTGCGGCGCGTTGGGCGCGGTGCCGCCGGCCGCCAGCGCCTTCTTCACCAGCGCGTCCACCTCCTCGCGGCTGTCGCAGGACAGGCAGACCAGCACCTCGGTGGACTTCCTCGCGTCGGCGACGGGCTTCTTGGTGAAGGTCTGGAAGAAGGGCTCCACCAGCAGCATCGCGTAGATGTCCTCCGAGATCACCATGCAGGCGCCCTGCTCGTTGGTGAACTGCGGGTTGAAGGAGAAGCCGACCGCGCGGAAGAAGGCTTGCGAGCGCGCCATGTCCTTGATGGGCAGGTTGACGAAGATCTTGCGGGCCATCGCGCGCTCCCTACTTGATGTCCATGGCGCGGAAGCGGTCGGCGGTCTCCTGCTTCAGCAGGCCGTCGAAGTCTTCCATCTCGTACAGCTGCCGCACCTCGACGTGGCAGGGCACGCCCTCGCCGATCGGGTTGGGGAAGCGCCGCGACCATTCGACCGCCTCGTCGCGCGTGCGCGTCTGGATCAGCGTGTAGCCGGCGATCAGCTCCTTGCTCTCGGTGAAGGGCCCGTCGACGATGCTGCGCTTGCCGCCCTCGTACTGCACGCGCCAGCCCTTGCTGCTCGGTTGCAGGCCCGAGGCGTCCAGCAGCACGCCGGCGCGCGCCAGTTCCTCGTGGTAGGCGGCCATGGCCGCGAACAGCGGCTCGGGGTTGTCGGGAAAGCGGCCGGCCTCCGAGTCGGACGTGGCCTTGACGATGATCATGAAACGCATGGGTTGCTCCTCGGCGGGTGGCGAAGCGGCGCTTTTTATTCGCCGCCTTCACCGCAACGACGAAGCGGGACGCGCGGAATCGACATCCCGCGGCTCCGGAAAAACCCTTAGAAGTAGCAAGGCGCGGTCTCGCGCACCTCGACCGTTGCCCACTCGGCCGCCGGGCAGGCCCGCGCGATCGCGAGCGCTTCCTCGCGCGTGCGGCAGTCCAGCAGGAAGAAGCCGCCGACCATCTCCTTGGCTTCTGCGAACGGGCCGTCCAGCACCTGCGCCTGGCCGCCGCGCACCTTCACGCGGGCGGCCGACTGCTGCGAGGCGAGCGATTCCACGGCCAGCAGCTTGTCCTGCTTCTTCAGGCCCTCGGCGAAATCCACCATGCGCTGGTAGACGGCCTCGCCTTCCTCGCGCGAGCGGGTTGCGCGCTGGGCCGGGTCTTCGACGATCAGGAGCATGTAGGCCATGCGCCGGATGATAGGGGCTCAGGCCCGGGCGCGCGAGAGCATCCGGCCGATCACCGCCAGCGCCGCGATCACGTAGGCCAGCCCCGCCGGCACCCACATCACAAGGCCGCCCACCTGCTGGTCCTGCACCGGATCCAGGCCCAGCGCGGTGGTGGTCGCGATGTAAGGCGTGTACCAGGGCGTGGGCGCGAGGCTCAGCAAGGCGCCGAGCGCGCCCGTGTACATCATGGTGGTGAACAGGTAGGCGGTGGAATGCCCCGGCCCGTAGCGGCCGCGCGGGTCGTGCCCCAGCACGGCCCACCAGAAGAACAGCGCGGTGACGAAGAAGGACGCGTGCTGCGCGATGTGCCAGCCCTCGTTGCGCAGCGCCGCGTCGAAGGCGGCGGGCAGGTGCCAGCCCCACAGCGCGGCGGCGTGCAGTGTCCAGGCCATGAGCGGGTCCGTCAGCATGGACCACACGCCGCTGAAGGCGCGCCCCTGGACCAGCCGCCCGACCGCGCGGCGTTGCGCCGGCGAGAGCGCCCAGGTCCAGGTCGCGAGCGGACGGCCGATCACCAGCAGCGGCGCCGCCACCACCATCAGCAGCTCGTGCTGCACCATGTGCATGGAGAAGAGGTGGCCGCCCAGCGTGTCCACCGGCGACACCAGGGCGACGACGAGCGCCAGCCACCCGGCGGCGAAGGCCCAGGCCTGGTGCCTCGCGATCCCGCGGCCGCCGCCCGCGTTGCGCCACAGCCGCCGCAGGCCGAGCGCATAGGCGGCGGCCGAGGCCGCCAGCAAGGCCAGCAGCCAGGGCGCGAGGTTCCAGCTCCAGGCGTGCGGCGTTCCCGGTTCGACGACGTGCGCCGAGGCGGCCAGCGGCAGGGCCAGCAGCAGGATCGTCAGAAGGGACTGCAAGGCGACAGCACCCAGGTCGTGAACCACATGGCGAGGATCACCAGCGCGGCGATCGCGGCGACGGCCGTGGCCACGTCGCCGAAGAAGCGGGCCGGCACCGGCGGGACGGCCTCGTCGTTGTCGGGCGAGGCCGGCTCGCGCCGGCGCAGCGACGATTCGGAGAAGGCCAGCACGGCCAGCACCACCACGACCACCAGGGCCACCGCGGCCACGAGGTGGATGTCGAGCCGCACCTGCGCGCTGCAAGAGGGCGTGACCAGCGCGTACAGCACGCTCTGCGTCGCCAGCGCGATGGTCGGTGCGAGCACCAGCGCGAAGCCGCTCTTCTTCATGTCCCCACCGTCCGTGCGCCCCAGTAGATGACCAGGTAGATCGGGATCCAGGCCGCCACCACGAAGTACCAGTAGAAGGAGTTCTCGCTCACGTCCACGTAGCGCTTGCCGTCCAGCGGGCCGGTGAAGAACAGCAGGGAGAGGACCACCGTGTCCACCAAGTCGGTGAGGATGTGCGTGGTGTGCAGCACCAGCAGCATCCAGACCACCGAGCCGTAGGCGTTGCTGTCCCACCGCACGTTGAGCGTCGCGAACTCGAAGATGCGGATCACGCAGAAGGCGACGCCGAAGAGCGCGCTGACGATCAGCCAGACCCGCACCCGTTGCAGGTCCATGCGCTCCGCGGACTGCTTGGCGAGGTGGGCGGGCAGGAAGCTCACCAGCATCACCACCGTGTTCACGGTGCCCCACAGCAGGTCGGGCGGCAGCGAGGTGAGCGGCCAGGTCTCCTGGTGGCTGCGCAGGTAGAAGTAGCACAGGATCGCGAGCGCGAACACCGTGCCCTCGATGGCCATCAGCCACAGCGTGCCCCACCACATCAGGCTGCGGTGCCCGAACACCACCGTGGGCAGCCCGGAGACGTCGAGCGCCTTGCCGCGGACGAACGCCTGGTTCATGGGATCTTCTCCAGGGCGAGCTCCTCGGCCGCCTCCTTCCGCGAGGGCCAGAACCACACGACGAGGACGGCCGCCACCAGCACCATGCCCCAGACGATCGCCCAGGGCGTGAAGATGGAGGCGATGAAGAAGATCGTCGTCGCCACGGCGGCGAGGAAGGGCCAGGGCGTCGGCTCGGGGAACATCATGCGGCTGTCCGGCCGGGCGTCGGCCACAGTCGTGGACAGCACCTCGCGCACGTCGGCCGCCAGCCCGGCAACGTGGTCCGGCTGCCCTTCGGGCACGCCCTGCCAGAGCGGGTCGCGCCCGTGCACCACCGGGATCGCCGGGAAGTTGCACACGCGCGGCGGCGATTCGGCCACCCATTCGAGCGTGCCGGCGCCCCAGGGGTCCGGCCCGGCCAGGGCACCGCGGCGGGCGCTGAGCACCGCGTTCACCAGCGACAGCAGGAAGCCCGTCGCGAGCGTGAACGCGCCCACGCTCGCGAGCAGGTTCAGCGAGCCCCAGCCCATCTCCGCCGGGTAGGTGTACACGCGGCGCGGCATGCCTTCCAGGCCCAGGATGTGCATGGGGAAGAAGGTGACGTTGAAGCCGATGAACATGAGCCAGAAGCTCCAGCGGCCCAGGTGCTCGGACATCATGCGGCCGGTGAACTTCGGGAACCAGTAGTAGAAGGCGCCGAACAGCGGGAAGACGGCGCCGCCCAGGAGCACGTAGTGCAGGTGCGCGACGACGAAGTAGCTGTCGTGCACCTGCGAGTCGAGCGACACCGATGCCAGCATCAGGCCCGTCATGCCGCCGACGATCAGGATGAAGAAGAAGGACAGCGCGTACAGCAGCGGCACCTTGAAGTTCAGCCGGCCGGTCCACAGCGTCGCGATCCAGCAGAAGATCTGCGTGGCGGTGGGGATGGCGATCAGCATGCTGGCGGCCGTGAAGAAGGTCTTCCCGAGCTCCGGCACGTTGGTGGCGAACATGTGGTGCACCCACAGGCCGAAGGAGAGGAAGCCCGTGGCGATGATGGACAGCACCATCGCCGTGTAGCCGAACATCGGGCGGCGCGCGAAGGTCGGGATGATGGCCGACATGAAGCCCAGGCCCGGCATGAAGATCAGGTAGACCTCCGGGTGGCCGAAGAACCAGAACAGGTGCTGCCACAGCAGCACGTCGCCGCCCTCGCCCGGGTTGAAGAAGTGCGTGGCCACCAGCCGGTCGGAGATCAGCATGGCGCTCGCGGTCGCCACCGCCGGCATCGCGAACATGATGGTGAAGGCGGTCACCAGCATCGCCCAGACGAACAGCGGGATCCGGTTGAGCGTCATGCCCGGCGCCCGCATCTTGAAGACGGTGCAGATGATCACCACCGCCTCCAGCAGCGCCGAGACCTCGGTGAAGGTGATCATCTGGGCCCAGAAGTCGCTGCGCTTGCCGGCGCTGTAGGCGGGACCGGAGAGCGGCACGTAGTTGAACCAGCCGTTCTCCGGCCCGGTGTTGAAGAAGAACGCGAGCCAGATCGTCGCGCCGCCGAACAGGAGCATCCAGTACGCGTACGCGTTCATGCGCGGGAAGGCCACGCTGCGCGCCCCGATCATCAGCGGGATCAGGTAGATGGCCACCGCCTGCATCACCGGCACGGCGAACAGGAACATCATGTTCGTGCCGTGCATGGAGAAGACCTGGTTGTAGAGGTCCGGGCCCATCAGCGTGTTCCCGGGGCGCGACAGCTGCATGCGCATCATCGCGGCCAGGATGCCGCCGAGCGCCAGGAACACGAGGCAGGTGACCATGAAGCGCTTGGCGATGGTCTTGTGGTTGATCGCGCAGAACCAGCCGAAGAAGCCGGGCGGGTCGCGCCAGGTGTCGTCCAGCAGGCGCGCGACCAGCTCGCCGCCATTCAGGCCGTCCTTGGTCCGGCCTTTCACCGGATCGGGTTTCTCGCCCAGCGGGCCGTGGTTCATTTGAGCGTTCCCAGGTAGGCCACGAGGGCGGCGAGGTCCTCGCTCGACATCGGGTTGGCCGGCATGTTCACGCCGGGCTTGTGCTTGTGCGGGTCGGCGATCCAGCTGGCCAGGTTCTCCGGCGTGTTGGGCAGCGTGCCGGCGGCGATGGTGCGCCGGCTGGCCAGGTGCGTGAGGTCGGGCGCGTTGTGGCTCTGGGCGATCGTGCCCTGCACGGCGTGGCACATCGCGCACTGGACCGACTGGAACAGGGACTGGCCGCGCAGCGCGAGCGCATCGGTGGGCGGCGGCGGCGGGACGAGCTGCGCCCGGCGCCAGGCCTCGAACTCGGCCGGCGGCTGCGCGTGCACCTCGAAGGCCATGAACGCGTGCTGGAAGCCGCAGAACTCCGCGCACTGGCCGCGGTAGATGCCGGGCTGGTCCGCGCGGAACGCGATGGTCGCCGTGCGGCCCGGGATGAGGTCGCGCTTGCCGGTGAGGCTGGGCACCCAGAAGCTGTGGATCACGTCGGTGGCCTTCAGCCGCACCAGCACCGGCCGGCCGACCGGCACGTGGATCTCGTTGGCCGTGACGAAGGTCTCCGAGACCGGCCCCTCCATGTACTTCACCGACCACCACCACTGGTTGGCCGTGACCTCGATGTTGAGCGCGCCCTTCAGCGGCAGGCGCGCGAGCGCGCGGTCGGTGAAGACGCTGGCGCCCAGCAGCACGAGCAGCAGCACGATGGTGGCCGAGATCGCGATCGTGACGTACCGGCGTGGGCCGGGTTCGATGCGGTTGACGGTGCTCAGGTCCGCCGCTTCCTGCTCGCGGATGCGCGGCGCCCGCCAGAGGGCGTACGCGAGCGTGGCCAGCACGAGCAGGTACACGATCCCGCAGATCCACAGGAAGACGTTCCACAGCTGGGCGACGTGGCCCGCCTGCGGCCCCATCGCGTTCAGCGCGTCGTGCAGTCCGGGGTTCATCGCCGCGGCTCCCAGGTCGTCTCGGACTCCGACGTCCCCTTGCCGATCGCCGGCTGCGGCGAGCGGAAGTTCTCCGGCTTGCCGGGATAGAGCGAATCGGGGCGCGATGGGGCCACGTCGCTGCGCACGGCGCCGCCCATGGCGCGCACGTAGGCCACGAGCTTCCACACCTGGTCGTCGGGGATGTGGCCCCCGAAGGAAGGCATGCCGTTGGGCCGGCCCTGTGTGATGGTCTCGAACAGGCTGGCCGGGTCGCTGCCGTAGACCCACTTGCTGTCCATCAGCGCCGGTCCCATGCCGCCGCCGCCGTTGGCATGGCAGCCGCTGCAGTTGTACCAGCGGAACAGCCGCTTGCCCTCCGTGATGGCGTAGGCGTTGTCGTCGTACATGCTGATGTTCGCGGCCGGCGGCTTCACGTAGCCGCCCAGCGCCATCGCCGGCTGGTTGAGGCTTTGCCGCGTGGCCGAGGCGTTGGGACCGGTGTTCAGGCGCTCGGCCCGGAAATGCCGCTCCTCCCGTTCGCAGCCAGCCAGCGACGCGACCGCGGCCAGCGCCAGCACGACGTGCAGGATGTTCATGACCCCGGCTCCGGCAGGCGCGGCACGCCGTACTCGGCCAGGATGCGGGCGATGTCGGCGCGCCGCCGCGCGATGAAGTCGTCGAGCCGGTCGCGCAAGGCCTTGTCGCCGCGGCGCACGCCCATGGCGATCGCGAAGGAGAAGGGCTGCTTCTTCAGCCAGGCCGGCGGCGGCACGTAGTGCAACTGCAGCGGACGGCTCGCGCGCTGCGCGTAGTAGCCCGCCTGCGGGCCCCAGACGAAGGCCGCGTCGAGCTCGCCGCGCGCCAGCGCCTGCACGATGCGCTCGGCGGCCGGCTGCTCGCCGGGAATGGGGAAGCCGACGACGTTGTCGGTCGCGCCCGATTCGGCGAGCGCATGGCCCGGCGGCGTGGTGGCGAAATCGTCGCCCACCAGCTGCACGCCGATGCGCCAGCGGCGCAGGCGCGGGTCGGCGAAGTCGCGCGGCGGCGCGGCGTCGCCGGCGGGCTCAACCAGCATGTAGCTGGAACGGTAGTAGGGTCGCGTGTTGAGCGTGCGCTCGAATTCCACCGGCACGCCGACGATCAGGTCGCACAGGCCCGCGCCCATGGTCTTGCGCACGAAGCCGCGCCGGTCGGGCAGCCACGCGTACTGCAGCGGCAGGCCGAAGTCGTCGGCGATGAGCTGCGCGATGCGGTTCTCGAAGCCGCTGCCGTCCTCGTGCGAATACGGCAGGTTGTCGGGGTCGGCGCACACGCGCAGGGCCTGTGGCTGCGCCGAGGCGGCGCCGGCGGCGCAAAGGAGCAGGAGCAAGGCGAGCCGCTTCACTCCGCCCCCTGCAGGCCGAAGACGTAGAGGTGGCCGCCCTTCTTCGTCACCGAAGGCAGGTCGCGCATCGCATTGGCGAAGCCGAGCGCGGCGGTGCCGTCGCGCGGATCGAGGTCGGCCGACACGATCGCGCCCGACCAGCCGCCCACGCCGGCCAGCACGGCGATGTATTGCCGGCCGTCGGCGGCGCGAAAGCTCACCGGCTGGCCGATCACGCCCGACTCGGTCTTGAACTGCCACAGCAGCTTGCCGCTGCGCGCGTCGACCGCCTTGAACCAGCCGTCCATGGTGCCGTAGAAGACGACGTCGCCGGCCGTCACGAGCGCGCCGCTCCAGACCGGGAAGCGCTCGTGGATCTCCCAGACCTTCCGCGCCTTGACGGGATCCCAGGCCGCGAACACGCCGCGGTAGCCGCCCGGGCCGCCGTACATCTTGACGTCGGCGCCCACGAAGGGCGTGCCGGCGATGTAGCTGGCCTCGAAGGTGATCGTGTCCTGGCAGAGGTTCTGGTGCGGGATGTAGAGCAGCTGCGTGCGCGGCGACCAGGCCGCAGGCTGCCAGTCCTTGGCGCCCGGGGAGGCGGGGCAGATGCTGCGCACCGTCTCGCCCGTGCGCGGCGTCTTGGCCGGGTTGTAGACGAGCGCGCCGGTCTCCAGGTCCACGCGGCTGGAGGTCGTCACGTGCGCGAAGGGCGTGGCCGAGAGCACCTGCCCGGTCGTGCGATCGATCACGTACAGGTAGCCGTTGCGGTCGGGGCGCAGCAGCACCTTGCGCTTCGCGCCCTGCCAGTCCAGGTCGACCAGGATGCTCTCGTTCACCCCGTCGTAGTCGTGCAGGTCGTGCGGGCTGGTCTGGTAGTACCACACGGCCTCGCCGGTGTCGGGGCGGCGCGCGAACAGGCCGGCCGTCCACTTGTTGTCGCCGGGACGCTGTTCGGGGTTCCACGGGCCCGGGTTCGCGGTGCCGTAGTAGAGGAGGTCCAGGTCCGGGTCGTAGCTGACGAAGCCCCAGGCGGTGCCGCCGCCGATCTTCCACGCTTCGCCCGGCCAGGTCTTCACGCCCAGGTCCTTGCCGCGGTCCGACGCGTAGAAGGGCTTGAAGTTGGGACCGATCAGGACGTCCTTGTCGGGGCCGGTGGAATAGGCCCGCCACGCGATCTTCCCTGTCGCCGCATCGAGGGCCGTGAGCCAGCCGCGCACGCCCAGTTCGCCGCCGCTGTTGCCGACGATGACCTTGCCTTTCACGACCTGCGGGGCCATGGTCATGCTCTCGCCGAGCTTGATCTCGCCGAGCTTGGTGCGCCACAGCTCCTTGCCCGTCTTCGCGTCCAGCGCGATGGTCTGGTTGTCCAGCGTGTTGAAGAACAGGCGGCCGTCGGCGTAGGCGCCGCCGCGGTTGACGGTGTCGCAGCAGGCGACGCCCTGCGCGCTCGCCTGCGGCTTCGGGTCGAACACCCACTTGAGCGGGAAGCCGGGCTGCGCCAGGTCGAAGGCGAACACCAGGTTGGGGAAGGGCCCGACCACGAACATCGTGTTGTCGGCCACGATGGGCGCCGCCTCGTGGCCGCGGTCGAGCCCGGTGGGGAAGTGCAGCGCGAGCTTCAGCTGCGCGACATTGGCGGTGGTGATCTGCGCGAGCGGGCTGAAGCGGGTGAGGCCCGGGTCGCGGCCCGCGGTGCGCCACTCACCGTCGTCGGGGGCCTGCGCCCAGGCGGCGACGGCGAACAGGACGGCCGCGATGGACCCAAAGGAACGCTTCAACATGCTCTCCCGGCAAGTCGTGAAGCCCCCGTTCCCATCGCGCGCCTCGCGGCGCGCACTCGCTGTTGTCTGGCCGCGCGAGCGGCTCTGCTTTATGCGGCCGGAGTGTACACAGCGGCGCACCTTTTGGGGGCAGCTTCTACAAAGAAGATGCGCCTCGCGCTCGGCCGTATAAGACCCCAGCCTTGTCATTGCGGGCTTGACCCGCAATCCACGGTGGCGCAGTGCCACGCACCGATGGATCCCGGGTCAAGCCCGGGATGACAAACCCTCAGGCTACAGCTTCGAGAAATCCGGCTTGCGCTTCTCCATGAACGCCGTGAACGCCTCGCGCGCCGCCGGCGCCGTGAGCATGCGGCCGAAGGTCTCGCCTTCGTCGAGCATCTGCTGCAGGACGGCCTGCTGCTGCCCCTTCTTCATCAGGCGCTTGGTTTCCACCAGGCTCGTCATCGGCTTGGCCGCGAGCTTGCGCGCCTGCGCGTTCGCATAGGCATTGGTTTCGGTCGGCGGCAGCACGCGGTTCACCAGGCCGACTTCCAGCGCCGCTTCGGCGAGGAAGGGCTCGCCCAGCAGCAGCGCCTCGGCGGCGCGGTGGTAGCCGAGCATCTGCGGCAGCAGCAGGCTCGATGCCGCCTCGGGGCACAGGCCCAGGTTGACGAAGGGCAGCGACAGCGCCGCGTTGTCGCCCGCATAGACCAGGTCGCAATGCAGCAGCATGGTCGTGCCGATGCCCACGGCGGGGCCGCAGGCGGCCGCCAGCAGCGGCTTGGGGAAGGTGGCGATGCCGCGCAGGAAGCGGAACACCGGCGAGTCCTGGCCCGCCGGTGGCTTGTCCAGGAAGTCGCCGATGTCGTTGCCGGCGCAGAACACCGTCTCGTGGCCTTGCAGCAGCACGACGCGCACGGACGCGTCGTCCTTCGCCTGCTCGATGGCGTCGGCCAGCGCGGCGTACATCGCGACGGTGATGGAGTTCTTGCGCTCCAGGCGGTTGAGGGTGAGGGTCAGCACGCCGCCTTCGGCGTGGACGAGGATGTCGCTCATGCTTGCAAAGCCTCCTTGACGAAGTCCAGCCGGTCCTGGCCCCAGTAGAGGGTGCCGTCCACGAAGAAGGTGGGCGCGCCGAAGACGCCGCAGTCCACGGCCTCCTGCGTCACCACCTTCAGTTGCTCCTTGACCTGCGGATCGGCCGCCAGCGCCAGCAGCTCCTCCGGTTCGAAGCCGGCCTGCTGCAGCACCGCCGCGACCGTCGCCCGGTCGTTCATGTCGCGGCCGTCGACCCAGATCGCGCGGACCACCGCGTCGACGTAGGCCTGCATGCGTTGCGGCGCGCGCATCTGCAGGCCCAGGGCGCCGCGCATCAGCATCAGCGTGTTGATCGGGAAGTGCGGGTTGTGGCGGAAGGGCACGCCGTAGCGCCGCGCGAAGCGCTCCAGGTCGGCCTGCAGGTAGCGGCCCTTGGCCGGCACCTCCATCGGCGAGCGGTTGCCGGTCGCCTGGAACACGCCGCCCAGCAGGAAGGGCTTGTACGCGATCGTCGCGCCGGTGTCGCGCGCGAGCGCGGGCAGCTGCGTCCACGCGAGGTAGGCGGCGGGGCTGCCGACGTCGAAGAAGAACTCCACGGTCTTGGGCATCAGAATTTCTCCATCCAGGGACGCAGGTCGAGTTCGTGGGTCCAGGCGTCGCGCGGCTGCATGTGCAGCATCCAGTAGTTCTCGGCGATGTGGTCCGGGTTCAGGATGCCGTCCTGGTCCTTCAGGGCGTAGCGCTCGGGGAAATTCTCGCGGATGAAGGCCGTGTCGATGCCGCCGTCGATCACGACGTGGGCGACGTGGATGCCGCGCGGCCCCAGCTCGCGCGCCATGCTCTGCGCCAGCGCCCGCAGCGCCGCCTTGGCGCCGGCGAAGGCGGCGAAGTGGGCCGAGCCGCGCAGCGAGGCCGTGGCGCCGGTGAACAGGATGGTGCCCTTGCCGCGCGGCGCCATGCAGCGCGCCGCCTTGCGGGCGGTGAGGAAGCCGGCGAAGCAGGCCATCTCCCAGATCTTGAAGTACTTGCGCGCCGTCTCCTCCAGGATGCTGGAGGGCACGTTGGCGCCGATGTTGAAGACGAACACCTCGATCGGGCCGATGCGGGCTTCGATGTCGTCGAACAGCGCCGCGACCTCGTCCTCGTTGCGCGCATCGCAGGCGAAGCCGTGCGCCTGGCCGCCGGCGGCGCGGATCTCGTCCACCAGCGGCTGCAGCTTGTCGAGGCTGCGGCGCGCGACGCAGGTGACGTAGCCGCCGCGCGCGAAGCGCCGGGCGATCGCGCCGCCGGTGGCATCGCCGGCACCGACGACCAGGGCGACGGGGCGGGCGGCCGGGGCGGCGTCCACGGCCTCAGACCCGCTCGAAGATGCCGGCGGCGCCCTGCCCCATGCCGACGCACATGGTCACCATGCCGTACTTCAGGTTCTTGCGGCGCAGCGCGTGCACGACGGTCGCCGAGCGGATCGCGCCGGTGGCGCCCAGCGGGTGGCCCAGCGCGATGGCGCCGCCCATGGGGTTCACCTTGGCCGGGTCCAGCCCCAGCGTGTCGATCACGGCGAGCGACTGGGCGGCGAAGGCTTCGTTCAGCTCGATCCAGCCCATGTCGTCCTGCTTCAGTCCGGCGGACTTGAGCGCGGCGGGGATCGCCTCGATCGGGCCGATGCCCATGATGTGCGGCGGCACGCCGCGGCTCGCGTAGCTCACGAAGCGCGCCAGCGGCTGCAGGCCGAAGCGCTTGACGGCGGCCTCGCTGGCGAGGATCAGCGCGCCGGCGCCGTCGGAGGTCTGCGAGCTGTTGCCGGCCGTGACGCTGCCGCGGGCGGCGAACACGGGCCGGAGCTTGGCGAGCGTCTCCACGGTGGTGTCCGGGCGGGCGCCTTCGTCGAGGTTGACCTTGCGGGTGGCGTACTGCACCTGCGCTTCCTCCAGGTCGAGCGAGCGTTCGACCACTTCCACCTCGGTCATCTCGTCGGCGAACTCGCCCGCCTTCATGGCCGCGAGCGCCTTCATGTGCGAGCGGTACGCGAACTCGTCCTGCGCCTCGCGGCCCACCTTCCACTGGCGGGCCACCTTCTCGGCCGTGAGGCCCATGCCGTAGGCGATGCCGTAGCTCTCGATGTCGTCGGGGTCGCTGAAGATGGTCGGCGACAGCGAGGGCGTGTTGCCCATCATCGGCACCATGCTCATGCTCTCGGTGCCGGCCGCGATCATCACGTCGGCCTCGCCGACGCGGATGCGATCGGCCGCCATCTGCACCGCCGCGAGGCCGGAGGCGCAGAAGCGGTTGACGGTGATGCCGCCCACGCTCTTGGGCAGCCCCGCGAGCACGGCGCCGATGCGCGCGACGTTCAGGCCCTGGGGCCCTTCCGGAATCGCGCAGCCGCAGATGATGTCCTCCACCGCCTGCGGATCGAGATCCGGCACCTGCGCCATCGCGGACTTCAACACGGTGGCCAGCAGGTCATCCGGCCGGGTATTGCGGAAGAACCCGCGATGCGAACGCCCGATGGGCGTGCGGGTGGCGGCGACGATGTAGGCGTCCTGGATCTGCTTGCTCATGACGATCTCCTGTCTTTCTCCCTCCCCCTCTGGGGGAGGGTCGGGGTGGGGGCACGGCCCACCAACACCTTCACTTGTTCAAGAATCGCGACGCGCACTCCTTCGAGGTTGACGAGCGGCGCGTTCGTGGGAAAACGCAGCACGGAAAATCCGTGCTCGTGGAAGAAGCGGTCCCTGCGTGCGTCGTACTCCGCCTGGGCCGCGTGCTGAGAGCCATCGAGTTCGACGATCAGCTTCGGATCCAGGCAGGCAAAGTCGGCGACATAGCTCCCCAACGGGTGCTGGCGGCGAAACTTCACGCCCAACTGCTCACCCCGCAGCCCGGACCAGAGCTTCCGCTCCGAGTCGGTCATCCCGCGCCGGAGAGTCCGGGCGTTGCGTTGGGCCGAAGAAGTGGATTGGTGTTGCATGCGTGCCCCCACCCCAACCCTCCCCCAGAGGGGGAGGGAGGAATGCAGCATCAGTTCCTCACCGGCTTCCCGGTGCTCAGCATCCCCAGGATCCGCTCCTGCGTCTTCGGATGCTGGACCAGTTCGCAGAAGGCGCGGCGTTCCAGGGTCATGAGGTATTCCTCGGTGACGAGCGTGTTGGCGTCGACGTCGCCGCCGGTCACCACGTTGGCGATCAGCGAGGCGATGTGGAAATCGTGCGCGCTGGCGAAGCCGCCGTCGCGCAGGTTCACGAGCTGGCCCTGGATGGTTGCCTTGGCGCTGCGTCCCGCCACCGGGAACATGCGCTTCAGCGGCGCGCGGTAGCCCGCGTCGTACATCGCCTTCGCCTGCTGCACGGCGACGTACAGCAGTTCGTCCTTGTTCGGGACGATGATGTCGCTGTCCAGCAGGTAGCCGATCTTGCGCGACTCGATCGCGCTGGTGCCCACCTTCGCCATGGCCGCCGCCGTGAAGCCCTCGGTGAGGAACTTCAGCAGGTCCTTGTCGGTGCTGCTCGCCGAATTCTCGGCGGCGCGGCGCGCGATGTAGGTCAGGCCGCCGGCGCCGGGCACCAGGCCCACGCCCACTTCCACCAGGCCGATGTAGCTCTCCATCGCGGCGACGCGTTTCGCGGAATACAGCCCCAGCTCGCAGCCGCCGCCCAGCGCCAGCCCCCGGATCGCGGACACGACCGGCACGCTGGCATAGCGCAGGCGCAGCATGGTCTGCTGCATGAAGCCTTCGGCGTCCTCGATGGCCGCGACGCCCACGGCGATGAACGCCGGGAGCGTGGACTCCAGGTCGGCGCCGGCGCTGAAGGGCTCGTCGCCCGACCAGACCACCAGGCCCTGGAAGTCCTTCTCCGCCGTCTCCACCGCCTGCTGCAGGCCTTCGCAGACCTCGGGGCTGATCGTGTGCATCTTGGTCTTGAGGCTCGCGATCAGCACTTCACCGTCCAGCGTCCACAGGCGGATGTTCCTGTCCTCGTGCAGCGTCGTGCCCGCCGTCTCGAAGCGCGGACCGGCCTCGCCGCGCAGCAGCTCGGGGAACAGCTGGCGCTGGTAGACCGGCAGCATGCGACGCGGCTGGAACTGGCCCGTCGTCGGGTTGAACGAGCCCTGCTCGGTGTGCACGCCGCCCGCCTCGGCGACCGGACCCTTGAACACCCACTCGGGCAGCGGCGCCTTGGACAGCGCCTTGCCGGCCTCGATGTCTTCCTGGATCCACTGCGCCACCTGCAGCCAGCCCGCTTCCTGCCACAGCTCGAAGGGGCCCTGCTTCATGCCGAAGCCCCAGCGCATCGCCAGGTCCACGTCGCGCGCCGTCTCGGCGATGGAGGCCAGGTGCACGGCCGCGTAATGGAAGCTGTTGCGCAGGATGGACCACAGGAACTGGCCCTGCGCGCCCGTGCTGTTGCGCAGCAGCTTGAGGCGTTCGCCCGCGGGCTTCTTCAGCATGCGGCCGTAGACCTCGTCGGCCTTCTGGCCGCCCGGCACGTACTCGCCGCTTTCCAGATCGAAGCGCAGGATGTCGCGTCCGACCTTCTTGTAGAAGCCGGCCTTGGACTTCTGCCCGAGGTTCCCGAGCTCCAGCAGTTTCGACAGCACGGGCGGCGTGCCGAAGCTGCCGTAGAACGGATCGGTGTCGGCCGACAGCGTGTCCTGCAGCGTCTTGATCACATGCGCCATCGTGTCCAGGCCCACGACGTCCGCCGTGCGGAAGGTGCCGCTGGACGCGCGCCCCAGCTTCTTGCCCGTGAGGTCGTCGACGACGTCGAAGGTGAGGCCGAACTTCTCCACCTCGCGCATCGTCCCCAGCATGCCGGCGATGCCGACGCGGTTGGCGATGAAGTTGGGCGTGTCCTTGGCCCGCACCACGCCCTTGCCGAGGCCGCTGGTGACGAAGGTCTCCAGGTCGTCCAGGATCTCGGGCCTGGTCGTCGGCGTCGCGATCAGCTCGACGAGGACCATGTACCGCGGCGGGTTGAAGAAGTGGATGCCGCAGAAGCGCGGCTTGATCCCCTCCGGCAGCGCCTCGGACAGCTTCGTGATCGACAGCCCCGAGGTGTTGGACGCCAGGATCGCGTGCGGCGCCACGTGCGGCGCGATCTTCCTGTACAGGTCCAGCTTCCAGTCCATGCGCTCGGCGATCGCCTCGATCACCAGGTCGCATTCGGCGAGCAGCCCCATGTGCTCCTCGTAGTTCGCCTGCTGGATCAGCGCGGCGTCCTCGGGCACGCCCAGCGGCGAGGGCTTGAGCTTCTTGAGGTTCTCGACCGCCTTGGTGACGACGCCGTTCTTCGGGCCTTCCTTGGCGGGCAGGTCGAACAGCACCACCGGCACCTTGACGTTCACCAGGTGGGCGGCGATCTGCGCGCCCATGACGCCGGCGCCGAGCACGGCGACCTTGCGGACCGGGAAGCGGGTCATCGTCGCGCCCTTTCTCTGCGCCGCGGCTCCCGCCGCGCGCTCGTCCTGTTCCTTGTACATGGATTCTCCTTACTGCACGCGCACCCAGGTCTGCGTGCGCCCGAACGGTCCGATGGAGCCGCGCACCTGCAGCTTCTGCCCGCCTTCGATCGGCGTGAGGCGCAGCGTGTATTCGCGGCCGTTCTCCGGATCGAGGATCTTGCCGTCTTCCCAGACGTCCTTGCCCTGCACCTTCTTCGCGCCGCGGATGATCTCCAGCCCCAGGATGGGCTGGCCCTTGCGCTCGTCGCGACACTCGTTGCACACGTCGTCCGGCTTCGCGTTCTTCGTCAGCCGCTTCTCGATGCGGCCGTACAGCGCCCCGCCCTGCTCCGCGATGCGGATCTCGGCCTTGGCCTCGCCGCTCTTGTCGTCGATGCTGCGCCAGACGCCCACGGGGGTCATCTGCGCGAAGGCGGCCGAGGCCGCGAACGCGAGGGAGGCAATGAGGACGGACTTCATGACAGCGCCGCGTCCGTGTCGAGCAGGTTCGCCACGCCCGAGCGCGCCGTGCGCATCAGGCTCGCCGTCTCGGGGAACAGGCGTGCGAAGTAGAAGCGTGCCGTCTGCAGCTTGCCCTGGTAGAACGGGTCGGTGTTGCCGGCCTCGATCTCGCGCAGCGCGACCTGCGCCATGCGGGCCCAGAAGTAGCCGAACACCAGGTGGCCCAGCACGCGCAGGTAGTCCACCGCCGCGCCGCCCACCTCGTCCGGGTTCTGGAAGCCCTTGAAGCCGATCTCGGTGGTGAACTTGGTCATCTGGTCGCCCAGCCAGGCGATCGGGTTGATGAACTCGGCCATCTTCTCGTTGACGCCCTCTTCCTCCACCAGCTGCGCGACCAGCTTGCCGAATTTCTTCAGCGTGGCGCCGTTGTTGCCCAGCACCTTGCGCCCCAGCAGGTCCAGCGACTGCACGGTGTTCGTGCCTTCGTAGATCATGTTGATGCGGTTGTCGCGCACGAACTGCTCCATGCCCGACTCCTGGATGTAGCCGTGGCCGCCGAACACCTGCATGCAGGCGTTGGTGGCGATGTGGCCGTTGTCGGTGAGGAAGGCCTTCACGATCGGCGTGAGCAGCGCCACCAGTTCGGCGGAGTCCTTGCGGACCTTCTCGTCGGGGTGGTACAGCTCCTTGTCGATCAGCAGCGTGCAGAAGATCGCCAGCGCCCGGCCGCCCTCGGCATAGGCCTTGGCGGTCAGCAGCATCTTGCGCACGTCCGGGTGCACGATGATCGGGTCGGCGGGCTTGTCCTTGGCCTTCGGGCCGGACAGCGAGCGCATCTGGATGCGCTCCTTCGCATACGCCAGCGCGTTCTGGTAGGCCACCTCGGTGAGGCCCAGCGACTGGTTGCCCACGCCCAGGCGCGCGGCGTTCATCATCACGAACATCGCGGGCAGTCCCTTGTTCGGCTCGCCCACCAGCGTGCCGACGGCGCCGTCGAGCGCCAGCTGCGCCGTGGCGTTGCCGTGGATGCCCATCTTGTGCTCCAGGCCGGTGCAGAAGATGGGGTTGCGCTCGCCCAGCGAACCATCGGGCTTCACGTGGTACTTCGGCACCAGGAACAGCGAGATGCCCTTGCTGCCCTTGGGCGCGTCCGGCAGGCGGGCCAGCACCAGGTGGATGATGTTCTCCGCCATGTCGTGCTCGCCGGCGGAGATGAAGATCTTGTTGCCCGTGAGCTTGTAGGTGCCGTCGCCCTGCGGCTCCGCCTTGGTGCGCAGCAAGCCGAGGTCGGTGCCGCAGTGCGGCTCGGTCAGGCACATGGTGCCGGTCCACTCGCCGCTCACCAGCTTGGGCAGGAACAGCTTCTTCTGCTCCTCGGTGCCGTGCGCATGCAGCGCCTCGTAGGCGCCGTGCGACAGGCCCGGATACATGGTCCAGGCCTGGTTGGCGCTGTTGAGCATCTCGTAGACGCACTGGTTCAGCACGAAGGGCAGGCCCTGGCCGCCGTACTCCGGGTCGCAGGACAGCGCCGGCCAGCCGCCTTCGACATACTTGGCGTAGGCGTCCTTGAAGCCGGCGGGCGTGGTGACCTCGTGCGTCCTGGGATCCAGCTTGCAGCCCTGCTCGTCGCCGACGCGGTTGAGCGGGAAGGTGACCTCGGCGGCGAACTTGCCGCCTTCCTCCAGCACCGCGTTGATGGTGTCGGGGTCGATCTCGGCGTGGCGGGGGATCGCCTTGAGCTCCTCGCTCATGCGGAACACCTCGTGGATCACGAACTGCATGTCGCGCAGCGGCGGCGTGTAGGTGGGCATCGTTCTTACTCCTTGGCGTTCTTGGCCGTTCGGGCGGTTCGGGGGGAAGGCTTGGCGGGGGCGGCTGCGCCGTACCGCTGCAGGATGTGCTCGAAGCCCGCGTTGGCGCGGGCGATCGAGCCGGGATTCTTGAGGAAGCGCGCGTCGTAGTGCAGCGCCAGGATCAGGCCGTGGATCTCGAACAGCATCTGCTCCTCGGGCGTGGCGGGGTCCAGCTGCCCTTCTTCCTTGGCCAGCAGGATGGCGCGCTTCATGGCGGCGTGCCACGTCTGCACCGATCCCGCCAGCGCGTCGCGCACGGGGCCGGGGCGGTCGTCGAATTCGACGGCCCCGCTGATGTAGATGCAGCCGGAATCGAGCTCCATGGAAGTGCGCTTCATCCAGTTGGCGAACATGGCACGCAGGCGCGGCAGGCCGCGGGCCTCGGCCATGGCGGGGTAGAACACCTCCTGCTCGAAGCGGTGATGGTATTCGCGGATCACGGAGATCTGCAGTTCCTCGCGCGAGCCAAAGTGGGCGAACACGCCCGACTTGCTCATCTGCGTGACCTCGGCCAGCGCGCCGATCGACAGGCCCTCCAGGCCGATCTGGGTGGCGAGGCCGAGCGCGGCGTCGACGATCGCGGCCTTGGTCTGCTGGCCTTTCTGCAAGGCCTTGCCCTCCCGGGCGCGGCCGGGCTTCAGGGGCAGTTCGGTGACGGAGGACATCGGATCAAAATAAAACGAACGGTCGTTCTATTTTGCCGGAATTTTGGGGCGACGGTGAATTCTCCGGCGACGTGCGGGTTTGCCCCAGCCAGGCCGTCGCCGGCTCGCCGTTAAAGTCCGCGCCAGATCTCTACTCCTCTAGAGGACCATATCTCGAACGCCACCGCTTCCGCCCCGCTCGCCGCCGAACCCGGCGTGAGCCGCTATGCCGCCATCGCCGCCGCCCTGCGCGCCCGCGTCGTCGCCGGCGAATGGCCGCCGGGCAGCACGCTGCCTTCCGAGCAGGCGCTCGCCGCGCAGCATGGCGTGGCGATGGCGACGCTGCGCCGCGCGCTGGAGCTGCTGGCTGCGCAAGGTGTGGTGGAGCGCGTGCACGGCCGCGGCACCTTCGTGCGCGCCGGCATGAGCGGCGCGCCCATGCTGCGCTTCTTCCGCTTCGGCGACGGCTCGGGCGAGGTCCCGACCTCCCGCATCGTCTCGCGGCGCAAGCTCGCCGCCAGCGCGGACGTCGCGCAGCGCCTGGGCATCGCCCGCGGCGAGCCCGTGCTGCAGCTGCTGCGCGTGCGCTCGCTCGGCGGCCAGCCGCGCCTGCTGGAGGAAATCCACCTGCCGCTGCCGCTGTTCCAGCCGCTGGCCGACACGCCGACGGCCGAATGGGACGACCTCTTCTATCCCATGTACGCGCAGCGCTGCGGCGTGCACGTGCAGCGCGCCACCGACGAGATCGGCTTCGGGACGCTCGCCGCCGCCCAGGCCGCGCACCTGGGCCTGCCCGAGGGCCATCCCTGCGCGCGCGTGGAGCGCCGCGCCTACGACCTGGCCGGCCGCTGCGTCGAGGCGCGCACCACGCTGGGCGACGCCCATGCCTTCCATTACGCCGTCACCATCACCTGAGGAGTCCCGATGAACGAGAAGACCGCAAAGCTTTCCCGCCGCACCCTGCTGGCGGCCGCCGGGGCCTCCATGGCCGCGCCCATGCTGGCGCGGGCGCAGGACGCCATCGCCGGCGGCCGGCCGATCACGCTGGTGGTGTCCTATGCCGCGGGCGGCGGCGCCGACCTGATGGCGCGCCTGATCGCGCCGCACATGGCGCAGGCGCTGGGCCAGAACGTCGTGGTGGACAACAAGCCGGGCGCGAGCGGCCAGCTCGCCGCCGCGCAGATCGCGCGCGCCACGCCCGACGGCAGCCAGCTGCTGTTCGATGCTTCCTCGTTCGCGGTCAACCCGTCGCTGTTCTCCAAGCTGCCCTACGACACGGCCACCGCGTTCACGCCGCTGGCGGTGCTGGCGCTGTTCCCGAATGTCATGGTGTGCACGCCCTCGTATCCCGCCAAGGGCGTCGCCGACGTGATCCGCGCGGCCAAGGCGAAGCCGGGGCAGATCGCCTTCGCCTCGTCGGGCAACGGCTCTGCGCAGCACCTCGCGGGCGCCCTGTTCCAGCAGCGCACCGGTGTTCAGCTGGTGCACGTGCCCTACAAGGGTGGCGGCCCCGCCCTCAACGACGTGATGGCCGGCCAGGTGCCGCTGTTCTTCGCCAACGTCGCCTCGTCGCTGGGCCACATCAACGCCGGCAAGCTGCGGCCGCTGGCGGTGACGAGCCTGCGGCGCGCCCGCGCGCTGCCCGAGATCCCGACCATGGAGGAAGCGGGCGTGAGCGGCTACGAGGTGCTGGAGTGGAACCCGGTGCTGGCGCCGGCGGGCATCGCGCCGGCCGTGCGCGACCGCCTCGCCGGCGCCATCCGCAAGGCGATGGCCGATCCCGAGGTGCTGGGCCGCGTGCGCAGCCTGAGCGGCGAGGTGTTCCAGGGCGGGCCGCAGGAAGCGGGCGAGTTCCTGAAGCGGCAGCAGGCGCAGTGGGCCGCCGTGGTGCGCGACGCGAAGATCAGCGTCGGCTGAGACCGTGATCCTGCGCAGCGAGCCCCCGGCCACGGGCTGGGACTGCCACGTCCACGTCTTCGACGACCGCGCCGCGACCGAGGGCGCGCACTACGCGCCGGTGCCCCGGCCGCTGGGCGAGATCGAGACGCTCGCGCAGCTGCACGGCTGCCGCCATCTCGTGCTGGTGCAGCCCAGCGTGTACGGCAGCGACAACGCGGTGCTGCTGGGCGCCTTGCAGGCCGGCGGCGGGCGGCACCGGGGCGTCGTGGTGCTCGCCGGCGACGAGTCGGAGGCGACGCTCGATGCGATGCACGACCTGGGCGTGCGCGGCGCGCGCCTGAATCTCGTGTCGCCCGTGGGCAGCGAGCGCGAGGACGCGCCGCGGATGCTGGAACGCCTGGCGCCGGCGCTGCGGCGGCGCGGCTGGCACGTGCAGTGGTACGCGACGCCGGCGGACCTGCCGCAGCTGGCGCGCTGGCAGGCGGGGCATCGCCTGCCCTTCGTGCTGGACCACCTCGCCGGGATGTCCGGTGCCCACATGGACGACGCGGCCGCGTGGGGCGCGCTGGAACAGCTCGCGGCCGCCGGGTGCTGGGTGAAGCTGTCGGGGTGGTACCGGCTGGGGGCGCAGCCGCCCTACGGGGCGCTGCAGCCGCTGGTGCGGCGCATGGCGGAGGTGTTCGGGGACGGGCTGGTGTGGGGATCGGATTGGCCGCACACGAGTTTTCCGCCGCAGGAGCTGCCGCCGTATGCGAGCCTGTGGCAGCCGGTGGTGCGGGCCCTCGGGGAGGAGACGGCGGGGAGGGTGAGGGAGGCGGGGGGGCGCTTGTATGCGTGATGTTTGCTGGGGTTCGCTGCGCTCACCACCAGCCTACGAAAACCAGGCGCGCAAATTCGTAGGCTGGTGGTGAGCGCAGCGAACCCCAGCTCCCACCTCAAGCCTTGAAAGCCACGACCTCCTGCCGCTGCTCCCCCAACCCCTCGATCCCCAGCGTCATCACGTCGCCCTTCTTCAAATACTTCGGCGGCTTCATGCCCAGCCCCACCCCCGGCGGCGTGCCCGTGGTGATCACGTCGCCCGGCTCCAGCGTCATGAACTGGCTGCAGTAGCTCACCAGCTTCGCCGCGCCGAAGATCATCGTGCGGGTGTTGCCGGTCTGCATGCGCTGGCCGTTCACGTCCAGCCACATCGCGAGGCGCTGCGGGTTGGTGATTTCGTCGGTGGTCACGAGCCAGGGGCCGATCGGGCCGAAGGTGTCGCAGCCCTTGCCCTTGTCCCACTGGCTGCCGCGTTCCAGCTGGAATTCGCGCTCGCTCACGTCGTTGCAGATCGTGTAGCCGGCCACGTATTCCAGCGCGCGGTTCATGGGCACGTAGCGGGCGCGCGTGCCGATCACGATGCCCAGCTCCACTTCCCAGTCCAGCTTGGTGGAGTTCTTGGGCAGCATCACCGGATCGTCCGGGCCCTGGATGCAGCTGGTCGCCTTCATGAAGACGATCGGCTCCTTGGGGATGGGCATGTTCGACTCGGCCGCGTGGTCGGAGTAGTTCAGGCCGATGGCGATGAACTTGGGCACGAAGGCCACCGGGCAGCCGAAGCGCGGCTTGCCGCGCACGAGCGGCAGCTTCGCCGGGTTGGCCTTGGCGATGCGCTTGAGCATCGCGGGCGCCAGCTGCGCCGGACCGAGATCGGGCACCACGCCGCTCAGGTCGCGCAGCTTGCCCTCGGCGTCGACCAGGCCCGGCTTCTCGCGGCCGGGGTTGCCATAGCGAACCAGTTTCATTCTTTCTTTCCTCGTTGTCGTTCAATAGGTGGCGCGGCCGCCCGAGAGGTCGAACACCGCGCCGGTGGAGAAGGAGCAGTCCTCGGTGCACAGCCAGCCGACCATCGCCGCGATCTCCTCGGGCGTGCCGAAGCGGCCCATGGGGATCTTGGAGAGCATGAAATCGATGTGCTGCTGCGTCATCTGGTCGAAGATCGCCGTCTTCACCGCCGCCGGCGTCACGCAGTTCACGCGGATGCCGGTGTCGGCGAGCTCCTTGCCGAGCGACTTCGTCAGGGCCATCACGGCCGCCTTGCTCGCACTGTACGCGCTCGCGTTGGGGTTGCCGTCCTTGCCGGCCACCGACGCGATGTTGACGATGCGCCCGTAGTTCGCCGCGCGCATGGCCGGCACCACCTCGCGGCAGCAGAGGAACAGGCCCGTGAGGTTGACGTCGATCACCTGCCGCCACGCGTCCACCGGGTACTCCCACACCTTGGTGTTGGGACCGGTGATGCCGGCGCTGTTGACGAGCGCGTCGACGCGCTGCGCCCGGCGCCGCGTGGACTGCACCGCGTCGCGCACCGAGGTCTCGTCGCTCACGTCCACCTGCACGAAGCTGCTGCCGGCGCCCAGGCGGTCGGCGGCCTGCCGCCCCGCGGCCTGGTCGCGGTCCCACAGCGTGACCGTGCCGCCCGAGGCGAGCAGGCGCTGCGCGATCGCGTAGCCGAGTCCCGCCGCGCCGCCGGTGACGATGGCGTGGCGGCCGTTGAAATCGAGCTGGTTCATAGCGTGATCCCTCCATCGACGGCATAGGCCTGGCCGGTGACGAACACCGACTCGTCGCTCGCCAGGTACACCACCAGCGGCGCGATCTCCTCCGGCATCGCCAGCCGCCCCATGGGCTGGCGCGCGATGAAGGCCTGGCGCGCCGCCACCGGGTCGGGGTTGGCGTTGATCCGGTCGTGCAGGGACGGAGTATCCACGGTGCCGGGGCAGATCGCGTTGCAGCGGATGCCGTTGGCCACGTAGTCGGCCGCCACGCTCTTGGTCAGGCCGATCACGGCGGCCTTGGTCGTGCCGTAGATGAAGCGGTTGGGCAGGCCCTTGATGCTGCTGCACACGCTGGCCATGTTGATGATGCTGCCGGCGCCCTTGCCGCCGTCGTTGGCGAGCATGCGCGGCAGCGCCGCCTGGATCGCCCAGAACTGCGCCCGCACGTTCAGGTTCAGCGCGAAGTTCCATTCCTCGTCGCTCGCCTGCAGCACGGTGCCGCTGTGGACGAAGCCGGCGCAGTTGAACAGCACGTCGATCGCGGGCATGGCGCCGACCACGCGCGCGATCGCGTCCTTGTCCAGCACGTCCAGCTGCACGCAGCGCACGCCGGACACGCCCTCGTAGCTGTCCAGCAGGCGGGGATTGATGTCGGTCGCCCACACCTGCGCGCCTTCGGCGGCGAGCGCCAGCGCACTCGCGCGGCCGATGCCCTGGCCGGCGGCGGTGACGAGGGCGGTCTTGTTCTTCAGTCGCACGGCGTGCTCCTTGGTGTCAGGGCTACGGGAACACCCGGATGCGCGAACCGGGACCCGGGCCGGATATTAATTGGCCTGACCACTTGGCCAATACGTGCTAGCCCCTAGCCCCCCATGCCGCTCCAGACCGTCGAATCCAGCCGCCTGTACCGCCAGATCGCGGAGCAGCTGCGCGGGCTGATCGCCCAGGGCGAGTTCGGCGCCGGCACGCGCCTGCCGGCCGAGCGCGACCTCGCGAAGCAGCTGGGCGTGAGCCGGCCCTCGGTGCGCGAGGCGCTGATCGCGCTGGAGGTCGAAGGCTGGGTGGAGGTGCGCACCGGCTCCGGGATCTACGTGCAGCCGCCGAAGCAGCGCAGCCGCGGCCGCGCGTCGCCCGACGGCGACGAAACCGCCGCCGACTGGGGGCCGCTGGAACTGATGCGCGCGCGCGAGCTGGTGGAAGGCGAGGTGGCCGCGCTCGCCGCCCGCCACGCGCGCAAGGCGCAGCTCGCCGCCATGACCAGCGCGCTGCAGCAGATGCAGGACGAAGCCGAAGCCGGCGTCGAACCGCGCGCCGGCGACGAGGCCTTCCACACCGCCATCGCCCAGGCCTGCGGCAACGAGGTCCTGAGCGACACCGTGCGCAGCTACTGGAGCGCGCGCCACGGGCCGATCTTCTCGCGCCTGGGCGACTACTTCGAGAACCCCGCCTCCTGGAGCGCGGCGCTGCGCGAGCACGCCGCGGTGCTGGAGGCGATCCGTGCGCGCGACGCCGGCGCCGCCCGCCTGGCGATGCAGCAGCACCTGAAGAAGGCCACCGGCCGCTACAGCGCGAGCTGGGGCCGCGCCAACCGTTCCCGAGCCGACCCATCCACCAAGGAGACACCATGAGCAAACGCCTGACCCTGAAAGTGATCGCGGCCTGCGCCCTGGCCGCCGCCGCGGCCGCGCCGGCCGCCGCCCAGACCAAGCTGAAATGGGCGCACGTCTACGAGACGTCCGAGCCGTACCACAAGTGGTCCGTCTGGGCCGGCGAGGAGTTCAAGAAGCGCACCAACGGCAAGTTCGAGATCACGGTGTTCCCGGCCTCCAGCCTGGGCAAGGAAAGCGACATCAACCAGGGCCTGCAGCTCGGCACGGTGGACATCATCCTCACCGGCGCCTCCTTCGCCGCGCGCTCCTTCCCGCGCCTGGCCGTGAGCTACTACCCCTTCACCTTCCGCGACGCCGACCACGTCATCAAGTACAGCAAGAGCGACGTGTTCAAGGAGCTCGCCGAGGGCTACAAGAAGGCCACCGGCGGCAACACCATCACGGCCCTCACCTACTACGGCGCGCGCCACGCCACCAGCAACAAGCTGTTCACGAGCTGCGACCAGATGAAGGGCCTGAAGATGCGCGTGCCCGACGCGCCGGCCTACACGGCGCTGCCGCGCGCCTGCGGCGCCAACCCGACGCCGATCGCCTTCGCCGAGGTCTACCTGGCGCTGCAGAACGGCACGGTCGACGCGCAGGAGAACCCGCTGCCCACCATCGAGGCCAAGAAGTTCTTCGAGGTGCAGAAGAACATCATCCTCACCGGCCACATCGCCGACGCGCTGCTGACGATCGTCTCGCCCAGCACGCTCAAGAAGATGACGCCGGCCGAGCAGAAGATCCTGTTCGAGGTGACGCAGGAAGCCGCCGAGCGCGCCACGCAGGACATCCGCAAGCGTGAAGGCGAGCTGGTCGAGGAGTTCAAGAAGAAGGGCATCAACGTCGTGAACGTCGACCGCAACGACTTCCAGCAGCACGTGCTCAAGTCCATCACCTTCGAGTCCATGCAGCTGGACAAGAAGGACTGGGACCGCATCGTCAAGATCAAGTGAGCACCAGTTCCGCCATCGACGACCTGCCGCAGGTCCTGGGCGAGGACGGCGAGTTCCACGCCCAGGACGAGGCGGTGGACCTTTCCGGCACCTCGCCCGAGGCCTGGGTGGCGCTCGGCTTCTTCTGGATCCTGGGCGCGGTGGTCTTCTACCAGTTCTTCACCCGCTACGTGATGAACGACTCGGCCTCGTGGACGGAGGAGATCGCGCGCTACCTGCTGATCGCCACCGTCTTCACGGGCGCGGTCATCGGCGTGGTCAAGAACAACCACATCCAGGTGGACTTCTTCTACCGCTTCATGCCGCCGCGCCTCGCGCGCGTGATGGCCACGTCGGTGGACGTCATGCGCCTGGCCTTCTGCGGCGCCGCCGTCGTGCTGACCGTGATGATGATGCTCAAGCTGGGCAGCAACTCGCGCATGACGATGATCGACCTGCCCATGAACTGGGTGTACGCCATCTGCCTGGTCGGCTTCGCCGCCATGACGGTGCGTTCCGCCCTGGTGATGCGCAGGCACTGGCAGCGCGGCTACTCCGTGCTGGAGCGTCCCACCTCCGAAATGCAGGACGACTAGAAACCATGCTGAAAGTCCTCTTCCTGGGGCTCATGGCCGCCGGCCTGCCCGTGGCCATCGCCATGGCCGGCTCCTCGCTGCTGTTCATCCTGGCGACGGGCGACCTGCCGGCGTTCGTGGTGATCCACCGCATGGTGAGCGGCATCGACAGCTTCCCGCTGCTGGCGGTGCCCTTCTTCATCCTGGCCGGCAACCTGATGAACAACGCCGGCATCACCAACCGCATCTACAACTACGCGCTGGCGCTGGTGGGATGGATGCGGGGCGGCCTGGGCCACGTGAACGTCGTCGGCTCGGTGGTGTTCGCGGGCATGAGCGGCGCGGCCATCGCCGACGCCGCCGGCCTGGGCACCATCGAGATCAAGGCGATGAAGGACCACGGCTACAGCACCGAGTTCGCCGTCGGCGTGACGGCGGCCTCGGCGACGCTCGGTCCCATCATCCCGCCGTCGCTGCCCTTCGTGATCTACGGGATGATGGCCAACGTGAGCGTGGGCGCGCTGTTCCTCGCCGGCATCCTGCCGGGCGTGCTGATGGCGGTGCTGATGATGCTGACGGTCGCCTACTACGCCCACAAGAACAAGTGGGGCGCGGACATCAAGTTCGAGTGGTCGCGCGTGAGCAAGGCGCTGCTGGAGACGGCGGTGGTGGCCGGCTGGCCGACCGTGCTGTGGCTGCTGGTCGCCAAGGCCGGCCTGCCGGCGCAGCCGGTGGTGCTGACCGGGATCGTGGCGCTGTTCCTCGCGGACAGGATGTTCCGCTTCCAGGCGGTGCTGCCGATCATGACGCCCATCCTGCTGATCGGCGGCATGACGACCGGCCTGTTCACGCCCACCGAGGGCGCGATCGCCGCGTGCCTGTGGGCGATGGTGCTGGGCCTGGCGTGGTACCGGACCATGAGCTGGAAGCTGTTCGTGAAGGTCTGCCTTGACACGGTGGAGACCACGGCCACGGTGCTGTTCATCGTCGCGGCGGCTTCGATCTTCGGCTGGATGCTCACGGCCACCGGGGTGACGGCGGCGATCTCGACCTGGGTGCTGTCCTTCACCCACGAGCCCTGGGTGTTCCTGCTGCTCGCGAACCTGCTGATGCTGTTCGTCGGCTGCTTCCTGGAGCCGACGGCGGCCATCACCATTCTGGTTCCGCTGCTGGTGCCGATCTGCCAGCAGCTGGGCATCGACCTGGTCCACTTCGGACTGGTGATGGTGCTGAACCTGATGATCGGGCTGCTGCACCCGCCGATGGGGCTGGTGCTGTTCGTGCTGGCGCGCATCTCCAAGCTGTCGGTGGAACGCACGACGGCGGCGATCCTGCCGTGGCTGCTGCCGCTGCTGGTGTCGCTGGTGCTGATCACGTACATGCCGAAGACCGTGCTGTGGCTGCCGAAACTTTTTTACTGAGAAGCTGGGGTTCGGCTGCGCCTCACCGCCAGCCTACGAGGGACAGCGCAGCTCGTAGGCTGGCGGTGAGCGCAGCGAACCCCAGCAAACAACCATGACGCCTTTCATCCGCCTCCACCCCAACGACGATGTCCTCATCGCCCGGGCCCAGCTCGTCGGCGGCACGTCCGTCGAGAACGTCACCGCCCGCGGCCTGATCCCTCCCGGCCACAAGATCGCCGCGCACGACATTGCCGCCGGCGCGCCCGTGCGGCGCTACGACCAGATCATCGGCTTCGCCAGCAAGCCCATCGCGGCCGGCGAGCACGTGCACACGCACAACCTCTGGATGGGCCCGGAGGGCGGCGCCTTCGCGCGCGACTACGCCTTCGGGGCCGACGTGAAGCCGGAGCCCCCGAAACGCGAGGCGACCTTCATGGGCATCCGCCGCCCGGACGGGCGCGTCGCGACGCGCAACTACATCGGCATCCTTTCCAGCGTGAACTGCTCCGCGACGGCCGCCCGCGCGATCGCCGACCACTTCTCCCGCCAGACCAACCCCAAGGCGCTGGAGCTCTATCCCAACGTCGACGGCGTGGTAGCGCTCACCCACGGCACCGGCTGCGGCATGGACACCGAAGGCCTGGGCATGCAGATCCTGGAGCGCACGCTCGCCGGCTACGCGACGCACGCCAACTTCGCGGCCGTCGTGGTCGTCGGCCTGGGCTGCGAGGCCAACCAGATCAACGCCTGGCTCGCGCACAGCAGCCTGCGCGAGGGCGAGACGCTGCAGGTGTTCAACATCCAGGACACGGGCGGCACCCGCAAGACCGTGGAGAAGGGCGTCGCGCTGGTGAAGGACATGCTGCCGGCCGCCAACCGCGTGTCGCGCACGCCCTGCAGCGCCTCGCACATCACCATCGGGCTGCAGTGCGGCGGCTCCGACGGCTATTCCGGCATCAGCGCCAACCCGGCCCTGGGCGCGGCGGTGGACCTCCTGGTGGCGCACGGCGGCACGGCCATCCTGTCGGAGACGCCGGAGATCTATGGCGCCGAGCACCTGCTGACGCGCCGCGCCGTGAAGCGCGAAGTCGGCGAGAAGCTGGTCGAGCGCATCCACTGGTGGGAGCACTACACGAAGATCAACGAAGGCGAGATGAACAACAACCCCTCGCCGGGCAACAAGGCGGGCGGGCTCACGACGATCTTGGAGAAGTCGCTGGGCGCCGTCGCCAAGGGCGGCACCAGCAACCTGCAGGCGGTGTACGAGTACGCCCAGCCGGTGAAGGCGCACGGCTTCGTCTACATGGACACGCCCGGCTACGACCCGGTGAGCGCCACCGGCCAGGTGGCGGGTGGCGCCAACATGATCTGCTTCACCACGGGCCGCGGCTCGGCCTACGGCTGCGCGCCCTCGCCTTCGCTCAAGATCGCCACCAACACGGCGCTGTGGCAGCGGCAGGAAGAGGACATGGACATCAACTGCGGCGAGATCATCGACGGCCAGGCCTCGATCCAGGAAATGGGCGAGCGCATCTTCCGCCTGGTGCTGGCCACCGCCTCGGGCGAGCGCAGCAAGAGCGAGCAGCACGGCTACGGCCAGAACGAATTCGTGCCCTGGCAGGTCGGCGCGGTGATGTAGCCTCCTTCGTAGATCCCGGCGTGCCGCGAGGAAGAACGCAGAGGACGCGAAGGTTACGCAGAGGACGCAGAGAAAACCTTTTTTCTGGATGTTCTTTTGCGTTCTCTGCGTAACCTCTGCGTCCTCTGCGTTCCTCTCTTCGCACTTTGACCCACATCGACAAGACCATGAGCAAGACCTTTCCAGCCGACCGATTGCGCACCACCGTCGCGGAGATCATCGCCGCCGCCGGCAGTTCGGCGCAGGAGGCGAAGACCGTCGCCGACAACCTGGTGCTCGCCAACCTGAGCGGGCACGATTCGCACGGCATCGGCATGGTGCCGCGCTATGTCGACGCGGTGCTGGAAGGCGGGCTGAAGCCCAACGCCGGCATCGCCGTGAAGCACGACGGCGGCAGCCTGCTCGCGCTCGACGGGCAGCGCGGCTACGGCCAGGTGGTGGGCGAACAGGCAATGGCGCTCGCGATGGAGCGGGCGCAGGCCAGCGGCAGCTGCGTGTTGGCGCTCGCCAACGCGCACCACCTCGGGCGCATCGGCCACTTCGCCGAGATGGCGGTGCAGCGCGGGCTCGTGTCCATCCACTTCGTCAACGTGCAGTCGCGGCCGGTGGTCGCGCCCTGGGGCGGCGGCGATGGGCGCTACGGCACCAACCCCTTCTGCGTGGGCATTCCCTTGCCGGGACAGCCGCCCTTCGTCCTCGACTTCGCGACCAGCCGCGTGGCGCAGGGAAAGATGCGCGTCGCGCACAACGAGGGCCGGCAGGTCGAGCCGGGCCTGCTGATCGACGAAAAGGGACGGCCCACCACCGATCCCGGCGTGGTCGTCGTGCCGCAGCCGGGCGGGCTGTTCGGCGCCCTGCTCGCCTTCGGCGAGCACAAGGGCTACGGCATGGCGATCGCCTGCGAGCTGCTGGGCGGGGCGCTGAGCGGCGGCGGCACCTGGCACCGGCCGGCCGACAGCAAGCGGGCCGTCATCAACGGCATGTTCGCGATCGTGGTGGACCCCCGCAAGCTGGGGACGCAGGCGAGCTTCGAGTCCGAAGCGCTCGCCTTCGTCGACTGGCTGCGGCAAAGCCCGCCCGCGCCCGGGAGCGAAGGCGTGCTGCTGGCCGGCGAACCGGAGCGCCAGGCCCGGCGCGAACGCGAAGCCTCGGGCATCGCGATCGACGACCAGACCTGGGCCGAGATCGTCGCCGCCGGCGCGAAGGTCGGCGCAGAGGTGGCATCCCGGCCCTGAGCCGGGATCCCTGCCTTATTTCAGCCGCTGCCAGCGCTGGAAGCTGTCCCGACTGGCCACGTCGGCCGGCACGTTCACCCAGTAGCGCGTGACCTTGGTCGTGGTGCCGGCCGGCGCGCCCATGACGGTCGTGGTGCTGTACTGCACCATCGTGCCGCCCGGCAGCAGCGGGCCGTCCGGGATCGCGGCGACCGTCGAGGGCAGCACCGTGACGCTGGCTTCGGGCAGCGACGGCGTCACCACGATGCCGGTGCCGGAGCTGACGCTCGCGCCGGTGGACGAGGTGACGGAGCCCTGCGCGAAGGCCGAGGCGGCCAGGCAGGCGGCGGCCAGCACCGCGGCTTGACGGATCTTCATTGTCGTTCTCCCGGTGGGATCACAGCAGGCGCTGCCAGCGCTGGAAGTCCATGCGGCTGTCGATGTCCGCCGGCACGTTCCAGTAGTGGCGCACGATCACCGCGCCCGGCTGGGCCACGGCCGGCGCGGCGCCGAGCACCGTCGTCGAGGGCTCGAGCACCACGGCCGGCGCCGCGCCGAGCACGGTGGTCGTGGGCGCGACCGCGACGACGCCAGTCGTGGAGACCACCGGGGCCTGCGCGATGACGGCACCCGGGATGGGCTTGGAGAGGGCCGGGCCTTCGAGGATCACCGGACCGCCTTCGGTCACGATCGCGGCCGACTGGGCGAACACGGCGGGGGCGGCCAGCGCAGCGGCGGCGGTGGCGAGGATGGCGAAACGCTTCATGGGGCACTCCTGTATGAGGTTGTCCGCCTATTCGAAGCGCGGCGCGGGAGCCTGAGCGCCGGTCCGCTTCGACGCCCGCTGTCAGCGCCGGACCGACGCGGCCGTTACGGCACAGGCAGCGCGCGCACCACGTCCCCGGCCACGGGGAAGATGCGGTCGCCCGCGCGCGGCTCGATGCGGTGCATGCCCGTGAAGCTGCCGAAGGCCGGCAGGACGCCGACCGCCTGGCCCGGCCGTTCCCCGCTGTCGTCGCCCAGCCAGAAGCACGGCAGGCGCAGGCGCTCGAAGGCGCGGCCCGCCACGCTGATGCAGGGATGCCAATGGCCGGCCAGCACGTACGCGCCTGCCATCGGGCGCGGGTGGTGGCACAGCGCGAAGGGGCCGAGCCGCAATGGCTCGTCGACGACCTCGAAGCGCAGGCTCGCGGGCGGGTCGCCGGCGCGGTCGTCGTGGTTGCCGCGCACGAGGGTCAGTTGCAGCTGCGGGCGCGCATCGCGCCACGCCTGCAGCACGCCGAGGGTGCCGGCCGCATGCGAGCGCACGGAATGCAGGAAGTCACCGAGGAACACGACCCGTTGCGCACCGGTGTCGGCGAGCGCCGCGTCCAGGCGCGCCAGGTTGTCGCCCGTGGTGCCGCGCGGCACCGGCACGCCCAGCTTGCGGAAGCTCACCGCCTTGCCGAAGTGGGCGTCGGCGACCAGGAGCGTGCGTTGCGCGGAAAGATAGAGGGTGCCGGTGGGATGCAGCAGCGCATCCTCGCCGGCGAGGCGGATCCGGAGCATGGAAAATGGCGCTTCGCGGCGGTGGGGTTCGCTGCGCTCACCGCCACCCTACAGCATGCGCGCGAGCGACGCCTCCAGGTGCTCCGACGGCATGCGCTTGAAGCCCGAGCGCGCGAAGCGCTGCAGCCGACCCACGGTGAAGGCCGTCAGCACCGAGGCGCGGACCTGCGCGTCCAGTGTCGGCGTCGAAACCTCACCCGCATGGCGCAGGCACTGCTTGAGCGAGGACTCGACCTTGTCGAAGAACTGGTTCATGCGCTGCTGCAGGCGCTCGTTCTCGTACACCAGCGCGTCGCCCACCATCACGCGGGTCATGCCCGGGTTCTTCTCGGCGAACTGGATCAGCATCGACACGATGCGGCCGGCCTGGGCCGGGCCCGCCGGGTCGCGCTCGACGATCTGGTTGATCAGGGTGAAGACGCTCTGCTCGATGAATTCGATCAGGCCCTCGAACATCTGGGCCTTGCTTGCGAAGTGGCGGTACAGCGCCGCTTCGCTCACCTCCAGGCGGGCGGCCAGCGCGGCGGTGGTGATGCGCTCCGCGCCCGGCTGCTCCAGCATGGTGGCCAGGGCCTGCAGGATCTGCACGCGGCGCTCGCCGGGCTTGGGGCGCTTGCGCGTCACCGCCGGGGTGTCGCCGCCGGAGGCGGGTTCGGGGGTATCGAGCTCGGCGTGGGACATGGGTCTGCTAGGTCAGCGGTTGCAAATTGATTCTCGCATACCCGACCTTGGGGTTTCCTCCAGCCCATCCACGCCCCCCGGCAGGATGCGAGCAGGTGCTCACCCGGGGAAGGCCAGTGTGACTTTCAAGCCACGGCCGCCCGTGCCGGGCTGCAGTTCCAGCTGGCTGCGGTGGGCCCGGGCAATCTCCTGGGCGATCGCCAGGCCCAGGCCGTTGCCCTCGGCCACCGTGCCGGGCACCCGGTAGAAGCGCTGCAGGATGCGGGCCCGCTCCTGCGCCGGCACGCCGGGGCCGTCGTCCTCCACCTCCAGGAAGGCATGGGCGCCGCGGCGACCGCAGCGCAGCGTGACGCTGGCGCCCCGGCCCGCGTGCTTGAGCGCGTTGTCGACCAGGTTCGCCAGCAGTTCGCGCAGCAGCCACTCGTAACCCATCACTTGCACCGGGGTCGCGTCCAGGCCGAGGTCGATCCCCTGCTCGCCGGCGTCGTCGAGGTGCGTCTCCAGCGCGTGCTCGCACAAGGCCTTGAGGTCCACCCGCTGCTGCGGCTGCGGCAGCATGCCGCGCGCGTCCGCGCGCGAGAGCGCCAGCAGCTGGTTGGCCAGCTGCGAGGTGCGCCGCGTGGCGCTGCGCAGCTTGTAGACCTGCTCGGTCGGCAGCGCCAGCGTCTCCTGCGCGGGCGCGCAGCCGGCGGCCTCCGCCCAGGCTTCGACCTGCGCCTGCAGGCCCGCGAGCGGCGTGCGCAGCTGGTGCGCGGCGTCCGCGACGAAGCGGCGCTGGCTCTCCGCCTGCGCGTTGACCAGGCCGAACAGCCGGTTGAGCGAGTCGACCAGGGGCCGCACCTCTTCCGGCGTGGCCGTCACGTCCAGGGCGCTCAGGTCGCGCGGCGAGCGCCGCTCCACCGCGTCCTTCAGCGCCAGCAGCGGTTTCAGGGCCTGCCGGACCGCCCAGCGCACGGCGAAGGCGGCGGCCAGGATCAGCAGCAGGTTCGGCAGCAGCACGCGCAGGATCACCGAGCGCATCCACTGCTGGCGCGGGTCCGAGCCGTCGCCCACCGCGATCACCACCGGGCCGAAGACCGTCGGCTGGCGCTGGCGCACGATGCGCCAGGTGGCGCCCGCGTGCTCCTCGCTGTGCACCTCGGCCACGCTGTCGGCCGGCGGCAGGCCGGCGAACCAGGCGTCGCCCGCCAGCACGTTGCCGTCCACGTCCAGGATGGCGTAGCCGGCCGAGCCGCGCCGCTCCTTCAGGAATTCCTCCACCGGCGGCGCCAGCATCAGCAGCGGCCGGTCGCCCGTGACGCCGATCACCGAATCGGCCAGCAGCGGCACGAGCGCCAGCAGGTGCTCGTCCTGCTGCGCGGCCACGCTGTCGGCCGAGCGCAGCTCCATCCAGGTGTTGACCAGGGCTAGCAGCACCAGCGGCGCGATCAGCAGCACCAGCAGGCGGCGGCGCAGCCCCGAGGTGAGGCCGGGCGTGCCGGGCGCGCGCGCGGGCCGGCCGGGCGGCAGGAAGTGCAGCTTCACCCGCCCTCGGCCGGCCGCAGTTCCAGCCGGTAGCCGAAGCCGCGGATCGAGCGCAGCGCCACGCCGAAGGGCTCGAGCTTGCCGCGCAGCCGCGAGATGTAGACCTCCACCGCGTTGGGCGTGATCTCCTTGTCCCAGCCGGTCAGCGCCTGCAGCAGCTTGTCCTTGCTGGCCGGCTTGGGGGCGTGGATCAGGAGGTACTCCATGACCGTCCACTCGCGCGGGCCCAGGTCGATGGTGACCGCCTCGCCGCCGCGCTGGGCGCTCGCGCGCCGGTTGGCGGTGTCCAGCTCGATGGGCCCGAAGCTGAGGACGGCCGACGTCGCCGCCTGCGAGCGCCGCAGCAGCGCCCGCAGCCGCGCCAGCAGTTCCGGCAGCTCGTAGGGCTTGATCATGTAGTCGTCGGCGCCGAGGTCCAGGCCCTGCACGCGGTCGTGCAGCGCGTCGCGGGCCGTGAGGATCAGCACCGGCGCGTGCTGGCTCGCCATCTCGGGCCGGCGCAGGCGCCGCGTGAGCTCCAGGCCGTCCATCTCGGGCAGGCCGATGTCGATGATCGCGGCATCGAACACCTCCTTGCGCAGCACTTCCTCGGCGCGCTCGCCGCTGCCGACCCAGTCGACGGCATAGCCCGCGTTCGCCAGCCCCAGCTTGATGCCGCTGGCGACCATCACGTCGTCTTCGACCAACAGCAGGCGCATGCTCAGTTCGACCGGATCATGGTGCCGTAGGCCTGGTCCGTGAGGATTTCCAGCAGCATGGAATGCGGCACCCGGCCGTCGATGATGTGCACGGCGTTCACGCCCTGGCGGGCTGCGTCGAGGGCGCCGCTGATCTTGGGCAGCATGCCGCCGGAGATGGTGCCGTCGGCGAACAGCGCGTCGATCTCCTTCGCGCTCAGGTCCGTCAGCAGCTGGCCGGCCTTGTCCAGCACGCCCGGCGTATTCGTGAGCAGCACCAGCTTCTCGGCCTGCAGCACGGTCGCGAGCTTGCTGGCCACGACGTCGGCGTTGATGTTGTAGCTCTCGTTCTCGTCGCCGAAGCCGATGGGGCTGACCACGGGGATGAAGTTGTCCTCCAGCAGCGCCTTCAGCACGCCCACGTTGATCTCGACGATGTCGCCGACCTGTCCGACGTCATGTTCCTTGGCCGGATCCTTGGCGTCCACCATCTTCAGCTTCTTCGCGCGGATCATCCCGCCGTCGCGGCCGGTCAGGCCCACGGCCTGGCCGCCCGCCTTGTGGATGAAGCCCACGATGTCCTGCTGCACCTCGCCCGCCAGCACCCACTCGACCACTTCCATGGTCTCGGCGTCGGTGACGCGCATGCCCTGGATGAACTCGCCCTTCTTGCCCAGGCGCTTGAGAGCCTGCTCGATCTGCGGGCCGCCGCCATGCACCACCACCGGGTTGATGCCCACCAGCTTCAGCAGCACGACGTCCTCGGCGAAGTCGGCCTGCAGCTCGGGGTCGGTCATGGCGTTGCCGCCGTACTTGATCACCATGGTCTTGCCATGGAACTTGCGGATGTACGGCAGCGCCTGGGCCAGGATCTCGGCCTTGTCGCGGGGGGCGATAGCGTTAGCTTCTTGCATGGCGGGAGGGGCGGGTGAACCGCAAATTGTGCCCCAAGCCGCCTGCCGCTCAGGCGAACACGTCCGCCCGGGCCAGCGGCAGGCCGCGGCTGTCCTTGTCGGACAGGCTGGGCGTGACGCCGGCGGGCCAGGCGATGGCGAGGTCGGGGTCGTTCCAGGCGATGCAGCGCTCGTGCTCGGGCGCGTAGTAGTCGGTCGTCTTGTAGAGGAAGTCCGCGCTCTCGCTCAGCACCAGGAAACCGTGGGCGAAGCCCGGCGGCACCCACAGCTGCCGGTGGTTGTCCTCGCTGAGTTCCACGGCGACCCACTTCCCGAAATTCACAGAGGAACGCCGCAGGTCCACCGCCACGTCGAACACGGCGCCGCGCACCACGCGCACCAGCTTGCCCTGCGGCTGCCGCAGCTGGTAGTGCAGGCCGCGCAGCACGCCGCGCGCGGAGCGCGAGTGGTTGTCCTGCACGAAGGCGGCATCCACCCCCGTCGCCTCGCGGAAGGCGCGCGCGTTCCAGCTCTCCAGGAAGAAGCCGCGGGCGTCGCCGAACACCTTCGGCTCGATCACCAGCACCTCGGGGATGGCCGTGGGCATCGCCTTCACAGCGAGCGGTTCCCGTCGCGCAGGATCTGCAGCAGGTACTGGCCGTAGCCGTTCTTGCGCAGCGGATCGGCCAGGCGCTCCAGCTGCGCGTCGTCGATGAAGCCGGCGCGCCAGGCGATCTCTTCCGGGCACGCGACCTTGAGCCCCTGCCGGTTCTCCAGCGTGGCGATGAACTGGCCGGCTTCCAGCAGGCTCGCGTGCGTGCCGGTGTCCAGCCAGGCGTAGCCGCGCTTCATGATGCGCACCGAGAGCTGCCCGCGGTCCAGGTAGGCCTGGTTCACCGCCGTGATCTCCAGTTCGCCGCGCGCGCTGGGCTTCACCGCGCGGGCGATGTCGACCACCTGGTTGTCGTAGAAGTACAGGCCGGTCACCGCGTAGTTGCTGCGCGGCTGGGCGGGCTTCTCCTCGATGCTGGTGGCGCGGCCCTCGGCGTCGAAGGCGACGACGCCGTAACGCTGCGGGTCGTTCACGTGGTAGGCGAAGACGGTCGCGCCGCCCGCCTGCGCATCGGCTTCTCGCGTGAGCGGCGCGAGGTCGTGGCCGTAGAAGATGTTGTCGCCCAGCACCAGCGCGCTCGGGTCGCGGCCGATGAACTTGTCGCCGATCAGGAAGGCCTGGGCCAGCCCGTCGGGGCTGGGCTGCACCGCGTACTGCAGGTTCAGGCCCCATTGCGCGCCGTCGCCCAGCAGCTGCTGGAAGCGCGGCGTGTCCTGCGGCGTGCTGATCACGAGGATGTCGCGCATGCCGGCCAGCATCAGCGTGCTGAGCGGGTAGTACACCATCGGCTTGTCGTACACCGGCAGCAGCTGCTTGCTGATCGCCAGCGTGGCCGGGTGCAGCCGCGTGCCGGAGCCGCCGGCGAGGATGATGCCCTTGCGTCGCGTCATGGTCTCAGGATTTCCTGCAGCATCCGCGCCACCCCCTGCTCCCAGGGCGGCAGCGCCAGCCCGAAGGCCGTGCGGAAGCGGGTGGTGTCGAGACGGGAATTATGGGGACGCCGCGCCGGCGTGGGAAATGCCGACGTGGGAACGGCTTCCACCTGTTCCGGGCCGCACTTCAATGCTTCACCGGCCTGCTGCGCCTGTGCAACGACGAAGCGCGCGTAGCCGTTCCAGCTGGTCTCGCCCGCGGCCGCCACGTGGTAGGTGCCCGCCTGCGCCGCGCCCGCCAGCACGCTGCGCAGCGCGTGCGCCGTGAGGTCGGCCAGCAGGTCGGCGCCGGTGGGCGCGCCCACCTGGTCGTCGATCACGGTCAGGCGATCGCGCTCGCGCGCCAGGCGCAGCATGGTCTTCGCGAAGTTGGCCCCCCGGGCCGAATACACCCAGCTGGTGCGCAGGACCAGGTGGCGAGGGTTGGCCGTGGCGATGCGCTGCTCGCCGGCGAGCTTGGTGCGGCCGTACACGTTCAGCGGGCCGGTGGCGTCGTCCTCGCGCCAGGGCCGCGTGCCGCTGCCGTCGAACACGTAGTCGGTGGAGTAGTGGACCAGCCAGGCGCCCGCTTCCGCCGCCGCCTGCGCGATCGCGCCGGGGGTGCGGGCGTTGACCAGCTCGGCGCGCTCGGCGTCGCCCTCGGCCTGGTCCACCGCCGTATAGGCCGCGGCATTGACGATCGCGTCCGGCCGCAGCGTGCGCACGGTACGCGCCACGCCCTCGGGGTCGCCGAAGTCACCGCACAGGCCGGGAGCGCCGTCGCTGTCCAGGGCCACGAGCTCGCCGAGCGGCGCCAGGCTGCGCTGCAGCTCCCAGCCGACCTGCCCGCTGCTGCCGAACAGCAGGATCTTCACGGGGGCGTCCCGGCGGCGCCGGCGTAGTGCCTGTCGATCCAGTCGCGGTAGGCGCCGGTCTGCACGCGGCGCACCCATTCGCCGTTCGCGAGGTACCACTGCACCGTCTTGCGGATGCCGCTGGCGAAGGTCTCGGCCGGCTTCCATCCGAGCTCGCGCTCGATCTTGCGCGCATCGATGGCGTAGCGGCGGTCGTGCCCGGGGCGGTCCTGCACGAAGGCGACCTGTTCGCGGTAGCTGCCGCCGCCGGCGCGCGGCCGCAGTTCGTCGAGCAGCGCGCAGACCGTGTGCACGATCTCCAGGTTGGGCTTCTCGTTCCAGCCGCCGATGTTGTAGGTCTCGCCCGGCCGCCCCGCTTCCAGCACGCGCCGGATCGCGCTGCAGTGGTCGCCCACGTAGAGCCAGTCGCGCACCTGCTGGCCGTCGCCGTACACCGGCAGCGGCTTGCCGGCCAGCGCGTTGACGATCATCAGCGGGATCAGCTTCTCGGGGAAGTGCCAGGGCCCGTAGTTGTTGGAGCAGTTGGTGGTGAGGACCGGCAGCCCGTAGGTGTGGTGGTAGGCCCGCACCAGGTGGTCGCTGGCGGCCTTGCTGGCCGAATAGGGGCTGTTCGGCTCGTAGCGGTTCTGCTCGGTGAAGGCCGGGTCCTGCGGGGCGAGCGAGCCGTAGACCTCGTCGGTCGAGACGTGCAGGAAGCGGAAGGCTTCGCGTTCGGCGCCCTGCAGCCCGGCGAAGTAGCCGCGCACGGCCTCCAGCAGGCGGAAGGTGCCGAGCACGTTCGTCTCGATGAAGGTGCCGGGCGCGTGGATGGAGCGGTCCACGTGCGATTCGGCCGCGAAGTTCAGCACGGCCCGGGGCCGGTAGCGCGCGAGCAGCCGCTCCACGAGATCCTGGTCGCCGATGTCGCCCTGCACGAACACGTGGCGCTCGTCGCCCTGCAGCGAGCGGAGGTTCTCCAGGTTGCCGGCGTAGGTGAGCTTGTCGAGGTTGAGCACCGGCTCGCCGCCCGCGGCCAGCCAGTCCAGCACGAAGTTGGAGCCGATGAAGCCGGCGCCGCCGGTGACGAGAATCAAGCCAATCCTTCCCTCTTCCCTGCGGCGATTATGTCATCCGTACCGCGGGCGCCGGCCTGTCCGCGCGGACGGCCGGCCATGCTGCTACGCTGTGCGGATCATGGGCCGGTGGACCGCTTTCCCGCAACCGGGCGCGTACGCGCACGATGCGGCCAGCGTGACGCATGCGTGGCCGCTGCTGCACGCCGGCGACGCCGAGCCGCTGCCGCAGGACCCGGCGGTGCTGGAGGCCTGGGTGCTGTTCCACAACGGCGCCTTCCAGCAGGCCGCCGAGGCGGGCCTGGCCGCCGGCGGCGCCGGCGTGACCGTCGCCAACAAGGCGACCTGCATCTACGCCAACTACCTGGAGAAGAAGGAGAAGCCGCGGCTCGACCTGTTCCTCGAGGCGGCCGAACGCGCGCGCCAGCAGGCGGCGGCGGAGCCGGACAACCCCAACGCCTGGTACTGGCAGGCCTATGCGCTGGGCCGCTACAGCCAGGCGATCAGCGTCGCGCGCGCCCTGGCGCAGGGTTTCGGCAGCCGCGTCAAGGAGGCGCTGGAGCGCACCATCGCCCTGCGTCCGCACCATGCCGACGCGCACATCGCGCTGGGCGCCTTCCACGCCGAGGTGATCGACAAGGTCGGCGCCCTGATCGGCAGCATGACCTACGGGGCGAAGAAGGACGCGGGCCTGGCGCTGTTCCAGCAGGCGCTGCAGCTGCATCCGCGTTCGCCCATCGGGCTGGTCGAGTACGCCAACGCCCTCGTCATGCTGGAAGGCGAGCCGCGGATGAACGAGGCGCGGCGCCTGTACGCGCAGGCGGCGGCGCTGGAGCCGCTGGACGCGATGCAGTGGCTGGATGTGGAGCTGGCCCGCCACGAGGCGCCCGCCTGAGGGCCCTACGCCGGCATGCGCCGCCAGACTACAGGGCGCCGCTCAGCAGGCCGGAACAATGGCCGCATGGAGAACATGAACATCTTCCAGGCCCTGATGGTCAGCCACCGCGCGCAGCGCGAGCTGTACGCGCGCCTGCTGGCGAGCAAGCCGGCCACCGAGGAGCGGCAGCACGTCTTCGAGGAGCTGAAGGCCGAACTGGCGGCGCACGAGACGGCGGAGGAGCGCTGCTTCTACGTGCCGCTGTTCCAGCACGACCAGTCGGTGGACCTGTCGCGGCACGCGATCGCGGAGCACCACATCATGGACGAGATGGTGGAGCACCTGGAGCAGGTCGACCCGCACGCGGCCGAATGGCAGGAGTGCTGCCGCAAGCTGTGCGACAAGATCGAGCACCATCTCGACGAGGAGGAGCAGAAGTTCTTCCCGCAGGCCGGCGAGGTCCTGAGCGAGGAGCAGAAGCTGCAGCTCGCGAAGGACTACGAGGCGGAGTTCACGACGCTGCGGATCAAGCAGGAGGCGTGACTTAGGATAGCGGCCCCCAGAGACAACAAGGATCCCCCATGGCCGACCTCGACGCCGACTTCGAAGCAGCCGTCGCGAACTCCCGCAAGCTGCCGCAGCGCCCCGACAACCCCACCCTGCTGAAGATCTACGGCCTGTACAAGCAGGCGACCGTGGGCGACAACGCCGAGAAGAAGCCCGGCTTCAGCGACATGGTCGGCCGGGCGAAGTGGGATGCGTGGAACGGGTTCAAGGGAACGGCGAGCGAGGATGCCAAGCGGCAGTACATCGAGCTGATCGAGTCGCTCAGCTGACCCTCACCCCGGCCCTCACCCCGGCCCTCTCCCGCCGAGCGGGAGAGGGAGTCAGTCAGCGCGCGGCCAGCGCCTTCAGGCGCTCGTGCCGTTCTTCCTTCGTCAGGTCCTTCATGGCGCGCGCGGCGGCGTAGAAGCGCTGCCAGTCGCCGCCCACGCTGGCGAACAGGGCCTCGAAGCCGGGGACCAGTTCGTCGTAGGCCTTCTGCGCGCCGAAGAAGGCGTTGTTGGCCTCGCGCACCCAGCGGTCGTAGCCGCGCCACGCGGCCGGATTCCCGCCCAGGCGCTCCTTCATCCGCGCGTACTCGGCGCGGAATTCCGCCATGATGCGCTGCTTCGCCTGCTCGCGCGCGTCGGGCGTCATGCCCGGCGTCTCGTACATCGTCTCCAGCCGCTCGCGCGTGGCGCGCGACAGCGCCTTGAAGGCCTGGCGGCGGCCGTCGAAGGCCGCGTAGTCCTCGCGCGCCTTCTCGTCGGCGCGCGTGCGCAGCCACAGCTGGCCGCCCAGGCGCTCCACCGCGGTCGCGAAGGATTCGTTGAAGGTGGTGTCGTTCTTCGCGTAGACGACCTGGTGCGCCAGCTCGTGGAAGATCAGGCGCGCCAGCTCGCCTTCCGGGTAGCCGAGGAAGGTGTTGAGCAGCGGGTCGCCGCCGGCCCAGTTCATCAGGCCCAGCGTGGAATAGGCCGTCACCGGGTAGACGTTGGTCTCGTAGCCTTCCTGCGCGAGCTGCGCCGCCTCGGCCTTCGCCGCGTCCTCGTCGTAGTAGCCCCGGTAGCCGACGCAGCCCGTGACCGGGAAGCACCAGGTCTTGAGCTCCAGCGAATAGGCCGGCGCCGCCGTCACGTTCCACACGGCGGCGCGCCGGTGCAGGTCGGCGTAGCGCGTGTAGCTCGGGTTGTCGGGCAGCTTGAGCGTGCTCGACGCGAAGGCGCGGATGCGCTGCGCCAGCTGCAGCCGATCGTGCAGCCTCGGCGAGACCTGCGGGTCGTTCAGGAGCTCGCGCACCGGCTGCGCGGCGTTCATGATGGCCAGGTGGCCGGCCACCGACTGCCAGTAGTAGCCGAGGTTGGCGCAGCCGGTGAGGCACAGCGAGCCCGCCAGTGCCACCGCCGCCACGCCACCGAGGCCCATCAACAGCGCCTTCTTCCTCACGCGCTCTGGACGTCGACCAGGCAGTCGTAGAACACCGGCGCGCGGCCCATGTCGGTGAGCCGCTGGCTGGTGAGCTGGTTGAGGTTGGTGCCGGCGAGCCCCAGCTTGCGCCACCAGATCCCCAGGCCGTTCACCACGCCGGGACGGGCGCGCGGCGAGATGCGCACCTTGCAGTGGTATTCGCCGCGGTCGTTGAACACGCGCACCACCTGGGCGTCGACGATGCCGCGCACCGCCGCGTCGTCGGCATGCATCTCCAGCAGCGGCTCGCCCTCGATGTCGCGCAGGCTGCGCACGTTGACGAAGGTGGAGTTGAGGAAGTTGCGCGCCGGCGGCGAGATCATCGCGAGCGGATAGCGCGTCGAGCTGCCGGCCGGCTCGTGGTTGGGCACGTGGTCCGGCAGGCCGTCCAGGCCTTGCCGCGCCAGCGCTTCGCTGAAGAACTGGCAGCGGCCCGAAGCCGTGGGGAAGCCGCCATGGGCGAAGGGCGCGTCCGGCACCTGCAGGTTGGCGAAGCCCTGCGCCATCAGCACGTCGAAATCGACGCGGTCGCCGAAGGCGCGCCGGCACAGGCTCTCGTCGCTCTCGGCGAAGCAGGGGTCGGTGAAGCCCATGCGCGCGGCCAGGTCGCGGAAGATCTGCGTGTTCGTGCGCGCCTCGCCCACCGGCGCGATCGCAGGGCGGTTCAGCACGACGTCGGTGTGGCCGTAGGTGAGGTGGATGTCCCAGTGTTCCAGCTGCGTGGTGGCCGGCAGCAGGTAGTCCGCGTAGTCGGCCGTGTCGGTGCGGAAATGCTCCAGCACCACGGTGAACAGGTCCTCGCGGGCGAAGCCGCGCACCACCTTGCCGGATTCCGGCGCCACCGCGACCGGGTTGCTGTTGTAGACGACGACCGCTTCGATCGCGGGGCCGAAGTCGGGGGAGGCAGGCCGCAGCAGGTCGTCGCCGATCGTGACCATGTTGATGGTGCGCGGCCGGCGGGCCGGCAGCAGGTCGGGCCGCTGCAGCGCGGCGGAGTCCACCGGGAAGAAGCCGCCGCTGGAGAGCAGCACGCCGCCGGCGCGATGCCGCCACGCGCCGGTGAGCGCGGGCAGGCAGGCGACGGCGCGCACGGCATTGCCGCCGCCGCGCACGCGTTGCACGCCGTAATTCAGGCGGATCGCCGCCGGCTTGGTGGTGCCGTAGGCACGCGCGAGGTCGCGGATCTGCTGCGCCGGGATGCCGCAGACCGACGCCGCGCGTTCCGGCGTCCAGCGCAGCGCGCGCTCGCGCAGGCCGTCCCAGCCGAGCGTGTGCCGCGCGATGTAGTCGTGGTCCAGCCAGTCGTTCACGATGAGCTCGTGCATCAGCGCGAGCGCCAGCGCCGCGTCGGTGCCGGGCAGCAGCTGCACGTGCTCGTGGCACTTCTCCGCCGTCTCGGTGCGCCGCGGGTCGATGCACACCAGCCGCGCGCCCCGGCGCTTGGCCTCCTGGGCGATGCGCCAGAAGTGCACGCTGCTGCCGATCGCGTTGCCGCCCCAGATGAGGATCAGCTTCGCCTCGGCGAAGAACTCCACCTTCATGCCGACCTTGGCCCCGAAGGTCTGCACCAGGGCCTCGGCGCCGGCGGAGGCGCAGATGGTGCGGTCCAGCAGCGACGCGCCGAGCCGGTGGAAGAAGCGCCCCGCCATCGCCTCGCCCTGCACGAGACCCATGGTCCCGCAGAAGCTGTAGGGCAGGATGGCCTGCGGATCGCGCGCCGCGATGGCCGACAGCCGCGCCGCGATGTCGTCCAGCGCGGCGTCCCAGCTCACGGGCTCGAAGCGGCCGCTGCCCTTGGGTCCCACGCGGCGCATCGGCTGCAGCAGGCGCTCGGCGTGGTAGGTGCGCTCGACGTAGTGCGACACCTTGTTGCACAGCACGCCGGCCGTGTGCGGGTGGTCGGGGTTGCCCTGCACGCGCAGCGCCACGCCGTCCCGCACGGTCGTGACCAGCGAGCACGTGTCCGGGCAATCGTGCGGACAGGCGCCGCGGACCTGGACGGTGGCGGCGCCGGAAGCGGCGGCGGTGGCTGGCATGGGCGCATTGTCCCCGAGCCGGGCCCCCGCGCGGCCGGCCGGCCGGGAAGCTGCCTCGCGCCTAGGGAATTGGCGTAAACGTTCCGGTGCAACGCGCGACAGGCAGACGCAAGGGACGGGCCGGGACAATTCCGGCATGCTCAACCGACGTCATCTGATCCGCGCCGCCGCGGGCGGCCTCGCCCTGCTCGGCGCGCCGGCGCTGCGCGCCCAGGCCGACCGCCTGCTGCTCGCCCAGTCCGCCGCCTTCACCGGTCCCGCGGCCCAGCTGGGCATCCAGTTCCACCAGGGCGCGAAGCTCTTCCTCGAGCAACTCAACGCACAGGGCGGCGTGCACAAGCGCGAGGTGACGCTCGCGAAGCTGGACGACGGTTACGAGCCGGACCGCTGCGCCGAGAACACGCGCAAGCTGGTGGCGGAGGATCCGGTCGCGCTGTTCGGCTACATCGGCACGCCCACCAGCATCGCCGCCCTGCCGCTGGCGACGGCCGCGCGCGTGCCCTTCTTCGCGCCGTTCTCGGGCGCGATGGCGCTGCGCCAGCCCTTCAACCGCTTCGCCTTCCACATGCGCGCCTCGTACAACGACGAGACCGAGCTGATCGTGAAGCAGCTCACCTCGCTGGGCCTGGGGAAGATCGCCGTCTTCCACCAGAACGACGCCTACGGCAAGGCCGGCCTCGACGGCGTGACGCTGGCGATGGGCTCGCGCGGCCTGCAGCCCATCGCGCAGGCCACCGTGGAGCGCAACTCGGTCGTGGTCGCGCCGGCCGTCAAGACGCTGGTGGCCGCGCAGCCGGACGCGATCGTGCAGATCGGCGCGTACAAGGCCTGCGCCGCCTTCATCCGCGCGGCGCGGGCGGCCGGCTTCGGCGGCACCTTCTTCAACGTGTCCTTCGTGGGCACGCAGGCGCTGGCCGACGAACTGGGCAAGGACGGCGCCGGCGTCGTCGTGTCGCAGGTCGTGCCTTCGCCCTACAACGCGGCGCGGGCGGTCACGCGGGAGTTCCTCGATGCGGTCAAGAAGGGCGGCGCCGGCTACCAGGCGAACTTCTCCAGCATGGAGGGCTGGCTGGCAGCCAAGGTGCTGGCCGAAGGCCTCAGGCGCGGCAAGCCGACGCGCGACGGGCTGATCGCGGGCCTGGAGTCGATCGGGCGCGAGAGTTTCGGCGGCTTCGACGTGAGCTTCTCGGCCACGGACCACGTGGCGTCGAAGTTCGTGGAACTGTCGATGCTGACGGGGGACGGAAGGGTCAGGACCTGAGGGAGCTGGGGTTCGCTGCGCTCACCACCAGCCTACGGATGCCGCGGCTCGTAGGCTGGCGGTGAGGCGCCAGCCGAACCCCAGCATCAGGCGATGGCCTGCACCTTGGCGAGCCCTTCCATGAACGCCTGGCACCGCCCCAGCTGCTCCAGGCTCACGTACTCGTCCGGCTGGTGCGCCTGCTCGATGCTGCCGGGCCCGCACACCACCGTGCGGATGCCCGCGTTCTTGAAGATCCCCGCCTCGGTGCCGAAGGCCACCTGCGTCGTGCGCCGCTCGCCCGCGAGCCGCATCGCGAGCTGCGTCACGTCGTCCTCGGCCGAGCCGAGGAAGCTCGGGATCTCGCAGATCGTCTCGAAGCGGAAGCCGGTTTCCGGCGCCACCTTCCGCATCGCCGGCTCCAGCGAGCGCGCGTAGGCCACCACCTGCTCCTGCATCGCGCGTGCATCGGCCGTCGGCAGGTCGCGGAACTCGTAGCGGAACTCGGCGTCGCGCGGCACCACGTTGTCGGCGATGCCGCCGTGGAACTGGCCGACGCTGGCCGTGGAGAAGGGCACGTCGAAGCCGGCGTAGCGCGGCTCCTCGCGCTCGAAGCCTTCGGCCATGTCGCGCACGCGGCCGATCACGCGCGCCGCCATCTCGATGGCGTTCACCGACTGGGGCGTGAGCGAGGAATGCGCCTCCTTGCCGCGCACGCAGCAGCGGTAGCGGTACACGCCCTTGTGGGCGATGGCAGGCACCATGCTGGTCGGTTCGCCGACGATGCAGGCGAGCGGCGCGATGCCGGCGTCGCGCAGGTCGGCGATCAGCTCCTTCACGCCGAAGCAGCCGACCTCCTCGTCGTAGCTGAAGGCCAGGTGGATCGCGAAGGGCGCCCGGCTCTCCAGGAACAGCCGGGCATGCGCGACGGCGGTGGCGATGAAACCCTTCATGTCGGCGCTGCCGCGCCCGTACAGGCGGCCGTCGCGCACGACGCCGCCCAGCGGATCGACCGACCAGTCCTGCCCGTCCCAGGGCACGGTGTCGGTGTGGCCGGAGAGGATGATCCCGGCCGGCTTGCCCTCGCCCAGCGTGGCGAACAGGTTGGCCTTGGTCTTGTCGGCGTTGTGGCTCAGCCGGGACTTCACCCCCAGGCGCGCCAGCTCGTCGCGGATGCAGTGGATCAGCGCCAGGTTGGAGTTGGCGCTCACGGTGTTGAAGCCGACGAGGGTGCGCGCCAGTTCCAGCGCGCGCGGCATGGCAGTGGATTCCATGCGCCCATTGTCCCGGAATCTACCGATGCCGCCCATGCGCCGGCCCGCTAGACTGGCGCACTTCCCCCCGCAGGACCCTGCCATGAAGCTCCTGGACTCGATCGTCACCGAAGCCGCCTCCATCGTCGCCCTCCGCCGCGACATCCACGCCCACCCCGAACTCTGCTTCGAGGAAAAGCGCACCGCCGACCTCGTCGCCGCCAGGCTCACCGAATGGGGCATCCCGGTGCACCGCGGCCTGGGCGGCACGGGCGTGGTGGGCATCGTCAGGAACGGCACGTCCTCGCGCGCCGTCGGCCTGCGCGCCGACATGGACGCCCTGCCCATGCAGGAGTTCAACACCTTCGCCCACGCCAGCAAGCACCCCGGCAAGATGCACGCCTGCGGCCACGACGGCCACACGGCCATGCTGCTGGCGGCCGCCCGGCACTTCGCGAAGAACCGGCACTTCGACGGCACGGTCTACCTGATCTTCCAGCCGGCCGAGGAAGGCGGCGGCGGCGCCCGCGAGATGATCAAGGACGGGCTGTTCGAGAAATTCCCCATGGAGGCCGTGTTCGGCATGCACAACTGGCCCGGCGGCCAGGTCGGCCGCTTCGCCATCGGCGCCGGCCCGGTGATGGCCTCCACCGCCGAATTCAGGATCACCATCCGCGGCAAGGGCAGCCACGGCGCCATGCCCAACCTGGGGATCGACCCGGTGCCGGTGGCCTGCCAGATGGTGCAGGCCTTCCAGACCATCGTCAGCCGCAACATGAAGCCGATCGACGCGGGCGTGATCTCCGTGACGATGATCCACGCCGGCGAGGCCACCAACGTGATCCCCGACTCCTGCGAGCTGCAGGGCACGGTGCGCACCTTCAACCTCGAGGTGCAGGAAATGATCGAGAAGCGCATGCGCCAGCTGGCCGAGCACACCTGCAAGGCCTTCGACGCCACCTGCGAATTCGAGTTCGTGCCCAACTACCCGCCCACGGTCAACACGGCCGCCGAGGCGGAGTTCGCGCGCAAGGTGATGGCCTCCATCGTCGGCGCCGAGAACGTGCTGCCGCAGGAACCCACCATGGGCGCGGAAGACTTCGCCTTCATGCTGCAGGCCAAGCCCGGCGCCTACTGCTTCATCGCCAACGGCGACGGCTCGCACCGCGACATGGGCCACGGCGCCGGCCCCTGCGTGCTGCACAACCCCAGCTACGACTTCAACGACGACCTCATCCCGCTGGGCGCGACCTACTGGGTGCGCCTGGCCGAGGAGTGGCTGGCCAAGGGCCGGGCGTGAGCGCCGGGGACGCGTTTTCGCGGACCTACGCCGAAGCACGCGCGAAGTTCCTGCAGGCCGCGGCCGACGCCGGCCTGCCGGTCGAGAGCCACCCGCATCCCCGGCCCGGGCTCCAGGGCGAGCCGCTCGCCATGGACGTGGTGCGCGACGGCCCGCCCGATGCGGGCCGGGTGCTGGTCCTCAGCAGCGGCTGCCACGGCGTGGAGGGCTACTGCGGCAGCGGCGTGCAGGTCGCGCTGCTGCGCGACGCCGCCTGGCGGCAGCACGCCGCCGCCGCGGGCGTGGCGGTGCTGTACATCCACGCGCTCAACCCCTACGGCTTCTCGCACGTGCGCCGCACGACCCACGAGAACGTCGACCTGAACCGCAACTTCCACGACTTCGCCCGGCCGCTGCCGATGAACACGGCCTACCGCGAGCTGCACCCGCTGCTGGTGCCGCCGCAGTGGCCGCCGGCGCCGGACAACGAGCAGGCGATCGGCGCCTGGCTGGCGCGCAACGGCGAGAAGGCGTTCCAGTCCGCCGTGTCGGGCGGCCAGTACGAATTCGCCGACGGCCTCTTCTTCGGCGGCCGGTCGCCGAGCTGGAGCAACCTCACCGTGCGGGAAGTGCTGCGCGCGCACGGCCGGCGCGCGGCGCGTCTCGCGTGGATCGACATCCACACCGGCCTGGGGCCGAGCGGCGTGGGCGAGCGCATCTACGCCGGCCGCGACGACCGCGCCGAGGTCGCCCGCGCACGGCAGTGGTGGGACGGCGGCGGGCGCACGCCCGTCACGTCCATCTACGACGGGTCGTCGACCTCCGCCTTCCTCACCGGGATGATGTTCGTCTCCGCCTACGAGGAATGCCCGCAGGCGCAGTACACGGGCATGGCGCTGGAGTACGGCACCGTGCCGGTGATGGAGACCTTGCAGGCGCTGCGGGCCGAGCAGTGGCTCAACGCGCATCCCGAAGCCCCGGCGGAGCTTGCCGAGGCGATCCGGCGACAGGTGATGGCGGCGTTCTACACCGACACCGATGCCTGGCGCGGGCAGGTGCAGGCGCAGGCGCGGGAAGCGATGGAACAGGCGGTGAAGGGATTGGCCCCGTAGGGTGGCGGTGAGCCGAAGGCGAACCCCACCGTTCACCCGGCCGCCGCCGCGCGCGACTGCGCGATCACCAGCAACCCGTCGAAGATCAGGCTTTCCACCAGCTCGAAGGGCACCGACATGTGCGGCGCCATCTTCCAGCCGGCGCCGCCGGTCATGGTGCACACCGGCTCGCAGCCGCAGCGCTGGCGCACGTGCTGCACCATGCGCTCGATCGCCCCGGCGATGGCGAAGGTGCCGCCGCTGGTGAGCGCGTCGCTGGTGTTGGTGGGGAATTCGCGCACTTCGCCGGTCGGCACCCGCAGGCCGGCCGTGCCGCTTTCCAGCGCGCGCAGCATGATGCCGTGCCCCGGCAGGATGAAGCCGCCGAGGAAGCGGCCGTAGTCGTCCACCGCCTCCACCGTCACGGCCGTGCCCACCATCACCACCACCATCGGCCGGGCCGGGCCGGCGGCCAGCATGCGGTGGCGGGCGCCGATCATGGCGACCCAGCGGTCCGCGCCCAGGCGCGTGGGGTGGTCGTAGCCGTTGATCACGCCGGCCTCGGCCGCGTTGGGCACGACCCAGTGCGCCGGCGCCACCCACAGCTCCTCCATCTGCTCCTCGACGCGGCGCTTCACGGCGTCGCCCGCCACGCAGCAACCCAGCATGCGCGCCGGCGCGGCCAGGCCGGCCCACTCGCCGTCGGCGAGCTTGTCGATGTTCTCCAGGAACTCCGCCCCGGCGGCGAGCGGCTCGGCGCCGGGGGCCGCCTGCGGATACACCGCCCACTTCAGGCGCGTGTTGCCGATGTCGATCGCGAGGAAGCTCATGCCGCGGCGCCTAGGCCGCGGCCTGCAGGGGCCCCTGCATGGCGGCCAGTTCGTCGGCCGCCGCCTGGTCCTGCCCCTGCACGCCGGCGCAGTCCTGCCCCAGCGGCTCCAGCGCCGATTTCAGCCCGCGCTGCGCGCGTCGGGCGCCGTCCACCGCCTCGTCCGCGGCGCCGCCGGCGGCCTGGTCGGCCAGGGATTCCAGGCGTTCGCGCGCCGCCTTGCATTCGCCTTCCAGCACCTGCTGCACCGCGCCGAGCACGGAAGCGCGGCGGGCGAGCGCGCCCTTGCAGCGCTCCAGGGCCGGCTGCACCGCATTGCAGGCGGTGCGCAGGACCTTCAGCCGCGCGACCAGCAACTCGCAGCGCGCGGTGTCCTGCGCGATCTGCTGCTGCACCTCGGGGCCGCCGCCTTCCGCCTGGCGCGCCTTGAGCTGGTTGCGCATGTCCTGCAGCCAGCGCGCGCCCTGGTCCATGATGCGTTCCAGCGCCTTCAACTCGGCCTCGCACTCCAGCACCTGGCGGTCGATGGACGTGGCCTCCTGCCTTCGCTGCACGCCGCGCCAGCCGTTGGCGAGCGCCTCCCCCGCCTGGACGACCCGATCCACCTGGGCGGAGAAGGCGGCGGCGGCTTCCTTGCCCTTGCCCGTGACGCGCGCCAGCAGGCCGCGGGGCTGCGTCAGCGCGAAGTCCAGCTTGCCCAGCGCCTCGTCCAGCGCGCGGCAGGCCGCCGCCAGCTGCTGGAACTCGCTCTCGCGGCCGCGGATCGCGGCTTCCAGCTGCTGCCGCAGCTCCAGCAGGCGGCGCACGTGGCCGCTGCCGGCGTCCGAGGCCATCTGGTCCAGCCACGCGGCCGGCGAGGCGGCCGGCTTCGGCCGCACCTGCAACTGGGCCAGCTTGGCCGGCGTCATCAGGGACGCGGTGCGGTCGTCGGTGTCGTCGCTCATGGGCCGCAATGGTACTGCCGGGCGGAAGGCCGGCAAGGCCCCGGCGGGCCTACAGGGCGCCCAGCCAGCAGGCGCGCTGGATCGCCGCCATCTTGTTGTCCACCCGCAGCTTGTTCATGGCGTTCGCGAGGTGGTAGTTGACGGTGCGCTCGGTGCACTGCAGCTGCTGTGCCGTCTCGCGCGCCGTCTTGCCCTGGAAGGCGAGCTCCAGGCATTCGCGCTCGCGCGGGCTGAGCCTGGAGCGCGCCGTCGCGATGGAGCGCTTCACCAGCGGCCAGATGTTCAGCGCCGACCAGGCGAGCAGCGCGGCGTCGGAGCGGTCGGTCAGTTCGCGCGGGCTGAACATGAAGCACTCGAAGGCGCGGCCGGCCGGCAGCGAGAACTCCACGCGCACCACGGTCTGGTAGCCGTGCGCGAGCCACAGCAGGCGCCAGCGGCTCGCATTCTGGGGATCGGTCTTGGCGATGGTCTGCCAGGCCACGAGCGGCGCGTCGGAGTCGCGCCAGCGGGCGCCGAAGTCGCTGCTTTCGGCCAGGGCGCCGGCGGCCTCGGCGACCAGCGGCGGGTGCACCGCCACGACCTGGCGGTCCTCGCTGCCGCCGAACGGGTCGGGGCCGAGCACGACGACGGCCTCCACGGAGAACTCGCGCAGCGCCGCCACCCAGTCGCTGAGGATGCCGTCGAGGCTGACACTGTCAAAGTTAACAGGGATCCCCATGCCGAATCGTAGGTACTACCGCCGGGCTGTGACAATATCACCTTCGGACCCCCAGCCATGAAGCAGCAAGTGCAGCGCGCCCCCTTTTCCCTGCCGCACCGAGTCGTGCGGCGGCGCCTGTCCGCCCGCTGGCGGCGCGCGCCGGCGTTCGCGTTGCTGCAGCCGCTGATGGAGCCGATCCTGCATCCGTCCCGCTGGCGCATCCGCGCCCTCGGCTTCTCGACGATGCTGGGCCACCCCGTCTTCTACGCCATCTGGGCGCTGCTGCTGCCCCAGCCCTACGAAAACCTGGTGCTGCGCGTGCTGATGGCCCTGTGCGGCCTGAGCCTGCTCGTGATCCCGGGCGTGACGGCCTCGCCGCCGAGCCGCGCCGCCGCCGTCACCTTCTCCGCGGTCTTCTGGATCACCCTGCCCTGGTTCTTCTCGTGGATGTATTTCTGCAACGGTGGCAACGCCGTCTGGCTGGCCAGCTTCGGGGCCATGCTGCTGATCTACTACCACCTGACCGACTGGCGCCTGGCCACCCTGGGTTCGGCGAGCGGCATGCTGGTGGCCTGGCTGATGTTCGACGCGATCGGCCCCGTCCGTCCCGACATGCCGCTGGAGCTGGCCGCCACCAACACCGTCGTGATCGCCTTCTGCTGGTTCATGGGGCTGACCCTGGGCCTGTCCTCGTCCAACCTGCGGCGCGAACAGCTCAACTACACGCTGGGGACCATGGGCATCATGGCGCACGAACTGCGCACGCCGCTCGCCACCATGCAGCTGATCGCCGAGGCGGTGCGCAACGAGGCCGCGCAGCATGGCGGCGAGAGCAGCGAGCGCCTGCAGCAGCTGGGCCAGCGCCTGAGCCACCTGGTGCGCAACATGAACCATCAGATCGACATGCAGATCACCAACGCCCGCCTCATGCGCCTGGGCGGCCACGTGGAGACCATCTCGGCGGCCGAACTGGTGCGCGCGGCGATCGAGGAGTACCCCTACCGCAGCACGCGCGAGCGGCAGTCGGTGGTGGTGCAGGTGAAGGACGACTTCCGCTTCGTCGGCTCGCGCCAGCTGTTCGCGCAGGTGGTGGACAACCTGACCAAGAACGCGCTGCGCTCGCTGGCGGCGGCGTCCTCCGCCAGCCAGCCCGGCGACCTGCTCATCCAGATCGGTTCGCAGGGCTCGCGCGGGCGCATCGTGTTCACCGACAACGGCGTGGGCATGGACGCGGAACTGCTGCAGCGCATCTTCCAGCCCTTCTTCTCCACCGACCGCGGCACGGGGCACGGCCTCGGCCTGGCGTTCTGCCAGCGCGTGGTGCACGCGGCCCATGGCAGCATCCGCGTGAAGTCGGCGCCCCACCACGGAGCGGTGTTCACCATCGAGCTGCCGGTGGCGTAGCAAAATGCTGGCGAAGTGCACATGACCTTCCCCCTGTTCCACCGCCCCGGCACCGTCGTCTTCCTGGACGACGACCCCGACTACCTGGAGATGCTGGCGCTGGTGCTGCCGCGCCACTGGCACCTGCGCCTGTTCATGCGGCCGACCGACTGCATCGCGCACCTGCTGCAGGAGCCGCCCTTCTGGGAAGCCGACGCCTGGAACCAGCAGCAGCTGATCGCGCTGTGGCGGGAAGGCAAGCCGCTGATCCCGCAGATCCTGGCCTACTGGTCGCGCTACACCGAGCGCTATGCGCTCTCGCGCGTGTGCGTGGTGGACTTCTCCATGCCGGGCATGGACGGACTGCAGGTGCTCTCGGAGCTGGGCGACTGGCCGGGCGCGCGCGTGCTGCTGACGGGCCAGGCCGACGAACAGGTGGCGGTGCGCGCCTTCAACCGCGGGCTGATCGACCAGTTCATCCCCAAGCAGACGCAGGACATCTCGCGCCGCCTGGTGGAGGCGGTGGAGCACCTGCTGTTCACCTCGCACGCGCGGCACGCGCAGATCTGGCGCACGACGCTCACGCAGGAGCAGAGCGCCCTGCTGCGCGCGCCGGGCGTCGACGCCTGGCTGGCCTCGTTCTGCATGAAGCACTGGGTGGAGCACGTGGTGATCGGCTCGCCCTTCGGCGTGCTGGGGATGGACGCGAACGGCAAGGTCGCCTGGCTGCAGCTGGAGACGCGGCAGGGACTGCACGCCCTCTCCGAAGTGGCCGAGGTCGCGGGCGTGGGCGGCGCCGACCTGCAGGAGATCCGCGCCGGCACCAAGCTGGCCGACATCGAGCTGCGCCAGGCGCTGTCGTCCTCGCAGCCCGTGTCGCTCGTCAACGCCTTCGCCGTCGGGCCCGCCGGCGGCCTGCTGGGCGCGGTGTTCCCGGTGGAGACCCCGCAGGGCCCCGACCCGGACAACAGCTACAGCCAGTGGCTGGCGCGCCAGCCCAAGCGGCAGGTGCAGGAGTGATTCAACGCCCGCGCTGGCGGCGGGCGATCGGCCACTCCCAGGGCTTGACCAGCGGCGCCACCTCGCGCGCGACCGCTTCCACGTGGGACATCTCGGCATCGGTGAGGCCCGCATTGAGCGTGAGCCGCACCATCGCGCGGTTGCGGCTGGTGGCCGGTGCGCAGAAGACGGCGCCGAAGACGCCGCGCGTCTCCAGCGCGTCGCGCAGCGCCAGCGTGTCGACCTCCGGCCCCGCTTCCAGCGCGACGATCTGCTGGCTGCCCTGGTGGATCGGGTAGCCCAGCCCGGCGAGGCTGGCGCGCATGCGCTCGGTGTTGCGGCGCAGGGCGGCGCGCGCGCCGTCGGCGGCCGCCACCACCTGCAGCGTGGCCGCGAGCCCGGCCACCTCGTGGGGCAGCAGGCAGGAGCTGAACACGCTGGGGTAGCTGTGGCACATCAGGTAGTGCCGCAGCTCGTGGGGCATGGTGAAGAAGCCGGCGCGGCCGGCGAAGGCCTTCGCGAGGCTCGCGGTGATGAAGTGGACGCGGTCCGTCAGCCCCAGTTCGGCGCAGAGGCCGCGGCCCTGCGGGCCGTGCGTGCCCAGCGAGTGCGATTCGTCCACCAGGATCATGCAGCCGTTCTGCTCCGCGACCTCGACGATGCGCTCCAGCGGGCACAGCGCGCCGGTGGTGCTGTAGACGGAATCGACGATCACCAGCCCGGGCCCGTGCCGCGCCGCCATGCGCGCCAGGTGCTCGGGATCGTTGTGGCGGAAGGCATGGGCCGGCGCGCCCGCGGAGCGCACGCCTTCCCACAGCGACATGTGGGCGAGGCTGTCGAGGTACACCGGCGTCTCGGGATCGGCGATCACCTGGATCAGGCCGAGATTGGCCGTGTAGCCCGACTGGCACAGCAGGCCGCCTTCCTTGCCGATGAAGGCGGCGAGCGCGGCCTCGAAGCGCGCGGGCGCGCTGCCGTCCAGCTGGAACACGCCGGACTGCACGACGAAGTCGTCGTTGCTGCGCAGGGTCGCCATCTGGGCGTTCACGATGTCGGCATGGCCGGTGACGCACAGGTAGTCGTTGCCGTCCAGCCGCACCGCCTGTGGCCCGGGCGCGCGCCCGTGGGTCACGAACTTGCGGCCCCACTCCCTTTCCCAGCGATCCTTGAAGTCGCGCGCGATGCGCGCGCGCAGGTGGGCCGACAGGCCGGGCCCGGCGGTCGTTCGGCCCGGTTGGACGGCAACTCCCGTGAATTCTTGTGCAACGCTTTCCATGGACAACTCCTCTTTGGGGAGCTGTCGATTGAAGGGCAAAGCGGCTGAGCCGGAAGCGCGGCCCCTGTCAGGATTGACAGGTGGATTACAGACGGTTACCCCGCGCCGACGCCGTCCCCGGCGCGGGACGGCGCGGCACGCCGTCCCTTCACCCGGCTCAGGTCAGCTGGCCGTGGCAGTGCTTGTACTTCTTGCCGCTGCCGCAGGGGCACGGGTCGTTGCGGCCGACGCGCGGCACGCCGCCAGCCATCGCCATGGCCGCCGCGGCCACGGCGCGCGGCTGGCCGGCGGCGCCCTGCTCCGGCGTGCTCTCGACCTCGCCGGTCTCGGTGGGCGCCGTGTAGGTGACGTTGGAGATGCGCTCGGCCCGGTCCTCCAGGTCCTCGGCGGCCTGGGCGACCTGCTCGGCCGACTGGATCTTCACCGTCATGAGCACGCGCGTCACTTCGTTCTTCACGGCATCCAGCATCTGGCCGAACAGCTCGAAGGCCTCGCGCTTGTATTCCTGCTTCGGCTGCTGCTGCGCGTAGCCGCGCAGGTGGATGCCCTGGCGCAGGTAGTCCAGCGCGGCCAGGTGCTCGCGCCAGTGCGAATCGATGCTCTGCAGGAGGACCATGCGCTCGAAGTGGGTGAAGTTCTCCTCGCCCACCTGCGCGACCTTGGCCTCGAACGCGGCGTTGGCGGCGGCGATCACCCGCTCGACGATATCCTCGGCGCCGATCGCAGCGGAGGCCTCCACCTCCTGCTTCAGCGGCAGCGAGATGCCCCAGTCCTCGGACAGCGTCTTCTCCAGGCCCGCCAGGTCCCACTGCTCCTCCACCGATTCGGGCGGCACGTACTGGTGCACGAGGTCGGTGAAGCAGCCCTCGCGCAGCGCCGCGATCTGGGCGCCGAGCTGCGCGGCGTCGAGGATGTCGTTGCGCTGCTTGTAGATCACCTTGCGCTGGTCGTTGGCGACGTCGTCGTACTCCAGCAGCTGCTTGCGGATGTCGAAGTTGCGGCCTTCGACCTTGCGCTGCGCGCTCTCGATCGAGCGCGTGACGATGCCGGCCTCGATGGCCTCGCCGTCGGGCATCTTCAGCCGCTCCATGATCGCGCGCACGCGGTCGCCGGCGAAGATGCGCATCAGCGGGTCGTCCAGGCTCAGGTAGAAGCGCGAGGAGCCCGGGTCGCCCTGGCGGCCGGAACGGCCGCGCAGCTGGTTGTCGATGCGGCGCGACTCGTGCCGCTCGGTGGCGATGATGCGCAGGCCGCCCTGCGCCACGACCGCCTCGTGGTCCCGCTGCCACTGCGCGCGCATCTCCGCGATGCGCTGCTGCTTCGTCGCCGGATCCAGCGATTCGTCGGCCTCGACGGCCTCGATCGCCTTCTCGACGTTGCCGCCCAGCACGATGTCGGTGCCGCGGCCCGCCATGTTGGTGGCGATGGTGATCATCTTCGGCCGGCCGGCCTGCGCCACGATGTCGGCTTCGCGGGCGTGCTGCTTGGCGTTGAGCACCTGGTGCGGCAGCTTGGCCTTCTCCAGCAGCCCGGAGATGATCTCCGAGTTCTCGATCGAGCTGGTGCCCACCAGCACGGGCTGCCCGCGCTCGTAGCACTCGCGGATGTCCTGGATCGCGGCGTCGTACTTCTCGCGGGACGTCTTGTACACGCGGTCGAGCTGGTCGTCGCGCCGGCTCGGCTTGTTGGGCGGGATCACCACGGTCTCGAGGCCGTAGATCTCCTGGAACTCGTAGGCCTCGGTGTCGGCCGTGCCCGTCATGCCCGAGAGCTTGCCGTAGAGGCGGAAGTAGTTCTGGAAGGTGATCGAGGCCAGCGTCTGGTTCTCGGGCTGGATGGAGACGCCTTCCTTGGCTTCCACGGCCTGGTGCAGGCCGTCGCTCCAGCGGCGGCCCTGCATCAGGCGGCCGGTGAACTCGTCGACGATGATGATCTCGCCGTCCTGCACCACGTAGTGCTGGTCGCGGTGGTACAGGTGGTTGGCCCGCAGCGCCGCGTTCAGGTGGTGCATCAGCGAGATGTTCGCCGGGTCGTACAGCGAGGCGCCTTCCGGGATCAGGCCGGCGTTGGCGAGGATGCGCTCGGCGTTCTCGTGGCCCTGCTCCGTGAGGAACACCTGGTGGGTCTTCTCGTCCACCGTGAAGTCGCCGGGCTTGGTGACGCCCTCGCCCGTGCGCGGGTCGGCCTCGCCTTCCTGCTTCGTGAGCAGCGGCACGATCCGGTTCATCGCCATGTACAGGTCGGTGTGGTCCTCCGCCTGGCCGCTGATGATCAGGGGCGTGCGCGCCTCGTCGATCAGGATGGAGTCGACCTCGTCGACGATGGCGTAGTTCAGCTGCCGCTGCACGCGGTCGGCCACCTCGTACACCATGTTGTCGCGCAGGTAGTCGAAGCCGTACTCGTTGTTCGTGCCGTAGGTGATGTCGGAACCGTAGGCGGCCTGCTTCTCCTCGCGCGGCATGTGCGGCAGGTTCACGCCCACCGACAACCCCAGGAAGTTGTACAGGCGGCCCATCCACTGCGCGTCGCGGTTGGCGAGGTAGTCGTTGACGGTCACCACGTGCACGCCCTTGCCGGGCAGCGCGTTCAGGTACACCGGCAGCGTCGCGGTGAGCGTCTTGCCCTCGCCGGTGCGCATCTCGGCGATCTTGCCCTGGTGCAGCGCGATGCCGCCCATCATCTGCACGTCGAAGTGGCGCATCTTCATGACGCGCTTGGAGCCCTCGCGCACGACGGCGAAGGCCTCGGGCAGCAGGTCGTCGAGCGAGGTGCCCTGGGCGAGCCGGTCGCGGAACTCCTGCGTCTTGCCGCGCAGTTGCTCGTCGGACAGCTTTTCGAACTGGCCCTCGAGGGCGTTGATCTGCTCCACGGTGCGCCGGTACTGCTTGAGCAGGCGGTCGTTGCGGGAGCCGAAGATTTTGGTCAGGAAGTTCGTGGCCATGGGCGCGGTTGTCATCCGGGGCCCGCCGGGGGCGGGTCGGACAGCGCAGTCCTTTTCTTGTTCAGGATCAGGTGAGGCCGCCAGCGCCTTTGGCAAGGCTTCCAGCCACGGCGGCGAAACCGGTGATTTTAACTGTGCGAGGGCGGCGGGCAGGGGGCACGAAAAAGCCCCGCGGCGCGGGGCTTCCGTTGCGCGCGCAAGCAGCTCAGTGCGCCTGCGCGTTCGGGGCCGTGAGCTCGGCCATCAGGCGGTCCGCGGCGGGACCGCCAGCCAGGAACTTCTGCGGGTCCTGCTGGACGCCCTGGACCAGCACCTCGAAGTGCAGGTGCGCGCCGGTGGAACGGCCGGTGCTCCCCACCAGGGCGAGCTGCTGCCCGCGCTTCACCAGGTCGCCCTTCTTCACCAGCAGGCGCGAGGCATGGCCGTAGCGAGTGACCAGGCCGTTGCCGTGGTCGACTTCGACCATGTTGCCGTATTCGGGATGCATCATCGCCGTCACCACCACGCCGCCCGCCGCCGCCACGATGGGCGAGCCGTACATGGCCCGGAAGTCCAGGCCGGTGTGCAGGGCCGAGCGGCCCGTGAACGGGTCGATGCGGTAGCCGAAGCGGGAGCCCACCGGCGCGCCGTTGGCCGGGTTCTGGGTCGGCACCATCATCTTCTTCAGGCGCTGTTCGACCAGCCGCGACTCCATGACCGTGAACAGGTCGGCGCGGGCGTGGGTGGCCTGGTCGAGCGCGTCGACCATGCCCTGCAGCTCCGGCATCGAGAGCGGCCGGCCTTCGACCAGGGCGCCGCCGCGGCCGGGATTGGGGTCCACCTTCAGCTCGGCCGGGTTGATGCCGGCCAGGCCGCCCACGCGCTCGCCGAGCGCCTCCAGCTGCAGCATGCGGGCCTGCATGTCACCGAGCTTGCGCGCCATGGCGTCGAGGTTCTCGCGCATGAAGCGGTCGCGCTGCTCGAGCTGGTCCTTGTCGACGAGGCGCACCAGGCTTCCCACCACGGGCCAGTGCTCGCGCGCGCCCTTGACGATCACCCAGTGGTAGATCGCGGCCGACAGGAGCATCAGCACGAGCGAGAGCCCCACGACGGCCAGCGCCAGGCGCGTGCCGCTCAGGTGGATCGCCCGGCTTCTCGCCAGCGAGGCATCCGTGATAATGAAATGCATTCTTCTGGTCCCCCTCTCGTGCCCGCATCCCCGAACCGCCGACACCACCCCGTGAGCCTGCAACAAGCCGCCGAGGATTCGCCGACCCTCGCCCGCCTGGCGCAACTGGCGCGCGAGTCGGGCGAACGGTTCCGTGCCATCGAGCCTTTCATCCCTGGCCCCCTGCGTGCCTCCATCCGACCGGGTCCCATCGAGGGGACCACCTGGTGCCTGCTGGTGGAAGGCAACGCCGCGGCGGCCAAGCTCCGGCACCTGTTGCCGGTCCTGCAGCAAAAGCTCGGCAGTCGCGGGTTCGAGGTTACCGCGATCCGCCTCAAGCTTGGAAGCCTCCGGAAGTAACGCGGCGCCCCGCCTGTCCCGGCGGTTGACACCGCACGTCGCGCCGCGGCCGCTCGTCAACGTGAGGGTGCCGGTTGTCCGAATCGAACGGACGACCTACCGCTTACAAGGCGGGTGCTCCAAGCGGATCAGGATGTTTCACTGAATCTCACCGTCCCCTGCTGCCGCCTTGTTTCCGGCTCTTGAGCACCTGATGGTGAACTCATGGCGTGCCACAATATTTCGCTGATGTGGTATCCGGGGTGGTATCCGAGCCGATTCCGCTTCCAGTAATGCTTTTAGTCGTTGCGTCAGCAACACGAGGTGGGCTCTGGTGAGCCTGCGTGCGGGAGTCGCCTCCAAGGGGAACCGATGACGAAAGCAACCAGGTGGACCGACGAAAAGGTAAAGGCGCTCAAGCTGGCTGAGGGGCTGATGGAGAAGCGCACCCTCGTTTCGCCCGGCCTGTACATCTTCTTGAGGCGCAAGGCCGGCGGGGGACTTGCGAAACAGTGGCAGTACCGGGCGCAGGTCAACGGCAAGCGGCGATGGCAGTCCTTGGGTTCCTACCCCGAGATCGGCCTCGCCGAAGCCGAAAAGGAGCGCCTCACGCATGACGAGGTGCGCCAAAAGGCCCTGAAGGGCGAAGCGGAGCACCCGGCCATTGAAGCGAGACAGAAGCGCACCGAGGCAAAGAGCAATCCGACCGTCGATGAGACCTTCGCCGAGTGGATTGCAGATAAGCGCCTGGGGAGCCCCCGCAAAAAGGGAAAGCCGGTCCGCGAGCGCACGGTGACGATCCTTGAGGACGCCTTCAATATGGACATCGGCCCGGTGATTGGCACGCACAAGGTCGGGAGGCTTACTCCTGCCGCTCTCAGACCCTGCATCGAGCGGGGCTTGAAGCGTGGATCGCCCGGTGCGTCCGCCCAGGCATATCGCACCCTTAGGGGCCTTGTGACATTCGCGATCGCGCGGGAGTACATCAAAGGCGTGGATCCGATGCGCGGCATCGTGAATCCCAGGCCGTACCGCCCGGCCGCCCCAAACGCCGCCAACGACGCGGAGATCGTGCATTTCCTCAAGCTCGTTGGCGAGTCGAATTTCGACGCATCTAGCCGCGGGATCATCGAGCTGCAATTGCTGACGGGTATGCGCCCCGCCGAATGCCGCCTCTTGCAGTGGTCGCAGGTGGATCTGAAGAACAGGCAGCTACTCCTCACAGAGCTCGATGTGAAGACAGGCAAGCGCTTCAAGGTGCACCTGTCGCAGGCTACTGTTCGGCTGCTCGAGGAAGCCAAAGTCACGTCCGGCGGAGGCAAGTACGTCTTTCCGGGCAGAGTGGAGAACCGCCCCCTCAGCCCAGGAGCAGTCGGCTATGCGCTGCGGCGGAAATGGGCTCAGGAAGGTATTGACCCGGGGAGGAAGCTCAAGCCGCACGACCTGCGGAAGACGTTCCGGACGATGCTGAGCAGGCTGAAGGTGGACGGAGACGTCGCCGGCCTTTGCCTCAATCACTCGGAGGAGCATGTCCTGCGCCGGATCTATGACGGGCACGACTACTGGGACGAAATGGTCGACGCCTGGAATCGGGCCGGCGCGCACATTGATCGGCTGCGCAGCGGAGGCGGTTCTGTGCTTGCCTTCAATAAGGCCGGCGTGGGCCGCAGGGCGGCATAAGCCCAGTCGGCCCCCTGATCGGCTGTCGCCTCGTGCTGCTCCATTCCATAAACACGTGATCTCGCCGTCTCACACCGTTGCACACCGTTTGATAACGGATTACTATATCAACAATGCCATCTCAAATGGGTCGAGGCGGTCCTGATCGAGGCCAGGGCCGCAAGCCCCTGAGCGAAGGAGATCCGACGGTGACCGTGAGCATCAAGATGACTGCGTCGCAGAAGGCGAAGCTCGCGAAGCTCGGAGGCGCCGAATGGGTGCGGAGGATGATCGACATGGCGAAGCCATCCAAGGACCAGCCCACCGGTCGAGCATCGGGCCGGAATCAGGAGGCCCGCGGGAAGTGAGCGACTTGGCGATGCTGGAACGACTGCTGCACAAGCCAATAACTGGGGGACTGTTCGGCTCGGGGCGCTACGCCCTGGCCAGTATGCCGTGCGTGGCCCGCGGACTCCACGCGACCAGGTACATGGTCGTTGAGCCCCAGGCGGGCGCAGTGCTTAGCATCGCGGATGACAAAGTGGAGGCGCTGGCAGGCGCTCGCCGCGTGCTTGCCGGTGCTGCCGCCTTCCACGAAGCCGATCGCGAGACGAAGCAGCTCGAGCTGGGTCTCGTTTTCCACGACCAACCAGAGACCGAGAGGGAGCCCAGTGATGAGGTGATCTCGATCTCTAGGGTGTCAAGGCGCCGACAGGAAGTCTTCGAAAAGTCCCGCGGCTGCTGTCACTATTGCGGCGCGGCGCTCACGTTGGACGGCAAGTGGCACGTAGAGCACATGATGCCGAGGGCCCTTGGCGGGGGTGATCAGATGGTGAACCTCGTCGCGGCTTGCGTGCCATGCAACCTCGAGAAATCCGACCGTACTGCGATTGAGTTCGTCTCGAGTCGCTGACGTAAGCGACCTCTCTAATTTTGTCGAGCCCCCCAGTGAGCATGAAGCCACGCCTGCGTAGGCTAGCGGGCACTCGAACGCACCTCACGCCCAGTAAGGGATGTACTCGGCAAATTTGTTGCCGCTACCCTCATCCTTTCGCTTGATCCTACCAGCGTCTACTGCGTCGCTAATGACGTTTGAAATCTGGTTTCTCTGTTTGTCATGGACCTTAAATCGCTCCCGCAAAGTGGTGTTGGTCAATGTTTGGCTGGAGAGATATTGAAGAACAGCGTGCTGATACGTCGCCTCAACTCGCTCTTGCGCAGACATATCAATGAATTTACGTGGACTTCCAAGGGTGACTCTGAACGCGTTGTCGAGGGAAGTTAGCAGCAGGGGAGGCAGCCCGAACAGCTCAACTGAACTTACGATCTTCTGAAACCCAGTACCACGCTCCTCACAGATGCGGAATCGCCGAAACGAGGACGCCAGTTTTTCGTTTCTCGATTCCGGTGTCGTTCCAATCAGGCGGTCCAGTCTCTTACTGGGAAGAAGCGTCCCGGGGTTGGTTACTTCGATCCGATCATCGAAGATTTCGATCAACGGGCCGGCGCCGGTTACACCAAAATCTTGGTGAATGAGCGCGTTGGCGACCATCTCGCGTAGTGCGATCTCCGGGTAGATGCACACCTCGGTTCTCAGCGACTGCTGAATGACTTCTGAATGCGGCAACACCCTCTTCAGTCGATTGATCAGTGGCTCAAAACCGACCGCGTAGCCCTTTGTTCCGGCGGTCTCGTCAATGGTTTCTACTTTGTTCATCCCGCGATAGCGGATCAAACGAATTCGCTTCCGCACGAGATCCGGAAAGTCATCAAGCCGCCTTGCTGCTGCGATCGCCCCAAAGTTGGTGACGTAGTAGCCCCGCCCTTCTGGCTTCAGAAGCCCCTCAGCCGCTACCCAACTTGCCAAGTCTTCAGTCGCTTCTGGAAGTGGCCGTTGAAGGAGCTTCGCGATGGCTTCCAAATCAAGGAGTTGCAAGGCGTCATCAAGGCTAAGCATGTCAGACGCCCTTAGCTCCTCCCACCGGGGGACTGAGCTATTCAGCATCAGCCCGCCCACCTCCTGTCTCGACGCCCTTCGAGTAGTGCCGCCGGAGCGGATCCAGGTGTCCTCTAAATGTTTCCCGCGGCGATGAACTGGCTTCGTACGCTGCTCTGGAATGTGGATGAAAAGCACTGACACGCCGTCGAAGGAGGCGCTCGCGTGATCGAGCGCGACCGCCGGCTCCAATGCTGCTCGCCCAAGATTGGTCAGCGTCGTGACCACCTGATGCGCAGAGCCTGCATCAATCCCTGCGACTTGCCCGGAGTCACGAACCCCAAACACAAGCGTGCCGCCACCAGGGTGATTCGCAAAGGCCATCAAGTGAGCACCGAGCCGCTCCTTGTCATCGCTGAGAGCGACCTTCCAGTCGAGCTCGTTCACTTCGTGCGGAGTTGGGTAGAGACTCTCCTGAAGGGCGGCAATTGCAGCCGTGAGCCAGTGCTTCATTGGGCGTAGATTCTAGGTGCTTGATTTGAAAGGGATTTTTGGAACCTTCCGGATTCAATTGAGATAGAAAGTCTGCCGTTTCTGGGGTTGCGGTCGGGAGGATCAACTCGAGCGGGGAAGACTGTGTATTTTTCCCGCAGATGGCGCCCCGGTGGTCCCGAACCTTCCCTAGGTGAATTCCCTATCACCGCGCGCCCCCGCGAGCCGGCTCAGCTGCAGTAGCTCCCCACTTCCGATACCGCCGATTCGTAGTCGCCTTGGGCGCTCCTGGTACTGCTGAACTCGCTGCTGCAGTCGTCCGAGAAGCCCTCGGCCTCGGCACAGCGCTTCAGCCCTCCGGACTGGTCTGCAAGTTCGGAGGCTGCACGGGCTTCGTTGATGGCGTTCCGGCTTTCCGGTGACTTGCCCTCGCCAGACTGTCGGGAGCGAACAAGCCGGTGGACCTGAATCACCTCGTTCCGCTCTTGCGGGCTGAGCTGCTCGAGCTTATTGCGGCCGGCCATGATGTCTTGATTGCTCCGCAGCCCCCGTTGGAAATCCTGAGCGCACGCGGCGTCAACTACTAGCATCAACAGGAACGCGGCGATCCCTTTAGCTGCGCTCATCCTGCCCCCCTTCCGGACATTCTGACGGGGACCACCACTGTCCCGCAAGGTGCTCAAAGCTGTCCGAAGGTGCTGAAGATGCTCACGGTTTCGGATAGAGCACCTTCTGAGCATCTTTGGAGGGAGTGGCTACCTGCCGGCCCCTCTCCCGAACGGCATAGTCCCAAAGACCTAGGCGCAAGTCCTAGCCGGCCGAGTGACAAGCGGTGAATGGATTTGATGACAGCGGGCGTAGCGTCCGCCCTCGGAGTACCGTGCCCGCGCGGTCCGCGGGTCCCTCTCGGAACTGCATCATGAAGAAGCTTGCCCTCGCCTTGGCTGTCGCCCTCGTCTCAACCTTCGCGTTCGCCCATTCCGGCGGCACGGACAGCAATGGCTGTCACCACGACCGGAAGAACGGCGGCTATCACTGCCACTGAAGGCCACGTCGTGAAGCCCGTGTCTCTCCTGATCGCCATGTGCCTCCTTTTCGTCCCCCTCTGGGCAGATGCAAAAGGAAAGGGCGGTAGCCACTCGGTCCGAGGCTACGTGAAGAAGAATGGGACCTATGTCGCACCCCATCGCGCCACGAACCCTGACGGCCGTAAGTACAACAACTGGAGCCGCAAGGGGAACGTGAATCCCTACACAGGCAAGCAAGGCACCAAGAAAGACTGACGGAGAACACGGCGTGAAGTTTGGAATTCGGAAACCTTCACTGAAGAAGTCGATCGCTGCCAGGACATCTCCCGCGCGGATGATCAGACACCGTCTTGGACTGAAGGCTCCCCACGGCTGGGGTTGGCTGACGAATCCTAAGAAGGCGGCATACAACCGGGTCTACAACCGCACCACTGTCAGCGTGTTCGGCATCATCGGCGCTGCCTTTGCGCGTCTCCTCGGCGGAGGGAGCCGCGGTCGGCGACGGTGAGCCAAATGTAATGCGTCCAATCGGGCAAATGTCCCGCGATTTCGCCCTTGAGCAGGGCCACAGCCACCCTGCTATTGGTCTCGCGCGACGCGGCAGACAAAGGGAACGCCCTGTGGCCTCACTGGTACAGCAGCTCGGCGCGATGGCGTTGCGCAGCCAGGTGCTATAAGCTCGCGGCATGGCGACTAGTGCGCTTGGCACGGTACTCCCCAAGCCTCCAACGTTTCAGACGCGTCCGCTCCCGTTTCAGCGAATGAACGAGCAGGACGTAAGGGAGGCCGTTGTGGGTCCTCTGCTCCACGCGCTGGGGTACGCAGATGGCACTGAGTTCGACATCACACGGGAGCAGCCGCTTCGGTATCCCCGTCAGTTTTTAGGCAGAAAGAAGCCGTCGAAGGACCCGCTACTACGTGGACGGGCCGATTACATCCTGCACGTCAAGGGCCGCGTCCGGTGGGTGCTTGAAGTCAAGCAGCCAAGCGAACCTTTGGACGCGGAGGCTGCAGAGCAGGCCTACACGTATGCCGCCCACCCTGAGGTGCGCGCCGTTTACTTTGCCCTGTGTAATGGGCCTGAGTTAACTGTTTCCGCAGTTAGTTCCGGGCCGGAAGTGGCACCAATCATCCGTCTCCGGTACGAAGAGATTGCCAGCCGATTTGAAGCCTTGCTGGATGTACTCGGCCCATATGCGATCGAGCGGGAATTTCCTGACCTCGGAAATCTGTCGATCCCCCCTATCGGGCCGGGCTTAAGGCCGATGGCACGAGTTCTGAGCGGGTTGCTCGAGTACAACCGTGCCACGCTTCCTGCTTCTCCGCTCATGCAGCTCCGCGTTTTTATCGTCGGAGGCTTCGCTCAGAGAAATGAGAGCGGCAAGGTGATTGCTTATCTGGAAACCGAATCGCCGGTTAAAGATCTGCAGGAGCTTGGTGAGCGATTCGGGCTGCACACCCTGGAGCTCACGAGCGAGCAGGGCTGCCTGTCGACCGACCCTGACCACCCCACGGTCTTCGAGTACAGCAAGGACATCACCCTTCCAGCGAACACCGAAATTCTGGACCTGAGCACCTGGAAGAGGGTGAGATTGCCATGCACCGTTTGCGCCAAGACAGAGGTATCGGCAGCCGGCGTTCTGAACGGGAACGCGTTTCAAGGAGTGTTCCGCACCTTCCTCACGATTAGCCGTGGTTTCCGGTCCGCGACTTTGGAAGGCAGGTTTACTGTCCGACTTGGATAGGCGGCCGGTGAAAGCGGCTTCTGGCGCGCGGTGCGACTGGAGCTGGCACCCCTCGGAATTCACCGGCAAAGAATCGAGGACGCGAACCAACTTGGTGCCCAACCGAGGTCGTTGCAAAGGTCGGACGAGGGTTTGGGCGCACACAGACTACGGGTGGGCAAAGGAAATCGTCAGGCGCAGTCCTCCGCGTAACGCTCACAAACCGCGTAGACCCTATGCCCCTCCGCCTTCAGCTCGCGCTGCATGGACTCCATCAGGTCGCTTGTGGACTGGCCTACTTGCAGCGTCCAGGTGCGATTCCTGCCAACCGCGCTATAGCCGCCGACATTACGCTGAACGATCCGCTCCGGCCCGCTGTTAACCGGGTTGCAGCCCAAAGAGCTAACCACGATCAGCATGAAATCGTCCTTGCCGCCAATCCGGTGTTCGAGTTCTTCAATCCGCTTTTCCAGGTTCATCGCTTCTGTCCCTCCTCAGCTCTCAAGCCTTCCCATGGTCACCTCGACTCCTAGAGATCTCAGGATGTCGGCGTTTCAGATCAGTCCAGAGCCCGACAAGCAACTCCATCCCGCTCTCCTTCTTGTTGCTCCGCGCCAGCCGCTCAACTCGCGCCTTGACTGTCATCACCTGTCCACGTTGGTCCGGAGCATCACAACACCTCCCTCAGCACCGCAATTCCACCGCTGCGACGCGCGAGCATCGTTGCCCGCCGAATGAACGCGTCGCGAGATTCACCTTCCTCACGTTCGACGCGCCAGCCGCAGAGGGATTGAAGTCCTTTCAGGGGAGCGTCCACAGCCCCCTCTGGCGAGGGACGAACGATGGTTCGGATGATCACGTCGACAGCGCCGCGACCCATCCCCACCTTGCTTTCCAATGCGGCGAGACGCCGGCCGATCTCAGTCGCCATTACTTGCTCCTTTGTTCCAACGCCTCAATACGTCGGGCGAGTTCGTCCGTCTCGATCAGCTTTGCCAACGCACCGAGTGCCTGCATCAGTTGGGCTGCTTGGCTGGGATTCAGGTCGCCGCGGCCGAGCGCATCCAAGACCGCCGTTGCTCGGTCGGTGAGCGTTCCCTCCGGAAGCGCAATGGACACCGGGGATTCGCTGGCCCGAATCGGTGGGCAAACCCGCTCAGCGACAATGCGGATGGCCGCCATGTCCCCGCCCTTCGCCTTCGCGATCAATACTGGCCGAATCTCTTCCCAGGCCTTCGCGAGCTGGCTTCGGATCAAGTTCCCGGAACCCACGGGGCGGCCTCCAGGGTTGCCGGATTGACCCGGCTTGAATCGCGTGTCCTTTTGCGTCACCTGATTTTTTCCTCAGCATCAGGCGGCCAGCGCCATAATCCGCCGCATGGAATGGCTGCTTGCCGTCACCCTCAAGCCGTTGGTCTTCGTCGGCTTGTTCTTCCTCGCGTACGTCATCGCCAGGCTCGCGCACAGAGCGATCCCCGACGGGAAGGTGAAGCGGCTCCTGTATGACCGCTCTTTGCGCGCCCAACACCCTTGGAAATTCGGGCTCGGGTTCCTGGTCGGCGGATACGCCGTGATCGCGCTCATCGCCTATCTTGTGTGGTGACGCCGAGGAGCCCCGCGGCCGGCAGGAAGCGCTGAGCAGAGGGGGCGCCTAGCAACCCGACACTCTGGACCGGTGCCGGCATGCTAAGAAGCCCGACCCCGTCCATCGGGTCCAGCAGGCCCATCGTGATGCGGTCCATGATCCGCTTGTCAGCCCCCGTCAGCCGGCTTGCGGCTTGAACCGGCGCCAGGAACGACTGGAGCATGGTGCTCTCCGCCCAGCTCTCCGGCAGGCCGGTTGGCCCGAGGATCCGGCGAAGCATGTTCTGGGACGCCATGTTTTGCATGGTGTTCGAACCCACCGCGCGACCGGCGTTCTCCGCAAATGCCTTGCGTCCAAGATCCCGCGCGACAGCTTCGAGTTGTGCGATGTCCCGCGTGCTCATCACGTCCGAGATGTTCTTGTTCATCCCGGTCGCCTTCTTGACACTGTCCTGAGCCATCGACAGCGCACGCATGTAGGCGTCGCCTAGTTCTTTGGCGCTCCCGCCCGAGTACTCGCTGCCAGGTCGCTGGAGGGTTTTCAGAAGCGACCGGGCAACGTCCATGCTGTTCACCTGACGGGACATCGCAGCGTAGGCGTCGTTGGCCTCCTTGTAGCCCGGGGCGATCTGCTCCAGCGTTGCCATCAGGTCGTTCTTTGTCTGGACCAAGGCGCGGAGTTCCTCCTTGCCGATGCTGGACCCCGGCTGGCTGGCCATACTGATGCGGTTATCCAGCGCCTTCTTGACCCAATCCAATCCCTCGAGCGACCCGACCGGCGACTCTGCGAGCGAAATGCCGTTCTCCTTCGCAAGTTGGACGGCCTCACGCTGCGCTCGCTGAATTGACGGCCGCTCCAACAGACTCTGGAGTTGGGGGGCCATGGCCGTTGCCATTCTCGGATCGACACCCGCCTTGAGGGCGTTGCCGTAGTCTTCATTGGCGAAGATTCGGCGCCCCTCTTTGATGGCGTCGTAGTGCTCGGGCGTGCCCGCCACATCCTCCACGGCATTCATCCGCGCTGACCTCTGGGCGGCGTATCGCTGTTGCAGTGCGGGTGCGTACTCGGGATTGTTCAGGATCGCTCGTTCAAGCTGCGCCAATCCCGGATCTTGGGCGGACTGTCCCAACGTGGGAGGGCTCCCAGGCAGCAGCTCGCGGGCTTGTCCCGCCACCTGAGCGGCCCTTGCCGGATCGGTCGCAGACCGTCGCAATACATCGGCCGCGATCCGCTCCTGCCCAGCTCTTGTGAGGGGTTCCACCAGACCCTTCGCGCCCTGGTAGAGGGCCTGCGCACCTCGCACACCGAGGATAGTCGCGGGCGCAGCCACGCCACCAAATGCAGTGTTGGTGAGCGTCTCCCTGGTGCTGGTGCTTGGCTGGAGCGCCCCGGTCACTGCACCGATGGTGGCAGCGCCCGTTACCGTGTTCGCGCCCGGGACTAGGGCAGTCGGGGCCAACAGCGCGATATTCCCGGCCACGTTACCCCAACGACCTGCGCCAGTGTTCATCAGTGCACGGTCCACCCGCCGTGCGTCAGCCACATCGTCCCGGGTAACGAGAGTGGAGAGCTCCCCGTCGCGGATGACCGGCACATACTGCCCCAACCCTCTGCCGAGATCCGCGACAGCCTTGCCAGCACCAGCGGAGAACCTGTCGAAACCTGACATGTCGTTGGTGGCGAAGTTCTTGGCCCCTTGTGTGATCGCGTCGTTTTCGACCTGCATCGCCACCTTGCTGGGAAGGCTGAGCGCGTTCTTGCGGATTACCGCTTCAATTTCGGCGGGCGGCATTCCGTCAGGAAACTCAATGCGTTGGCCGTTGTATTCCACGATCTGCGGCATCACTTCACCTTCACGAGCTTGCCATTGACGTACTTCCAATCAGGTGCGCCACCGGCACTTGGCCCGCCTTTGTCGCCGTCGAGGATGGAGGGGATCTGCTGGGCACCCGCACCAGCCTGAGCCAGCATGCCCCGCTCCGCCACCTGTCGTGCATTCGCCTTTTGTGCCTTCACCTCGTCGGAGTCGCCGGGCTGAGGGAAGAAGGTACGGATGTACTTCTCCAGTTCCTCCTTGCCAATCGCGGCTCCCGACTCCTGCCGAAGCGCAGCTGCGACCCAGTTCTCCTGCGCCTGCCGGTACTTCTGGGCAGACGCAGTGACCATCGGGTTTAGCGTGTTGTTCAAGCCGGTGGCGACTCCCGCGGCGATCTGTCCACCAGGCAGCCAGCTTGGGAACTCGGCGCGGTAGCCAGCTTGGGAGACCTGCATCGGGCTCGGCGGACCGTCCTTCTGCCCCTCCAATTCGGCGATGACGCGGCTCGCGTCCTGCATGCGGGCGGCGTAGCTGGTGCTCTTGCCTTGAAACTCGGTGAGCGCCTTGGGAGGCATGCCCGCCGGGGCGACGGCCACTCCTTGCGGGTTCTGCGCCGAAGGCGGATACACCCAGCGGCCATCCTGAAAAGTGGGTTTCCCCTGCTGTGCGACCGTGTTGGCGAACTCGCGCTGACGCTGCGCGAAGTTGGCCCGCGCGATCTGGTTAGAGGCAACCTCGCCGGGAGTCATGGTCTTGGGGAAAACCTGGCCTCCAGGCGTGGCGTTCTTGTCCACAGCCACAACCCGGCTGCCCAGGTCTTGCATGGAAATGTCTGGCTTCACCCCGAAGGGAACCACTTGCGTGCCGCCGTCGTCGCTGAGGACCACGTTCACAGACTTACCTGTCCTCGGATCCGTCATCACCTGCGGCGTGGTGGAGAACTTGGGCTTGAACTGCTCCGCTCGCTGATAGAGATCCATGGCCGTCTTCATGTCTCCATTTCGGCTATAGACCTCCGCCATCTGCAGCAGCTGCTCATAGAGCTGCCGCGCCTGGCTTTGGGCCCCGCTGGGACTGATCGCGCCTGGCCCGGCAGCGCCTGTAGATGGCCCACCTTGGCCCAGGGGTGCCGGCACTCCAGCGCCGCGAGCTCCTGCCATGCTGAACATCGGAACACTGCCAACGGTAGGCACGCCGAAGTCGCCTGCTCCCGAATGCAGCCCTTGCGTCTGCTGGACACCGCGCCGCGCCGCCAAGTCTCTCTGGATCGCGGCATTCCGGTCATAGGCTTGCTTCAATCCGGCCAGTTCGTAAGCGGACTTGTTGAGGGTCAGGCTGTTCGCCATGCGCCTAGCATTCCGATCCTCCACGTCTGCGAAGACGCGGCTCGCCCGATCCAGACCACCTGCGAAATCGTGTCGCAGCAGCCCTGATGCAAGCGCCATCATTGCGTCACCGCGAGGGTCCGCAGGATTGTTCGGATCACCAAAGATGCGAGTCGCGAGGCCTTCATTCGCGGCTGGACGCCAACCAACCACGCTGCTCCCGAGCAGTCCGCCGGACCCTCGCGGCTGCCCTCCCAGAAGGCCAGTAATCAGGTCATCATCGAGTAGGCCCATGTTGCTGCCTCCCTCACCACCAGCCGAATTTGCTCGCCAGCGCTGCGCCGCCCAAGGCACCGCCAATCGCGCCTTGCAGACCACCGCTGGTCCCGTTTGCAGACTGCAGCCCGGAGTACGGCTTGTAGATGTCGCTCGCGCTCTTGAGCGGTTGGAACTGCGTATCGAATCCCTGAGAGACGAGCCCAGCCCCGAGAGTGGCTTGCTGAAGGTCTTGGCCCCGTTGCTGACCGTAGAACGACGTATCAATGCCGTACTGCTGGAGCGCCCGATTCCTGTCGCCTTGGTAGATGCCGCTCATGAAGTTCAGCCCCTGCCCGGCGAAGTTGTCCGCAGCATCTTTGATTGTGGAAGACTCAAGCACGCCTTGACGGCTTCCACCAAGTCCGCCCGCCGCAACAGCCTGACCCCTTGCCGCGTTCAAGCCGCGTCCAATGAGGTCGTCATAGCGACGTTCCATGTCAGAAAGAATTCCCTTGGCGTAGGGGTCTTCCTCGTATCCGCGCATGTGCACGTTGCCCACGCCGTTCCCGGCAATCGGAGCGCCCAGTAGTCCTTGCCCTTGGGTAATCATCTGCTGCCCCGCCCTTTGGGCGACTGGCACCTGAGTATCTAGGAGTCCCTGAGTGCGCGGGATCAGACCCTTGTCTCCGTAGACGTAAGGCGAGAGGCGTTCATCCATCGCCCCTCCGCCACCGCCGCCCGCGCCCGCGCCGCCACCTTCCCCACTTCCGAGAAGGCCCCCGGCAACAGTGGTCAACAGGCCGAGCCCTGTGCGAGAGGTCGCGAGATTGGCTAGGTTCTGCGGGCTGAGATAGCTCTCCAGGTTGAACGGATTCGCCGGAGGCGGTACGCCGGTAGACGCAGGAGCAACGCCGGGATTGGCAGGAGGCGGGACACCCTGCAACCCGCTCCCCGCCAGAGTGGAGCTGAGGCCAGAGCCTACGAACGACCCACCGCCGCCCAGCGTCGCGCCCGGGATGCCGCTCGCCCCCGGCAACAGATCCGCGCCACCACCGTACATGAGGTCTGCCGCTGCCGCATCAGGCAGGCCAGTCACGCCGCCAGCCCCCGCTCCCACACCAGCGCCAGCACCTCCGGCACCAGCGCCAGAGACGGCTGACCCGGTGGACGCACCGTAGCCAGCGGCTTCGCCTCCAGCCGAACTCAGCCCGGTCGTGCCAACCCCGGCGTTCGCCGCCGTCAGGCCCATGCCACCGAGGGCTCCGCCCGTGAGCGCCAGGGCGATCATGTCCATGTTGTCCGAGTCTTCCAGGCCCTCGAACTTCTTCGTCCCGATGACCTTCCCGTTCTGGTCAAGCACGTTGTACGGGGTGCCGTTCATGATGGACCACTTGCCAGAAGCAAGGGCCTTCCGGAACAGCGGGGAGTCTTGGTAGCTCACCCCCGAATTGCGGTCGAACTCGCGGGGTACGGAGGTGTTGAGCCCGGAGTCGAAACCTCCCGTATGCGCGAAGCTGTAGATGTTGTCGCCAAGATCGTAGGAGGTATCTCCAACCAAGCCGGGGAGTTGCTGGATACCTGCCCCAGCGATTCCACCGCCAAGGTTGAAGCCAATCGGCTTGGCTCCCGAGGCTTTGGCAAGGTCCATCAGCCAGCGAGGAATCTCCTGATCCTCCATTTGCCCGGTGCTGTTGATTTCGTTGGAGAACCGCAGGATGTCAGAGGCGCTGCTCTTGGGAACTGCGCCGCCATTCCTTGCGAGCACTTCTCGCACGGCAACATCATGCGGGTCCATGCTGATCGGGAGAGCACCGGAGGTCGGCTGCGGGACGAGCGTGAGCCCGCTGCGCACAGGAGCAGTCGCCTTCTTGGCGGGCTTTGGCTGTGCGGGGATGAGAGTGAATCCGGCCATGTTGTTCCCCTTATGCCTTCAGGTAGTGGCCGGAGACGTACAGGGCCCCGGTAGAGTCCATAGGGACGTTGCCAGTCGCTCCGCCTCCAGACGGGTAACTGGAAATCTCAATCACCTTGGTGCCAGCCGAAACAGATGCTTGCAACACATGCCCTGCGGTGAGAGCGATATTCGCGCTGTAGGTGGAAAGAGGAATTCGCGCCAAGTTCGCAGACAGCGACGTGTAGGGAAGGCCGGCAATTTGCAAGTCTCCGGTTCCCGTGTGAGCGCTCCAGATCAGGCGCAGCCAGAAAAACACGATGCCCCCAACCACGACGTATTGCCCTGCCTGGTTGGTGTACGTGCCGGTCCCGGCTACAGTCGATCCTTGAATGACCGGAGTGAACGAGGTTGACCCTTCCGCACCATCAGCAACGGCATCCAGTTCAGTGTGGGTTGCATCCACCGCGCCGCTTATGCCCGGGAAACTCGCTTGGAGAGCGGCCTTGATGAGGCGGATGTGGTCGTCACCCTGCGCCTTCGGATCACCGCCGGTGGGGTTCGTAGCGACAAGGTCGCTGATGTAGGTCGCTCCGATTTCTAGTCCCATTCCTCGCTCCAGTTTCCTTCCGTCAGTGCCGGGGCTCGCCTTCTTCGGCGAAGGGCGTAAGTGCGGTGAACACAGTCATGTTCGGGGCGTCCCACTGCGCTCCAGGACGAGAGCCGACCGCGAAGGTGAAGGAGTCCGGCGATATCGCCACGATGGCCCGGGCCGCGTCGAACAGCTGCCATAGCCAAGGCTGCGACTTCTCGATCTGAGCCTTCACGTGTTCGACGTAGGATTGGTGCTTCGCGCTGTCAGCATGCTGCCCCGTCTGATCGTTCCCCCACGGGGTGCAGACCACTGCGCGAGGCACGTCCGTGCGTTGAACACAAGCGAGAATCGCACCCTCCACAAGGGGGCCGATCCACGCGTAGCCGTCCCACAGGTTCTGAAAGGCTTGCCGCGTCTCAAATGCAAGGTCAGTCGCTCCGACGGGTTTGCCATTGACCGTGAGAATGCGTCCGCCTTGCTGCTCCTCTGTGGCATGAACCGGCTCCGGCGAGCTGGATTGCTCGGCAGCCTCGGTCAGGTCGGGTTGTTCAACGTGATCCAAGCCTCTCTCCTTTGCGAATCAACTCGCGCGCTACCGCTTACTCTAGGAATGAGCAAGCGCTGTTCGTGCAAGCAACTCAGGAAGAAGATGCAACTTGCACCGAAAGGTGCGCCTGTTCGTCTTCAGCAATTCGGGCGCGGGTGAGTGCCCTCTGCAAATGCTCGCGGATAGTCGGAACACTGAGAGTGAAGCCGAGACCTTTGGCCGCGAAGGACAACTTTGTGACGCCCTTGACCTGTTCGTCGCCCGGGCTCCACCCATACAGCTCGTGGTACATCGTGACGAGCATTACGTCTCGGCTGGCCTCCTGACGCGCATCGAGCGTGAACTCCTTCGCTGAGTGCGCGCGCTCAAACTGGCTGCGGTCCTCGTCGGAAACAACGAAGCTGGCGAATACGTCATCCATGCAGATCGGATTGGCCGCCGCCCAGTACTGAGTTTCTGCATCAGGCTCGGGTCGGTCGCGGAGGACCGGATAGAGCGCATCGAGGTCGCCCGTCTCGATGCCGAATTCGTGCGCTATCCAGAGCCGGCCCCGGCATTCCCGCGGCTCGCCCAGCGGCGTGAGTTGCCCTTCAGGCCCATCCAGTGTAAGCGGCTGCATCGCACAATGCACCGTGCGAAAGGGGCTCAGCTCTCGATCCTTGACGGCACGCCTCAAGTTTCTGAGTCGCTCGTCCTTGATCCCCCAGCGTTCCGCCAGTTCATCGAACTCCCAGACTTTGCGGTGGAAGGCGAGCCTCATCCGACGACCCCCTCCACCGCTGAAGGTGCCGAAGGTGCTGAAGGGGCTCCGCTTTGAAGAGTGGGCTCCTTCGGCATCTTCGTGGGCATCTTCGCGAGCGACCAATACCAGCCCGCGTCCATCCCGCCTTTCTTTTTGATGATTGAAAGATTCCCGGCGGCACGTCGCACGGTGGCCCATGCATGGCCCGCCGCGTTGGCTTCTTCCCGGATGGTCTTGACGGGGATCGCCCCACTCGCCAACAAGTCTTCGAGAAACTCTGTGGCGGCTTGGCGGGGTGCTGCCTCCTGGTCGTCATCCGGCTGAGCGAGTAGCTCCCTCGCGCTCCCCGCCACCGGTTCTCCCCAGGCGACAAATGACGCAGTGATGCCGGGCTCCGCCTCACCCTGCTCAATGTGGTACCTGAAGCCGCCGTCATCCGCACCGATGTTGGACTTTGCACGGGCGATCACGCGCTTGTCGGCGCCTTCTTCGTCGTGCACCTTGGCAGCAACGAGCACCACACGTGCGACCGCAGAAAAGGCAACGCTGCCAACAACCCGCAGCATTGGATCTTGCCCCTGCCCGCCCTTGGCAAAATGTGTAATTCCGAGCACCGCGGCTCGACACGCAGCGCCGAGATCCACGAGAGGCTGCAGAGCTCGCCGAACCTCCGCGTTCTGGTGCGAGTCACCGGCGACAGCCGATACCACCGGATCAACCACGATCAGCCGTACGCCCCCGATCTTCTCGACCGCCGCGAGAAGCTGGTTCAGGTGCTTTGAGGGATCGAAAGAGACCACATCTCCGTCCACTCTTGTTCCGTTGACGAAGAAGCACCGGTTGCGGTCAGCACCAGCTGCGACCAGGCGGGGCAGCAAAGTGTCGGCTGCGTCGTCCTCCCCGCTCCAGATGAGAACGTTGCCTTGGGCGGCGCGGGAGCCGTCCGGCCACCTTCCTCCCACCGTCACAGCGGCAGCCATCGACAGCGCGATGGTCGTCTTTCCTTGCCCGGGCGCTCCAGCGAGTATGTGGAGCTTTCCTAAGGCGAGCCAGTCCTTCCATAGCCAGGTGATCGGTTCCATCCGGAGATCCTTTCCGCAGGTGAGCAGAACCCCGTCCGCGGGCGCAGGGGCTGGCCCCTGGAAGCGTTCAGCGCCGTTCACAACGTCCTGCATCAAATCTTTTTCCTTGTTCATGCCGCCGCCTCCGTCAGAACGTCATTGAGGTCGTTCTGTTGCTGGCGGGTGACTCGCACATCCACCCCTGACGCGTGCCACCGCTGTGCGCACTCGTGGGCGCCACGCGCTCCTGCAGCGTCGTTGTCGGCGCCGATCAGAAGCGTCTGGATGCCGGCGAGTACCGGGAGCTGGGCCAGGTTTCCGGCGTCGATGCACGCCCAGACGGGCGCGTATGCGTGGGCAAGGCTTAGGGCTGTCTCGATTCCTTCGGCGACGCCGAGGCCGTACGTCACGAGTTCATCCGGCCAGAGTCGGATCACCCCTCCCTGCTTGCTGTGGCCACCCAAGACCAGCCGGGGCGGGTCAACGTCGGCCTTATTGCCGTCCGGCCGGATCCAGGTTCGATGGAGCGTCTTTGCCTTGCGAGTGAGTGCGTCCGTGACGAGCGCGAGCATCGCGGCGCCTACATATCCGCTAGGGTGACGCAGCCTCGCATGAAAGCGAAGATGCCCGCCTCTGGGAGGCAGTACGCAGCGACGTGCGCGCAGGTACCGTTCCCCATCCGTGCCGTCCAGCGGGACAGCGGAGGCCCAAAGCGCGCGACCGCTCTCCGCAAGTGCCGTCCTCTGAGGCTGGGCCTGGCGTCCGACAGAGGGTGCAGCGACCCGCTTTACGGGCGCGCACGAACGGCCATCGCTCTCTACCCATGCTCCGAGCTCTTTCGCGGCCTCCTGGAACCCGAGGCCATGAAGAGCCATGTGATGAGCGAGAACGTCGCTCCCCTTCACTCCGCACGCCATGCACACCCAGCCGCCCGAAGACAGGTTCCAGCGGAGCGAATCCCTGCCGCCGTGCAGGCGGCATTCGGTCGTGACCCACTTTCCGCGTCCGATCGGCCGTAGCCCTTGAGACTCGATGTAGCTGCGCGCATCAGGTAGCGCGTCGCGGCGGAACTCACCCATGGCGCACCTCCCGCTCAATGGCTTTCTGGAGGGTGCGGATGAACCCGCGCAGGTATTCGCTCGCGAACTGCGGGTAGGCGTCGCGCGCAACGCGGTACAGGTAGTCCGGGTCAGCGCAGCCCTGCCGCAGCTCGTGGATGGCCCGTTGGGACGCTAGGTTGCCACTCAGGTAGTCACCGACAACTTCCGCGAAAGCCCTTTGGTTGCTCATCGCGCCTCCCATTGTTTCAGGAGCTGGCGTGCGGCGCGCAGGTCAGGAACGGTGCGCGTGAACCCGCCCGGCTGGGACAGCAGCAGTGCGTCACCCGAAAGGGGATAGAGGTAGGTGTTGAATCGCGCCAGCCGCTCTTGGAGGGCTCGCAGCATCCGGCACTCACCCATTGCGTCGTCCAGCGTGTCGCGGCTAGAATTCGCTTGCTTACTTTGATCACCGGCCTGTTGTCCCTCTCTGGGGACTCGGGCCGTTTCTTTTGGGCGGTGTCGATCAGGGAGGGTGTAAATCACTTCACACCTCCCTTCTCCTCCGCCATGGACTCCAGCCAGGCGCGGACATCCCCCACTCGCCAAGCCGTGACACGTGCGGACAGCTTGACCGGCACCGGAAAAGTATGGTCCTTGACCTTGCGCCAGAGAGTCGGTGCGCTAAAGGGTAAGGGTGCCGGAATCTCCGGCCGCTTGGGATCGATGACCAGGCGGGAGGCGCGGATGTACGCCCCGTCTGGAAGAGAGTCAAAGCTCGGGATGCCCTGTGACACTGTCTGCCCTCCTATGAAGTTGGCAGACGCGAGTCTCAAATTTGGTGGCGAAACCCTCTATTGGGTCGCGGCCCTCCGACCCATCTATTTGGCTGCGTATGCGCGCAGAGCCTTGGTCAAAGGCGAGTCTTCGAGCACCGAGGGGTCATCGGGCAGCAGAAGCGTGGCTGGGATCTCCTCCCCAACGTGCCAGAAATCGTTCCCGAGCACGCTCTCCTTCCGCTTCAAAGCCTTATTGTCCAACAGCGGCAAAGTTCCGAACTCCTGGAACCAGCGGGCGGCACTCAGGAACTTGCCGAGGTCTTCACGAAACAGTGACATGCGGTCCGCCACTGGGAAGGCCGTGTTCCAGGCGAACGCCGCCCAGAAGTGCGAGACGGACCTGTAGTCGGCCCAACATTCCTTGATCTTGGTTTCGCCGCTAGGGAGGAGGCTTCCGTCGCCGTACTTCCAATTGAATGTGGTGGACAGGTACCGGCAGAAGTGAATGGCCTTCTTGATCGATGGCCCCCCAGCCGATCGGGCACCGTGGACCTGCGGGTACTTCCACATCATGAAGAGGCAGAGCATCACGTAACCAGCGACCGTTCCATCCTTCACACGCTCTGCGGTGTCCTGCTTTAGTCGGTCATAGGCGGGAGCTTCCAGCAGCGCCGCGATCAGATCGCGCGGCATCTCTACTGGGGGACCGGGGCGATCCCAGTCGTTGCCTCGCACATAGCTAGTGGCGAAGAACGAACGGCGGAACGGCTCATCGTCAGGCCCGTGCATCACGGCCAACGTTCGTAAGCCGTCATCCGGTAGGACACCCTGAAGCTGAAGACGCCTCTTCACCACTGCGCACCTCGCAGGCAGGGCTTGAATGGCACGACCAGCACTCCTTCAAGTGCAACCTTCATTAGGGGGCCCCAGCAGGCGGGTGAAGGTGCCCCGCTTTTCGGTTCGCGGGCCTAGCTGGGGCAAACTGTCAGGCGGACCAAGCCAAGGTCAAATGCTGCCGTTTCCTGGTATCCACCACTCGGGCAGAGCGTAGCAACTCCTGAAGCTCACTAGCCACTTCCAGCAGGTCCGCTTGGTCGTCATGCGCGAGCACGAATCCCTCGCAGCCATCTTGTACAAAGCGCTCGATTAGCTTCGCGTACATGATGCCCATCTCCCGGAAGGCGTCGGCGTTTTGTAGGTGGCGCTTTTCGGGTTCCGGCTTCAGTTCTGCCTGTCTCCTAATGCCCTCCCGCTCCGCTGCCTGCCGGCGTGCAGCTTGCTCTTCGCGGCTCACTGTGAGGATCACGCGGTAACCGCGCCCTATGACCTTGGTGACTGTGATGTAGCCAGGCAGGTAAATGACACTTGCTCTGGCCTCGCGCGGAACGCCGGCCGGCCGCCAGCTCCAAGAGATTCGGGGCGGAAGCATGTCCGGCTTGAGCACGCCAGCCTCTATGAGGTCCGCGCCTTCGCCGACGTACTCGTCGCTTTCCGCGTTAAGTTGCCTGTGCTTGACGCGCGGGTGCGGTTTGATGATGCCGGGTTCGTAGAACCGAGGTTTTGCCATCGTAACCTCCTACGTCTCGCTCAATGGTTCGCCAGGGGCGGTCAGCGTTAGCTTGGCTTGGTGAACGTATTCCGGATCACGTTCGTACGCCCCTGTGAGAGCCCTCAGCTCCCCTTCGTCGTCGTGCTGGAACACGGTGCAAAGGTCGCGAAGCTTGCCACGCAGCGCCTCATGCAACATCCATCTCAAGGTTGCGACGGCTTCCTCCCCATCCAAACGGCTTTGCTCGCTGTCCTGCACCCGGGCGAGGCCGGCATTCCACTCCCTCTGCTTTCGCAGCGAGATCATCTTCGATTGCGGGACCACAGTCCTCGACCGGTATGGTCCATGCTGTCGCGGCGGCTTTTGAACGGGCTCTCGGGCACATCCTGGGAGCTGGACGACATCAGCCATGGCTGTCCTCGTCCGCCAACGGGCGCGCCCGAGCTCGTTCATTTGCTTCCTTGGCGAGGATCAGTGCGGCCTGTACTTGGGCGCGAATTAGGTCCGCCACTTCCGCTGTTGGCACGACGACATCGCTTCCACCGGCGCAGCTCAGAATGTTTAGCAGCGTCTCGAGTTGCTGCAGCCGTGACTCCGCGATGCTCCAAAGCGTCTCCGCAGTCGCGTCCGGATGAATGGCAAGGGACGGCAGGGAATCCGTGGACAGGAGATACGCGTCTGCGTCCGTGAGGAAGGGAACAGGCTCACATTGGGAAAGAATAGAGTCAGCCATGGCACCTCCTCTTTAACGAGGAAACACAGGCGGCAGGAGCCAATCTGCGGCGTCCGCACCGTTCAAGGTGACGCCCCCAGTAGCCTTCGCGCCCATGTCTGCCAACAGACCGATCTGATTGGAGATCGCGCGGATTGCGATTTCGTATGCTCGCTTGTCTCGCTGGTCGTCCTCTTCGCGGGGGACGACGAGAACTCCAAATCGCTCGACGGCGGACGCGAGCACCGAAATTTCCGACAGGATCACCGCCGCCTGCTGCTCACTGAGCGACCGATTCGATTCGGGTGCAGATGCCCCCCGGGTAAACTGCTGAATAGCCATGCTCAAGCTCCTTCATAGCTTGGGTTGTGGTCAGAAGGCCTCGGTGGTAGCAGCCATCGGGGCCTTCGCTTTCGCCCTTTCGGGCCCTACGGCTGCACGTACTTTTTGTGAAGCCGCTGAATCTCCAACATCGCCCCCAAGTACGCGGGCACCCAGGCTGGTATCGGGGTCTTTCCGCTCAGCCACCTGCTCGGTGTGTCCTTATGCAGACCAGCCTTACGACACAAGTCCGCTTGCCGCCAGCCCAACGCCTCCAGCGCTCCCCTTAGTTCGTCCGGTGTCATCCCGGACGGCTCCTCTTGAATCATTACGGTCATCTTACTATTTTTCTCTAAAAGCGACCAATCTCAGGGCCGCAATGTCGCTATTGAATCAGTGACCCGACGAACGGCGGACGCAAAAAGCCCGCCGAGGCGGGCTGATGCGGGTGTGGCGCGGCGGGTAAGCAACGTCATAGGCTCGCTGGCCTTCCCAAGCTGGGCCGTGTGGGTCAACATGCGGCCAACGCCAACCGTTGAAGGGGTGCGCCTACGATGGCTGAGGATCGGACCTACGAAGCGCCGGGCGAGCCCCCCTCAGGCTGTCGGTGCAAGTGCCGAGCGGACATCAACCAGAACATTCCGCAGAATGCAGGCAGGAGTCCGGCATTCGCCTTCGGAGAGGCAACCGCGTCAACCTGTGATGCGGCAGCCAGAGAGGCTAAGCGGCTCGCTACGCGGGCGCTCGGCGCTCAACCCAAGCACTTGGGGTGCAAGTGTAGTTCCTAGGAGAGGCTATGCGAATGATTGATCGGAACGGAAGGCCGCTGCGGCCGGGCGCTTCCGTGCGTCTGCTGCAGGCCGCGCCGGAATTGCTGCAAGACCTTCCTTTGGAAGACCGACAGGCCATCGAGTGGGCCGCGAAGGAGGGTGTGCTACGCCTTGCCGGACATGATGACTTCGGCAACCTGGAGCTTGAATTCTCCGATCCGGGCGGCGATATGCATTGGATCTTTGTTCCGCCCTCGCAAGTAGCAGCCGTCTAGCGCCGCTTCATCCTCCGGCACTCCCCGCGCTCTTCCGCATCGTTCCGGAGCGAGGCCGCCTTGGTCCGCACTATCTATTCGCCCGGTGGTCCACGCCTCCGGAGCACAGGGGCGGATGTGGTCCACGATGTAGCCTCGCCAGGATCCATGGCGCTGGCCGGTGGAGGGGGTGCTCTCGTATGAAATGCCAGTCGCTCGGCGGCGGAGCGCGGTGCGGCCCGGACAGCTACCGCGCTCAGGAGCGCGGCGTACAGAAGCCCGCGATGATCCAGCATGTGATTCGATGGCCGGCATAGGCAGCCACCAGTCCGCCGCCACCGAACGCGGCGACGACACCACGGTCGTTGCTATCACTGAAGATTGCTATCCCCAAAGTAACCGCGGCAAGCGCGCCCCAAAAGCCCCACCAGACAACGCTGACGCGCTCTAGACCATTCTGCACGTTCATTTCGGCGCGCCCTCTTCGACAAGAACAATCAGGTAGGCAAGCGCGAGCGAAGCAATGAACGCGAAGGTGCCGGCATGAAAAAGCGAAAACAAATGGTGAGCGCCCAGCCAACTATCTGGCTGCGTACACCAAAGCACAGTGGTGTAGTCCCGGCAAACGTCAATCACGCTCATGCTAGGCCAGAGACCGTACTTTAAATAGAGAATGGCTTGGTATAGCAGCGAGCCCACCATCGCTAGGAATCCAGCCCCACACATCGTGAGAATAAGTGTCCCCATGCTCGCCCTTCCTGCCACGCTTGTAAGCGCCCCGCGATCCGCGCGGGCGCGAATCCAGGTGGACTACTAGCGCAGTACGCGGTAGCCTCGTCCAGACATGCATCGGATGATGACGCTTCGCTGATCTTGCTCACCGTGACCGGCGCCTCCGGCTGCTCCCGCAACCGCGCCAACGCGGGCGGCTGCGTGATTGTCATAACTACTACCAGCGGCGGCCGAAATGAGAGCGCCCAGCACGGCACCGGCCAGTGCTCCTACGACAGCTTGCTCTGCCGCACCGGCGACTTGCTGGGCGTACCGTTGGCAGTCGGCCAAGTCGCGGTCATAGTTCGCCATGTTGGTCCCGTAGCTGTCGACCATTGGGCGGTAGCCGGCGCCGGTATTTGCGCAGCCTGACAAAACCAAGAGGAGGACAACACCAGCAGTTGGCGTGCGGAACATGGGCGGCTCCTAGAGCGTTCCCGCGATTCACGCGCGGGTGCGGTACTGCCGAACGACACTACGCCGCGGATGCTTGTAGTGCGTGCCGTCCGTCAGCATGGTCCTAGGAGTAGTATTTAGAACCCCGGGTCTAATCACTTCGGGGGATGTCCTCACGCTCCGCGGAGACTATATCCAACGCAGCTTCGATGGCAAAGCTCTACGCCAGGAAGCTTCCATGCAAATCTTGCCCATTCTTTTACTCGCGTTCGTTTCCAGCACCCACGCACATCCGGGTGGGCTCAACGGCGATGGCTGTCACAACAATCGGAAAACAGGCGAATACCACTGCCATCGAGCGCCCGCCGGGGAGCGCGCCGTGCCCGAGCAAAACCCTCCAAAGTTGTCCAAGCGCGACGCTGGATCTGCCGCAGCCGCTAGGAGTCCTGCCCACCCTATTTGTCATGTCGGCCCTAGAGGAGGGACATACACCATTACCCCGAGCGGCAGAAAAAACTACAAAGGGTGCTAGCCGGCACACGCGAATGCTGGACCACGTCATGAAACTTGCCATCGGACTGATTGCCGGAGCTCTGCTCAGCGCCTCCAACGCACAAGCGGATGCGGTGGAGGTACTTCGAGAATTCGAGGGCTACACCATTGTTGCCGTGATGACGGTAACTGGCTGGCGGGATCGGAACGGCAAGGGTGGCGACTCCTTCGAAGGATGCGAATTCGACCGGATCATCATTTTCGATGACAGCAAGATCCTGGCTTGCGCGACGTACAGCTACTCGTATGCATACCGACCGCAAGCCGCCATCCTTGCCAATGGATCCAGCTTCAAGATGATCATTGGTGATGAGGCGTACGACATGCGCCCGGTACGCTGATGGGGCGGAGCCGTGCGCCCGAGCCTGCTTGTCTTTGGGATCTGTGAGCAGCAGTACGCTTGCGGTGCACCGAAGTGTTAGGACGTGATGGCAACGACAATCGCTTCGCTCCACCTGGCCTTCGTGGTCGCTGTGGCGCACTTCACCAAAAGCCGCTTTTGGACCTGGGTAGCTGCTGCAGCAGCGCTCTTCGTGGCATTTGCCGCAGGCAGCCGTGGATATGGGCTCATGGATGCGGTCTCCGCGCTTCTGGGCCTTGGACTTGGGCTTTCACTGATCTCGCACCGAGCCTCCAGCGGAGGACATTCAACGAACGACACCGCTGATCCCCCGCGGACACAGAATCTTGCTACCGCCCCGCCCTCGCAACTGGCGCGAGCGCAAATGATCGAACTAGCGCCACCTGGCCGGCGCAGGCGTATCGGCCGTTGGATACTCGCTGGCTCGCTGCTGGCCGCCGTGTGCGTCTGGGTTGCTTTTGCGGGGTAGCGACGTTATCCGAGCCCAGCGCAGCGTGGATTCCTGGCGCAGCTGGTCTCCGGTGAAGGTGCTCACGAAGATGCTGAAGGAGCCCACTGCTAGCGTTGAGCATCTTCGGCACCCTCGGGAGCATCTTCGTGACATTCGGACCGCGGACTTAGGCGCGGTCACCTCATCTGCGCCTGCCTCCGCCTCCATCGCAAGATCCGCTCCCGCATCTTCATGCGGCAGCAGCGCAAGCCATACCAACCCAGTCGGTGAGACATGCCGCGATCTTGGAATCTTGCGATCTAGGCGGCTGTGAAGCGCATCACCGGGTCGATTCCCCATCCGCACTCTTGGGGAGATCCGTGCCCCGCGTTCACCGTTGCCGATGAGCATCGCCCATGCCGCGCTTGGCCGCACGGAACTCCCATGGAGGCACCGGACGCGGGTCGGCCCAAAGCCCAACACGGAGCTGTTTGGCCTGGTCGGCAAGCCTGGCGATGCTCTGGTCGGTCAAGTAGTAGGTATAGGCCCAGGCCATTCCCTTCCTGGCCTGCTCCTCGCTAGCGTCTTGACCACGGCAACTCACGCGGGCCACCGTACGGCCGTACCGATCGACCTTTTGCGGACTGATCTTGGCCCAAGTGCCGAAGCAGGTCGAGCTCAGGGCAGCCTTGGAGCGTGCGCCGAATGGTTGACTCTTTTCCGGGGCGTCGATCTCGGCCAGCCGAATTGAACGCTGCTCGTAGTGGCCGGCTTCCCCACACCGCACCTTCAGTGTGTCTCCATCGGTTATCGCTACGACCAGGCACAGGAGAAGAGCTTCCACGTCCGGTAAACCGCCCTAAGCCCGCTTCCGAGCCTTCTGGGGTTCTGCGGCCTTTGCGTGGTGTCTGGACACGGCCGCTCTCCGCCAGGGTTTAGCTTCGGAGGCCGCCTGAGCACGAATGGTTTCCAGTCGTGCCTCCGCTTCGCGCTTGCCCAGTCCGCGTACCTGCGCAATTGCTTCTACCTGTGATTTGCGGGGGCGGACCTCCCCCGACTCCCACTTATAGATCGATTGGCCGCTCACGCCGATGAGCGCGCCAAAGTCCGCGGCAGACAGCCCGAGGTTCTCGCGACTCTTGGCAAGACGTTGGGCACTGAAGCGGCGCGCTGGTTGTTCCGTTCCGTCCTGCGGGGCGGCTGTCGCTACGCGAGCAGTGCCGCGTGTTAGGCGCTGGATAGTCTGCTGCAGGGTTTCGACCTGGCGTCTCAGAGCCGCGATGTGGGAGCGTTGCAGCGACGAAGTCTTTTTGAGGGACAACACCTCGGCACGAACCTCTTTCCGAGCGAGCCGGGCGATCTCCGCCTTCAGGATGGACTGAATGTCTGGCATCGGCTGATTATTGCCCCGAATGCTCCACGGCTGGGCTGAACGCCGCGTCCACGACCGAGGCCGCAAGTGACGCCCTTCACACCGCCAATGCCGCGGCGGAGCGCATCATCGTCGCATGGATACCCACAGCAAGCCGGGGCAACCTACCCGCGTGGCGGAATACGTGCGCATGTCCACGGACCACCAACGGTATTCCATCGCGAATCAGTCGGCCCTAATCGGCGCCTACGCAGCGACCAACGGCATGCAGATCGTGAAGTCGTATTCGGACCCGGGGCGAAGCGGCCTGACGTTACGGGATCGACCTGGCCTGTCGCGCCTGCTGGCCGACATCGTAGCCGGCAGCGCGGATTTCCAGGCGGTTCTGGTCTATGACGTGAGCCGCTGGGGACGATTCCAGGACGCGGACGAGAGCGCCCACTACGAGTTCCTTTGCCGACGAGCAGGCATTCGGGTCGTCTACTGCGCCGAGCAGTTCGGCGCCGATGAAACTCCCTTTGGCAGCGTCCTGAAGGCACTGAAAAGGGCTATGGCCGGCGAGTACAGCCGCGAGCTCTCGGTGAAAGTGGCGGCTGGCAAGGCGCGGATTGGGCAGCTCGGCTATCGGGTCGGGGGAATTGCCGGCTACGCCTTGCGCCGGCAAGTGCTGGAGGATGGCAAGAAGCCCGGATTAATCCTGCAGGACCACCAGCGCAAGGGCATCCAGACGGACCGTGTAACGCTGGTGCCTGGCCCGGAAGAGGAAATCCGAGTAGTCAAGCGCATCTACCGGGACTACATCTATCTGCGCAAGAGTGAACGAGAGATCGCCGCCGACCTGAACGCAGAGGGACGCACCTGCTTCGGCCGACGCTGGTCCCGCAATCTCGTGCGGACCATCCTGGGCAACGAGAAGTACATCGGGAACAACATCGTGGGCCAGTTCTGCCAGAGGCTTCGCACCCGGCAAATCATCAACCCACCTGAGACATGGATCCGGTGTGATTCCGCTTTCGCGCCAATTGTCCCGAGAGAGCTGTTCGAAGCGGCGAGCCGCGTACGTCACTTCAACGAGAAGACATACATATCGCAAGCCCAAATCCTTGAAGCCTTGAGACTTGTTCTAAAGCGCGAGGGCAAGCTCACGACGGCGATCATCAACGCAGCCCCGGAGCTGCCCTCTGCGAATACCGTCATCATTCGGTTTGGTTCTCTCAGTCAAGCCTACGAGAAGATCGGATACCAGCTGCGTCCTCGATTCGGCTTTCATCAGGTGAATCGAGCACTCCGGACAGTGCGTGGCGAGGTGGAACAGGCACTCCTCCGCGAATTCCGGAACCTCGGGCGGCATGCGAGCCGAGAGCCGCTGGGACTGATCGCATTCGAGGGTGTCCAAGGTCATACCACCGTCGAAGTTGTTTCGTGCCGCTTCCAGCGCTCCCACTCATATCGCACGGGTTGGCGGGCCTCGTACCAGCGCAACTTGGGTTCTCACGTCTTGCTGGCCTGCAGAATGAACCCGGGCAACGACAGGGTTGCGGACTACTTGGTGTTACCCGAGGGAGTGCTGGATGGACTGCCAGTCTTCATGCGCCCGGGAGACGAGCCCATCCTAGCGCCCTACCTCCACAAAACGCTGAAATCTGCTGCACGAGCGCTCTGTGATTTGGCAGCCCCCCGGTGAGTCGGTAATGCCGTCCTCCTCGAGATCCAACCCACTGATTCCGGCGGCGCAATACGTGCGGATGTCCACAGATCAGCAAGACCTCTCGATCTCCATCCAACAACGCGCGATCAGGGAGTATGCAGATAGCCACGGCATCGGCATCGTCGCCACGTATCGAGACGAGGGGCGCAGCGGCCTCAGCATCAAGCTCCGAGCAGGAATGCAGCGGCTTCTCAAGGACGTTCTGTCCGATGACTGCGGCTTCTCTATGGTTCTCGTGTATGACGTAAGTCGATGGGGGCGCTTTCAGGACACCGATGCGGCGGCATACTACGAATATCACTGCCGCCTCCATGGCGTCCAGGTGCACTATGTGGGCGAGATCTTTTCCTCGGACCCAAGCCCGACGACGGCGCTGCTTAAGAGCATGAGGCGCGTGATGGCCGCTGAGTACAGCCGAGAACTGGCGTTAAAGTCACGCGCCGGCCAAGGCAAGGTCGTTGAGATGGGTTTCCAGATGGGGCTGCTGCCATGCCTCGGATTCAGGCGAGTTGCGGTTTCTATTGATGGCGCGATGAAGCGAGTGCTGGAAGCAGGCGAGCGCAAACCAGCCCCCACGGACCGAGTACGTTGGGTGTTGGGGCCAGAGCACGAAGTAGAGCTCGTTCGGACGATCTTTCACCTGTACACGACCACCAAGCTGTCGATGCAGCGGATTGCTGATTTATTGAACAGCCAAGGCGAGGTCACTTCACGCGGAGCCAAGTTCTCAGAGGCTGGCATCGGCCTTCTTCTCGGCTGTGAGGCGTACATCGGAAACTTTGTATGGGGTCGCAATACGCACAGCGCGCGTTCATGTCGTCGGGCGGATACGGATCCGGCACTGAGCCGGAAGCTGGCAGCTCTGCCGCCCCTTGTTGACCGCGACACATGGGAGCGTGCCCAGAAGAAGCGGCAAGATCCCACAGCATGCAGGCTCTCGGATCGAGAGGTTCTCCAGTCATTGCGCAATGCGCTCCGCCGGCAGCCGAACCTAAGAGAAAGAGACCTTGCGCTCTACGGATGCCAGTCGGCGGCAAATTTCCGTAGACGGTTCGGCTCCTTTCTTGCCGCGGCACAACTGGCGATCGGCAATCGCCGCAAAGGACTCACGGAAGTACGCAGCCGAATGCAGGCCACGCGGGCCCTGGTCGAGCGCTTCATCAAAGACTTGCTGCAGTTGCTGGAGGGAGCAGGTGTTCGTGCGATTCGGCTGCCACATCAATGCGCAATCCTGCTTGAGGGCCGCACTCGTATCGTTCTTCAAGTCCTCTGGCGAAGGGACATTGACGGGAGACCACGATGGCAAATCAAGAAGCGGGACTGCGGTGATTGCGAGCACGTGCTATTCGTTCGGATGCAAGACACCCGAACTGCGGCCGACTTCGTGCTTGTGACAGCATCTGAGTACGAAGCCTGTCAGTGGTCACTAGAGCTCGCCCCTCGATGCGGGATTCGAATCCGCACCGGGCTAGAGCTCGTTGAGACAATAAGAACTCGAAGGCCGTAAGGCACGCGAGCTGCCGCGGCGATCCCATCAGTTCCGCTAACGTGTTGCGCTCGGCTACGAAGGATGAGGGTTGGAAGTGCCTAACCCGCTTTGTGCCTTCGCTCGTTCCTGATTCTTCAGACGATCCAAAGCGGAGTCGGACCCTTCGCCAGAATGGCGCTCGGCGGGACCGTCTGCTGTGTGCCGCGTACTCGTCTCGTCTGGTGCGCTGCGATTCCCAGAATCGGATGCTCCGCCGCCTGGATAGGGCGGCGGCCAGTTGGGATCCTGATTCTGGTTTTGCATGGTCATCAGACTAGCTGCCGACGAACAGCCAGGCTGTGCGCCACGGCCGCGCATGAACGTCGGAATCCGGCTGACTCTGCCGCCAAGACGGAGGGATGGTCACCGTCGGGTGAAAACCCTGGCATAGGCTGGGTAGTGACTCCGCGCCAACCTGTCCACGCGATAGGAGATCGAGTTGAGTCGGGCGGTCACCTGGAGCAGTTCGAAGGCGCTCAAGACTTCGATCACGCGGTACACCCTTCCGCGCGCATTCGTAATGCCGACCTTCTCCGCGTGCCTGGAACTGCTGGGCGGCTGTGCTGGCAACGTCCCCAGCAATTTCACGATCAAGTCATCGTGTGGGCCTACCTCGACGCGAGGCAGAAGATGCGAGCGAAGGGTCACTTGGTCGAGGGACCTGGGAGCGATTCCAGGAGCCGAACGGCGGCCTCCGTGCCCAGTGCGATTGCCGCGGCTTCGGAGGGTGCCAATGGCCCGTTGTTGCGGATCGCTTCGCCTTGAGCCGGCAGAACAGTCCACGTCCATCCCAAACCGCCGACGGGATAGACGTGCACTAGAGCCGTGCGACCACCAACGACAACTTCTTTCAGGGCAGACATTCAAGGGTGACGATCAAACCAGCGATTATCAGTGGATGTGCGTCGGCCCGATGCTCTTCTGTTGTCGGTCGCCGCAGGGGTTCAACGTGGCGATGGCGGAGCCACTGTCTCCCGTACCTCGCCATCCGGCGCGTGAGCTGCGGCCTGCCGCGCCGGTGCTTGCCGCCGCGTCCGCCGGCAAGCGGTTGTAGGCGGGCGCCGCTCAAGCGGCCCCGCATTTACGCCTGCCTGCGGCGCCACCGTAACGCGCGCTCCCGCAGCTGCATGCGGCAGCAGCGAAGGCCGGCCCAGGCTAGGCGGTGGTGGATGTGGGCATCGTGGCGCGCCGTCGCGGCCGCCGCAGTGATCGGGATCACGTCCGCCAGGTGCGCCCTTCCTGCCAGCCAAGGCGCTTCACCTTGCGCCAATCGGGGCTGATAACGCCCGGCAGGTACGGGCTGGCCAGGCGCTTAGCCACGAACCCTTCCAGCTTCGCGCCCAGCACCAGCTGATCGAACAGCGCCGCCTCCGCGGGAAACTCGCCCACGATCACCAGCAGGCCTTTGAGGGGAGCGAGCAGCTGCTGCAGCATGGCCTTGCGGACGATCAGCGGCTGGGCCATGACATTGCGGCCGTCCTGGAACAGCAGGTCGAACGCGCACAGCGTCACTTGGTCCGATCCGGCCACCCAACGCCGCCGTCGGGCACGCGCCTGCAGCCGCTCGAAGTCGCTGCGGCCGATCTCGTCCAGCACACACGCTTCGCCGTCGACCACGTGCGGGCCTCCGGGTAGCATCGCCAGCAGGTCCGCTACCTCGGGAAACCAATTCGTGCAGTCAACGCCGTTCTTCGTCCGCAGCTCGGTCGGCTCGCCGCCGCCCGCGCGGGCCAGCGTCCGATAGCCGTCGTACTTGATCTCGTAGATCCAGTCCCGGTCCGTGAAGGGCCGCCCGCCCTCAGTGGCGCGCATCGGCGCCGGGATGGCCAGCGCCACGGCTACTTCTGCGACTTGAGCTCCCGCTCCACGTCGTCCGCGCGATCGCCGACCTTGGCGACGGCCTTCTTCAACTCCTCGGGCGATACCTTGAATTTCTCGCTCCAGTCGCGCAGCTCGTAGTCCTGGTGCACGTTGATGCGCTCGCGGTCCTGTCCACCGCTCTTGGTCTTGTCGTCAGCCATTGAGGTCTCCCAAAGACGACATGGTGGCGCAGCTGTCGTTGCGACCCTGTAGGAACGCGCCGAAGCATCACAACAGCTCGCAGTCCCACTGCTGCAGCACCCAAGCCTGGCCGGCGCGCTCAAAGCCGATGAAGCCGAACTCGCGCGCGGACAGCGCGACCAAGCGCGGGTCATACAGGGACGGCCATTGCCGATCCGCGCCGAGCAATTGCAAAAGAGCGACTCGGCGGCCATCAGCGGTACGGTGGGTGAGGTGAAGGTCACCACTGGCTGTGTGGCCTTGGCCAAATGGAGGTCTGTATGCCCCTCCTTCACGCCTGAGCCTAACCTTAACTCTCATACTGTATGAGAATACAGTATCGATGCACACTCGGCTGCGGTCTTGGTATCCGAAGTGGTATCCGGAAGCCACCTGTTTGCCGCACGGTTAGCGGTCACCCTCGCCAATCTCGGCGTGATTCTTGGTGCCGGTTGTCCGAATCGAACGGACGACCTACCGCTTACAAGGCGGGTGCTCTACCGACTGAGCTAAACCGGCAACGGAGGGATTCTAGGTGGAGCGCCGTGGATCCCCGCCTGCGCGGGGACGGCGTGCCGCGCGCCGCGGTGCGGCGCGATGGCACGTCACTTGATGCGCTTGAGCGCCGGCCGCGGGCCGCCGCCGGCGGGCGGCTTCGGCGGCTCGGGCGGCTTCGCGCTCTCTTCCGGCGTCACCAGCTGCACCACCTTGCCTTCGGGCTCGGCCGGCGCGGCGGGCACGCTCGACAGCGGCGAAGGCTTGGACGCCGGCGGCGCCTCCTCGGCGGGCGCGCCGGGCACCGGCACCGGGAAGGCCATGCCCTGCCCGTTCTCGCGGGCGTAGATCGCGATCACGCGGTTCACGGGCACCATGATCTCGCGGGCACTGCCCGCGAAGCGGGCCTTGAACTCGATGAAGTCGTTGCCCAGCTTCAGGGAGCTGGTGGCGTCGTAGCTGATGTTCAGCACGATCTCGCCGTTCTTCACGTACTCGCGCGGCACCTGCACCGTCTCGTCGACCAGCACCGCCACGTAGGGGGTGAAGCCGTTGTCGGTGCACCATTCGTACAGCGCCCGGATCAGGTAGGGGCGGGTCGAAGTCGATTCGAGTGCGTTCATTGCGCGCGTACTGCGTGAAGCCCGGCGGGCTTACTTGCGCATCACCTTCTCGGAAGGCGTCAGCGCCTCGATGTAGGCCGGGCGGGAGAAGATGCGCTCAGCATACTTGAGCAGCGGGGCGGCGTTCTTGGACAGCTCGATGCCGTAGTAGTCCAGGCGCCACAGCAGCGGGGCGATCGCCACGTCGAGCATCGAGAAGTTCTCGCCCAGCATGTACTTGTTCTTCAGGAACACGGGGGCCAGCTGCGTGAGGCGGTCGCGGATGTGCGAGCGGGCCTTCTCCAGCGCCTTCTCGTTGGACTTGGCGGCGCGCGACTCCAGCGTGGAGACGTGGACGAACAGTTCCTTCTCGAAGTTCAGCAGGAACAGGCGCACGCGGGCGCGGTCCACCGGGTCGCCCGGCATCAGCTGCGGGTGCGGGAAGCGCTCATCGATGTACTCGTTGATGATGTTCGACTCGTACAGGATGAGGTCCCGCTCGACCAGGATGGGCACCTGGCCGTACGGGTTCATGACGTTGATGTCTTCCGGCTTGTTGTAGAGGTCGACGTCGCGGATCTCGAAGTCCATGCCCTTCTCGAACAGCACGAAGCGGCAGCGGTGGGAGAAGGGGCAGGTGGTTCCCGAATAGAGCACCATCATCTTGAATGTCCTTGTAAAAACCAAAAAGAGTGGGTGCAAGCGCAGCCCACTCTACATCGAACGGTGCGGACCCTGCGCCGGCAGGGCCGCACGGGACCGCTACTTCACGTCCTTCCAGAACGCCGCGTTCAGCCGCCAGACGATCACCGTCAGCAGGGCCAGGAAGAGCAGCACCCAGGCGCCGATGCGCACCCGGTGGTTCTGGGCCGGCTCGGCCATCCACTGCAGGTAGCCCACCAGGTCGCCGATGGCCTCGTCGTACTCGAGCGGCGTCATCGTGCCGGGGGTGACCTGCTTCCAGCCCTTGAAGACCTGGACTTCGTGGCCGTGCTCCTCGACCTTCTCGAACACCGGCGTGCGGTCGCCCTGCAGCTGCCACAGCACGTGCGGCATGCCGACGTTCGGGAAGACCAGGTTGTTCCAGCCGGTGGGCCGCTCGGGATCCCGGTAGAACGTGCGCATGTAGGTGTACAGGTAGTCCGCGCCGGTGCCGCCGTGGCCCGCGCGCGAGCGCGCGACCAGCGTCAGGTCGGGCGGGACGGCGCCGAACCATTCCTTGGCCTGCTTCGGGTCCATGGGCGCCTTCATGGTGTCGCCCACCTTGTCGGACACCGTCAGCAGGTTGTCCTTGATCTGCTGCTCGGAGATGCCGATGTCCTGCAGGCGGTTGAAGCGCATGAAGGCGGCCGAGTGGCAGTTGAGGCAGTAGTTGACGAACAGCTTGGCGCCGTTCTGCAGCGCCGGCAGGTCGTTGGTGCGGCTGGGGGCCTTGTCCCAGTGGACGTCTTCGGCGCCGGCAGCCTGCGCGCCGGCCACGACGCCCAGCGCCAGCATCACGGTGAGGATCAGTTTTTTCATTTTCTGGACGCTCCCGGCTTCAGTGCGCGGCGAAGGTGACGCGTTGCGGCACGGGCTTGAACTCGCCCAGCCGGCTCCACCAGGGCATCAGGAGGAAAAACCCGAAGTAGTAGATGGTGCCGACCTGCGCGATCAGCGTGCCCACCGGCGACGGCGGCTGGATGCCCAGGTAGCCGAGCACGAAGAAGAACACGACGAACACGGCGTACACCCACTTGTGCCAGCCCGGACGGTAGCGGATGGAGCGCACGGGGCTCGCGTCCAGCCAGGGCAGGAAGAACAGGATGATCACGGCGCCGCCCATGATGACCACGCCCCAGAACTTGGCGTCGAAGGTCTTGAGCAGCAGGATCGCGACCACGGCCGCGACCACGGCGATCACCTTGCCCATGAAGGACAGGCGGCCCTTGAAGACGGCGAAGGCGGCGCCCAGCGCGGCGAGCACGCAGAACACGTCGACCATCACCTCGGTGGTGGCGCGCAGCATCGAGTAGAAGGGGGTGAAGTACCAGACCGGCGCGATGTGCGGCGGCGTCTTCAGCGGGTCGGCCGGGATGAAGTTGTTGTACTCCAGGAAGTAGCCGCCCAGTTCCGGCGCGAAGAAGATGATCGCGCTGAACACCATCAGGAAGACGGCGACGCCCACCATGTCGTGCACGCTGTAGTACGGGTGGAAGGGGATGCCGTCCAGCGGGTGGCCGTGGGCGTCCTTCGGGGCGTCCTTCGCCTTGATGTCGATGCCGTCGGGGTTGTTCGAGCCGACGTCGTGCAGCGCCAGGATGTGCGCCGCCACCAGGCCGATCAGCACCAGCGGGATCGCGATCACGTGGAAGCTGAAGAAGCGGTTGAGCGTCGCGTCGGACACCACGTAGTCGCCGCGGATCAGCAGGGCGAGGTCCGGGCCGACGAAGGGGATGGCGGAGAACAGGTTCACGATCACCTGGGCGCCCCAGTAGGACATCTGGCCCCAGGGCAGCAGGTAGCCGAAGAAGGCCTCGGCCATCAGCATCAGGAAGATCGTGCAGCCGAAGATCCACACCAGCTCGCGCGGCTTGCGGTAGCTGCCGTAGATCAGCGCCTTGAACATGTGCAGGTACACGACGATGAAGAACGCCGAGGCGCCCGTCGAGTGCATGTAGCGGATCAACCAGCCCCAGGGCACGTCACGCATGATGTACTCGACCGAGGCGAAGGCGAGGTTCGCGTCGGGCTTGTAGTGCATCACCAGGAAGATGCCGGTGACGATCTGGATCACCAGCACCAGCAGCGCCAGCGAGCCGAAGAAGTACCACCAGTTGAAGTTCTTCGGGGCGTAGTACCCCGCCATGTGGTCCTGGTAGAACGTGAAGGCGGAGGGGAAGCGGTTGTGGAACCAGTTGCCCAGCTTGGCGCCGGCGCTGGCGTTCGGGGAGATTTCCTTGAATTCGGCCATGGAGCGTCCGTTCAGGCTTTGTTGTGTTCGCCGATCAGCAGCCGCGTGTCCGACAGGAAGGTGTACGGGGGCACTTCCAGGTTGTCGGGCGCGGGCTTGTTCTTGTACACGCGGCCGGCCAGGTCGAACGTGGAGCCGTGGCAGGGGCACAGGAAGCCGCCTTCCCAGTCGTCGGGAAGCGAGGGCTGCGGCCCGGGCTGCAGCTTGTCGGTGGGCGAGCACCCGAGGTGCGTGCAGATGCCGACCAGCACCAGGTATTCGGGCTTGATCGAGCGCCACTCGTTCTTCGCCCACTCGGGCGTCGGGTAGGCCGTGCGTTCGGAGTTCGGGTCGGCGACGTCGTCGTCGGTCTTCTTCAGCGACGCCAGCATCTCGGGCGTGCGGCGCAGGATCCACACCGGCTTGCCGCGCCATTCGACGGTCATCTTCTGGCCCGGCTCGAGCGCCGAGATGTCGACTTCCACCGGGGCGCCGGCCGCCTTGGCACGTTCGGAGGGCTGGAAGCTGCTGACGAAGGGAACGGCGACGAAACCTGCGCCCACCGCGCCAGCGCAACTGGACGCGATCAGCCACGTCCTTTTGCTGGCGTCCACCGTGGAGTTGCTCATGGGGTCCTCGAGGATCTCTCGTTGTTGAGGGTCAACCGGCGATTGTAGCGGGTCGTGTCAAGGCTCTTCCACCGGCGCGGGCTCGCGCATACTTCCGCGTTCACAACGAGGAGGACGGGCGTGGCCAAGCTGCTGCAGGAATTCCGCGAGTTCGCGGTGAAGGGCAACGTCGTCGACCTGGCCGTGGGCGTCATCATCGGCGCCGCCTTCGGCAAGATCGTCGACTCGATCGTCAACGACCTGGTGATGCCGGTGGTGAGCCGCATCGTCGGCCGCCTGGACTTCACCAGCATGTTCCTGGTGCTGTCCGCGCCGCCGCCGGGCACGCCCATGAACCTGGAGGCGCTGAAGAAGGCGGGCGTGCCGGTGCTGGCCTGGGGCAGCTTCGTCACGGTGGCGGTGAACTTCCTGATCCTCGCCTTCGTGATCTTCGTGATGGTCAAGCAGGTGAACCGCCTGCGCCGCCACCAGCAGGTGGACGCCGGCCAGCCCGCCGAACCGGCGCCGCCACCGGAGGACATCCAGCTGCTGCGGGAGATCCGGGACAGCCTGAAGCGGGGGTGATCGCGATCGCACCGATCACGATCGCCCGGCCAGCCTCCGCGCCATGCGCAGCGCCGCCAGCAGGCTCGCCGCGTCCGCGCGGCCCGTGCCGGCGATGTCGAACGCCGTGCCGTGGTCGGGGCTGGTGCGCACCAGCGGCAGGCCCAGGGTCACGTTGACGCCCTGCTCCACCCCGAGGTACTTCACCGGGATCAGGCCCTGGTCGTGGTACATGGCCACGACCACGTCGAACTCGCCGCGGCGCGCGCGCATGAACACGGTGTCGGGCGCATAGGGCCCCTGCACGGACAGGCCTTCGGCCTGCGCGGCGCGCAGCGCCGGGACGATCACCTCGATCTCCTCGCGCCCGAACAGGCCGCCCTCGCCCGCATGCGGGTTGAGGCCGGCGACCGCGATGCGCGGGGGCCGCCCCAGCAGGGCCTGCAGCGCGCTGCCGGTGATGCGCAGCGTCTGCAGCACGTTCTCGTGCGTGACGGCGTCCAGCGCCTCGCGCAGGGCCATGTGGATGCTCACCAGCACGGTGCGCAGTTCCTCGTTGGCCAGCATCATGCGCACCGGCATCCGCGCCACGGGCACGCCTGCGTGCGCCGCCGCCTCGGCCTGCAGCAGCTCGGTGTGGCCGGGGAAGGACACGCCGGCCGCCGCCAGGGCCTCCTTGTGCAGCGGCGCGGTGACCAGCGCGGCGACCTCGCCGCGCAGGGCGGCCCGCGCGGCCCAGGTCACCGCGTCGGCCGCCATGCGCCCGGCCTCGGCGCTCACCTGGCCCAGGGCCGGCAACTTGGCGGCCGGCGCGCCGACCTGCAGCACGGGGATGCAGCGGGGCGGGACCGTGGCGGCTTCCGCGACGTCCTCGATCTGCGCCACGGCCAGCGGCACCTGAGCGCCGGCGGCCACCTGCGCGCCACGGCGCATGCACCCCACGTCGCCGACGACGAAGGCGCCGCGCGTGGCTTCGGGCTCCTGCGCATACGCCTTGGCGACGATCTCCGGCCCGATGCCGGCCGGATCCCCCATGGTGATGGCGATCGGGTTCATGGAACCTCCCCCAGGATTGCCCGCTTCGCGTGCTGCTCCTCCCCCCTCCGCAAGCGGAGGGGGCGAGCGCCTTCGGGCGGCCGTGCGGCGCTCATGCCGGGTTGTCCACGTCGATGAACTCGTGCGCGATCCCCAGCTGCCGCGCGACGTGGGCCGCCACCGCCGGCGCGCCGTAGCGCTCGGTCGCGTGGTGGCCGCAGGCGAGGAAGCTCACCCCGCATTCGCGCGCGTAGTGCGCCTGCGGCTCGGAGATCTCGCCGGTGAGGAAGGCCTGCGCACCGGCGGCGATCGCCGCCTCGAAGTACGACTGCGCGCCGCCCGTGCACCAGGCGATGCGGCGGATCGGCCCCGGCGCGCCCGCCACGCAGGTGACGGCGCGCCCCAGCGCCTGGCGCACGTGCGCCGCGAGCGCCTCGCTGTCGGCGAAGGCGCCGCCGTCGCCGCGCGCGCCGATGAAGCCGAGGTCCTGCTCGCCGAAGCGGCCGTCCGCCCGCAGCCCCAGCTGCAGCGCGAGCTGCGCGTTGTTGCCCAGCTCCGGGTGCGCGTCCAGCGGCAGGTGGTAGGCGAACAGGTTGACGTCGTGCGCCAGCAGCAGCGCGAGGCGCTGCTTCATCCAGCCGGTGACGCGTCCGTCCTGGCCGCGCCAGAACAGGCCGTGGTGCACGAAGATCGCGTCGGCGTCGCGGGCGACGGCCGCCTCGATCAGCGCCCGGCTGGCGGTGACCCCCGAGACCAGCTTGCGCACCTCGCCGCGCCCCTCCACCTGCAGCCCGTTGGGGCCGTAGTCCTTGAAGCGCTCCGGCGCGAGCAGGGTGTCGAAGGCCTGGAGCAGGTCGTGTCGGGCGGTCATGGGCAACAGGTCACAGGGATGAGTCCGCATTCTGCTACGCCACGCGCCACGCGGCGGATCGAACATCGCGCGCTGGCAAGGAGGCGACCATGGGCGGGCTGACGATGATGCTGTGGAGCATGGCGCTGGGCGCGATCGCCGCCGTCGCCTTCGCCCGCGCCGGCGACCTGCTGGCCCGCCCCGACCGCGCGCAGCTGCGCGCCCTCGGCTACCATCTGGCCGTGTTCCTGCTGGTGCTGGTGGAAAGCGGCCTGCTGCGCCAGGTGGCCCATCCCGGCGCCGAGCGGCTGCGCGTTCTGCAGGTGCTGGCCGGCCCGGTGTGCGTGGGCCTCGCGAATTTCTGGATCCACGCGTGGCTCGCGGCGAGCCGGCGCGACCGGCTGATGGCCGCGGCCCTGCGCGGGTCGGCGCTCCTGCTGCCGCTGGCCGGGCTCGCGGCGCTGCGCCTGCGGCCGGACCTGCAGCTGCCCGCGGCGGCGCTGCTGTCGCTGGCGGGCAGCGGGCTGACCTGCTGGCTCACCTTCCGCGCCTGGACCATCGGCGACCGGCTCGCGCTGCTCATGGCCGCCGGCTGCCTGCTCACGCTGCCCGCGATCGCGGGCCTGTACGCGCTGGCGATGCGGCTGGTGCACTGGGGCCCGGCCGCGCAGGCGGCGGTGGCGCTCGCCGCCGTCGCGAGCAACGCGCTCACCGGCCACGTGCTGTGGCGGCGCGCTCGCCACCACTGGCGCACGCGCGAGACGGGCGCGGCGCCCGCGATCGACCCGGTGACCAAGGTGCACAGCAGCGCGGCGCTGGTGCACGCGCTGGTGGCGGCCCAGAAGCGGCGGCGCCGCACCGGCCGCGAAGGCGCGCTGCTCGCGGTGACGGTGTTCGAGCCGGAGCGCATCGCCACGCTCGCGGGGCCCGCGGCGCTGCACGAGGTCTGGATGGTGCTGGCGGCGCGCATCCAGCGCGAGATCGGCGTCGTGAACCCGGTCGGGCGCTACTGGGACCGCTGCTTCGTCGCGCTGGTGGAGACGATTCCCGCGCGCGCCTGGCTTCGCACGCTCGGCCTGCGCCTGGCGGCCGCCCTGCGCCAGCCGGTCGAGGTGAGCGGCCGCGACGGCGAGGCGATGCGCGTGCACGTGGACTTCGGCGTCGGCATCGTGCACCTGGGGCGCCGCCCGGCCGAGGCGGAGGACGCGCTGGACGAGGCGCAGCGCCTCGCGCAGGCCGCGCGGGGCATGCGCTCGCGCGCCGCCCTCGCCGATCCGGGCAGCGGCACGCCGCTGCCGGCCGAGGAGGCGCAGTTCGGCCGCGGGCCGCCGCGGCGCGGCGCCTGGCTCGGCCGCGGCATGGCGCCGGCCCAGCCGTCGCGCTGACCGGCCCGGCCGCAGCAGCGGTCCCGGCGGGGCTCGCGGCGCATACACTTGGGCTTTCCCCAGGTCTGGAACATGCGTCGTTACTGGCTGGTCTTCTCTCAGGCCGTCACCGTGCTGCTGGCCGCGTACTTCGTGGTGGTCACGCTGAAGCCGGAATGGCTCAACCGCCCGGCCGTCACCACCGGCAGCACCGGCATCACGCTGAGCGAGGCGCCGACGCCGCCCAACGCGCCGCCGCCGCCCGGCAGCTTCCGGCAGGCCGCGCAGAAGGCCTCGCAGGCGGTGGTGAGCATCAACACCAGCAAGGCCGCGGACCGTCCCTCCTCGAGCGACCCGTGGTTCCGCTTCTTCTTCGGCGACCAGGGCGCCGTGCCGCAAAGCGGCCTGGGCAGCGGCGTGATCATCAGCCACGACGGCTTCATCCTCACCAACAACCACGTCGTCGAGGGCGCGACGGAGATCGAGGTCGCGCTGAACGACAGCCGCAAGACGCGCGCGCGGGTCATCGGCACGGACCCGGAAACCGACCTCGCCATCCTCAAGATCAACCTGGACCGCCTGCCGGTGATCACCCTCGGCAACTCGGATGCCCTGCAGGTCGGCGACCAGGTGCTGGCGATCGGCAACCCCTTCGGCGTGGGCCAGACCGTCACCAGCGGCATCGTCAGCGCCCTGGGGCGCAACCAGCTGGGCATCAACACCTTCGAGAACTTCATCCAGACCGACGCCGCGATCAACCCCGGCAACTCCGGCGGCGCGCTGGTGGACGTCAACGGCAACCTGATGGGGATCAACACGGCGATCTATTCGCGCTCGGGCGGCAGCATGGGCATCGGCTTCGCGATTCCCGTGTCCACCGCCAAGCTGGTGCTGGAAGGCATCGTGAAGGATGGCGTGGTGACGCGCGGCTGGATCGGCGTGGAGCCGGCGGACCTGTCGCCGGAGCTGATGGAGACCTTCGGCGTCAAGGCCAAGAAGGGCGTGCTGATCACGGGCGTGCTGCAGAACGGCCCCGCGGCGCAGGCCGGCGTGCGGCCGGGCGACGTCGTGGAGCAGGTGGGCGGCAAGGACATCGCCAACGTCTCGGAACTGCTGACGGTGGTCGCCGGCCTGAAGCCCGGCACCGCCACCGAATTCAAGCTGCGCCGCGGCGACGACACCCGCCAAGTGACCGTCACCCCGGGCAAGCGCCCGAAGCCGCGGCAGCAATTGCCGCAGCGCTGAGGTCCGCTAACCGTCATCCCCGCGGAGGCGGGGACCCAGGGCTTCCAGCCGCAGGCAGTGCCGCGCAGCGTCGCGCCAGGCGGCGGGCGGCGCGGGCCCGCTGGGGCGGCGTCCGGCGCAAGCGCCGGCAAACCTGGGAGGCTGGTCCCGGCGCCGCCACGCGCAGAACTCCTCTGGAGTTTGCCGCGCGCGGCAAACTCCAGACTCGAACAACTGCGCGAGCCAGAGAACGTACGCGCGGCTCGATCCGCGCTCACGCGCTCTCGTAGCCGTGCTGCGGCACCGGGACCAGCCTCCCAGGCGCCACCCCTTCATGCGGGCCCACGCCGCCCGCCGCCTGGCGCGACGGACCGGGGCACTCGACGACTCGTCTGCAGCCACCTGGCGCTGCGACGGCGCCCAATGGGCGACGACAGCCAGCCCCATTCCGCGGCTGGCACAACGAAGGCATGCCCGGGCTGGTCGAGCGCCCCGGTCCGTCGCGTCGGGCGGGGCGCGGTGCAGGCCCGCATGAAGGGGCCGCCGCCTGAGACGGTGCTTGCGGCCCCGCAGCGCGGCTACGAGAGCGCGTCAGCGCGGATCGAGCCGCGCGTATGTCTCATGCTCGCGCCATTTGTCCGAACGGAGAGTCGGGCCGCGCGCGGCCCGACTCGCAGTGAGTTATGGCGCGGGCGGGGCCGCAAGCACCGGCTCAGGGAAGTCCGCGCGCGCAGCCGCGGACCGGCGCCCCAGCGGGACTGCGCCGCGTACCGCCTGGCGCGACGCTGCGCGGCACTTCGTGGGGAAACGCATGGATCCCGGCTTCCGCCGGGATGACAAGGGCACGGGGCCACGGGGCTCAGGGCCGGGGCCTGAACAGCCTCAAGGCTTCGCGACCTCGCTCGACTTCGACTCTTCGTCTTCCGGGGCCTTGGTGTGGCGGATGAAGATCTGCGCCGCCCAGATGCCCAGTTCGTAGAGGAGCACCATGGGGATGGCCAGCGCCAGCTGCGAGACCACGTCGGGCGGCGTGATCACGGCGGCGATGATGAAGGCCAGCACGATGAAGTAGCCGCGGAATTCCTTCAGCTTCTCCACCGGCACCACGCCCATGCGCGCCAGCACCACCACCACGATCGGCACCTCGAACGCGGCGCCGAAGGCGAGGAACATCGTCAGCACGAAGCTCAGGTAGGCCTCGATGTCAGGCGCGGCCGTGATGCTCTTGGGCGCGAAGCTCTGGATGAAGGAGAAGACCTTGCCGAACACGAAGAAGTAGCAGAACGCCACCCCGAGGAAGAACAGCACGGTGCTGGAGATCACCAGCGGCAGCACCAGCTTCTTCTCGTGCGAGTACAGGCCCGGCGCGACGAAGGACCAGACCTGCCACAGCACCACCGGCAGCGCGATCAGGAAGGCCGCCATCAGCAGGATCTTCAGCGGCACGATGAATGGCGAGATCACCGAGGTGGCGATCAGCGTCGCGCCCTTGGGCAGGTGCGCGACCAGCGGGGCGGCCAGGAGGTCGTACAGGGCGGCGGGCCCCGGGAACACGGCGAGGACGGCCGCCACCACGCCGATGGCGATGATGGCCTTGATCAGCCGGTCGCGCAGCTCGATCAGGTGCGCGACAAAGGGCTGCTCGGTGCCGGCCAGTTCGTCTTCCTGGTCGTTCGGTGTTGTGGACATAGGGGAAGGGCCGCCGGCGCTGCCGGCCCCGCTTTCAGTTGAACTTGCGCGGCCGGTACTTTGCCACACGTGCCGCGCCGGACAAGGCCCGGGTGCGCACGCCGTTGCGCGCCTTGTACCAGTGCGGAACGGCGCCCTGCTTCAGGCGCCATTTCTTCTTCGGGTGCTTGTACTCCGGGAATCCCGGCGGCTCCGACAGCGCGGACTGCGCCTCGGAGGCGACGTCCTGCCACTGCTTCTCGAAGTCGGAGGCGGCGCTGGAGACGGAGCTCTCGACGTCGCGGGCGGCCGATTCCACCGTCTCCTTCATCTTGCGCAGTTCGTCCAGCTCCATGGAGCGGTTGACTTCCGCCTTGACGTCGTTGACGTAGCGCTGCGCCTTGCCCAGGAGCGTGCCGACCGTCCGCGCCACGCGCGGCAGTTTCTCCGGCCCGATCACGATCAGGGCCACGGCGCCGATCAGCGCCATCTTCGAGAGGCCGAGGTCGATCACCCGTGTTCAGCCGCGAGGACTCAGGACTTGTTGCGGGCTTCGACGTCGATCGTCGTCTGGTCCGCGGGCGCGGCCGACGGGCCCTGCGAGGCCGTGACCTGGCTGGCCGGCGGCACCGGGGTGTCGGGCTGCGAGCCGTCCTTCATGCCGTCCTTGAAGCCCTTGACGGCGCCGCCGAGGTCGGTGCCGATGTTCTTCAGCTTCTTGGTGCCGAAGACCAGCACCACGATCAACAGCACGATCAGCCAGTGCCAGATGGAAAAGGAACCCATGGATCTCTCCTGTTACTGCTCGGATTCTAGTCGGGCAGGGAAGTTCGCCGACTTGTGGGAATTGCTCAGCCCTTGAGCCAGGGGCGCGGCCCGCCGATGACGTGGAAATGCAGGTGCGCGACCTCCTGGCCGCCGTCGGCGCCGGTGTTGCAGACCACCCGGAATCCGCCCTCCGGCCAGGGCCGGCAGCCCTCCTGCTGCGCCAGCTTCGGCACCAGGCTCATCAGCTTGCCCAGCACGGGCGCGTCGCCCTCCTGCACGTGGGCCATCGAGGGGATGTGGCGCTTGGGGATCAGCAGGAAGTGCACCGGCGCCCAGGGGTGGATGTCGTGGAAGCCGAGGACGTCCTCGTCCTCGTAGACCTTCTTCGAGGGGATCTTCCCCTCGACGATCTTGCAGAAGATGCAGTCCGGGTCGTGTGTCATTGCGGGAAGCGATTGTCGTTGAAGCGCAGCCAGCCGCGCAGGCAGCGGTACAGGTACCACGCGCCGATCAGGGTCCAGGCGATCGCCCCGGGCAGGAATAGCAGGAACCACAGGGGCGAGGTCACCAGCAGGCCCAGCGCCGTCCACCAGACGGTGCGGATCATGTAGTTGTGATGGGCGAGGTACAGCGGCTCGCGCTCGTCGGCCCGCTTGACGTAGTGCACGATCAGCGCGATCACCGACAGCGTCCACAGCGTGAACGGCGCGATCGTGTGCATGCCGTAAAGCACGTGCATCGTCGTCCGGTCGCCCGGGGACTTGTCTTCGAGGGTGGCGTAGTCGGTCTCGGCCATGGCTTGCCCCTTTCTGCTAGTCACCGCGGCCCTCGCGCTCGCGCGCCTTGCGCAGCGCCTTCTCTTCCAGGCCGCCAAGTCCCTCGCGCCGCTGCAGTTCCGCCACGACGTCCGCGGGCTTGAGCCCGTAGTGCGCGAGCGCGATCATGCAGTGGAACCACAGGTCGGCCACCTCGCCGACCAGCTTCGTGCGGTCGCCGCCGTGGTCCGCGTCCTTGGCGGCCATCACCACCTCGGTCGCCTCCTCGCCGATCTTCTTGAGGAAGGCGTCCGGGCCCTTGTGCAGCAGCCGGGCGACGTAGCTCGCCTCGGGGTTGCCGCCGTTGGCGGGCTTGCGGCTTTCGATGACGTCGGCCAGGCGGGCCAGGGAGTCGGCGGCGGTCATGGTGGTGGCGCTACTTGTAGATCGTGGACGGGTCTTTCAAGACCGGCTCGACGGACTGCCAGGCCCCGTCGCGGTAAAGCTGGAAGAAGCAGCTGTGGCGCCCGGTGTGGCAGGCGATGGAGGGGTCGTGACCCAGCTGGGTGACCTTCAGCAGCAGGACGTCGTTGTCGCAGTCCATGCGGATCTCGTGCACCTGCTGCACGTGGCCGGACTCCTCGCCCTTGAACCACAGCTTGCCGCGCGAGCGGCTGAAGTACACGGCCCGCCCCAGTTCCGCGGTACGCCGCAGCGCCTCGCGGTCCATCCAGGCGAACATCAGCACGTCACCCGTGGACGCTTCCTGGGCGATGACGGGGACGAGTCCTTGCGCGTCCCACTTGACCTGATCGAGCCACTCCATGGCCCTATTGTCGCCTTTATGGCTAACTCGGAAAAATCCGCTGCGCGGATTTTTCCGAGTTCTCTGATCAGTGCGGCCAGGACCGGCAAAGCCGGATCCTGGCCGCAAGGGAGACTGCGCTGCATGCTATTCCGCGCAGTCTTCGAGGCGGGCAGCTCCAAGCTGCCCGCCGGGCGAGAACCGCGCGGAATAACATGCAGCGCGGTTCCCCTTGTGAGAAGGATCCGGCTTCGCCGGTCCTTCTCACACATGCTGAACCACTTCAAAAAGTCGCTTGCGACTTTTTGAAGTGATCACTGGCGGACGGGAATCCCCCGTTCGGCCATGCGGGCCTTGGCCTGGGCGACCGTGAATTCGCCGTAGTGGAAGATGCTGGCGGCCAGCACGGCGTCGGCGCCGCCCTGCTGGATGCCGTCGGCCAGGTGGTCGAGGTTGCCGACGCCGCCGGAGGCGATCACGGGCACCGGGACGGCGTCGCTCACCGCCCGGGTGAGGGCCAGGTCGAAGCCGGACTTGGTGCCGTCGCGGTCCATGCTGGTCAGCAGGATCTCGCCGGCGCCCCGGCGGGCCATCTCGGTGGCCCAGGCGACGGCGTCCAGCCCGGTGTTGCGCCGGCCGCCGTGGCTGTAGACGTCCCAGCCCGGCCCGCGGGCGGTCGCCTCCTCGGCGCTGCGCCGCTTGGCGTCGATCGCCACCACGATGCACTGGGCGCCGTACTTCGCCGAGGCCGCCGAAATGACGTCGGGGTTGGCGATGGCCGCGGAGTTGAAGCTGGTCTTGTCGGCGCCGGCGTTGAGGAGGCGGCGCACGTCTTCGACCGTGCGCACGCCGCCGCCCACCGTCAGGGGGATGAACACCTGCGAGGCCACGGCCTCGATGATGTGCAGGATCAGGTCGCGCCCGTCGCTGGTGGCGGTGATGTCCAGGAAGGTCAGTTCGTCGGCGCCCTGCTCGTTGTAGCGGGCGGCGATCTCCACCGGGTCGCCGGCGTCGCGCAGCTCCACGAAGTTGACGCCCTTGACGACCCGCCCGCCCGTGACGTCCAGGCAGGGGATGATGCGTTTGGCGAGCATGGCGTCACGCCCGCGGGGGCGGGGATCCGTTCAGTTCGTCGGCGCGGGCCTGCGCCTTGACGAAATCGAGCTCGCCCGAATAGACGGCGCGGCCGCAGATCACGCCCTCGATGCCCTCGTCCTCCACCGCGCACAGCTTCTCGATGTCGGCGATGGAGCCCAGGCCGCCCGAGGCGATCACGGGGATGGTGAGCGACTGCGCCAGCTTCACCGTGGCGTCGATGTTGATGCCGGAGAGCATGCCGTCGCGGCCGATGTCGGTGTAGACGATCGATTCCACGCCCCAGTCCTGGAACTTGCGCGCCAGGTCCACCACCTCGTGGCCGGTGAGCTTGCTCCAGCCGTCGGTGGCGACCTTGCCGTCCTTGGCGTCCAGGCCCACGATGATGTGCCCGCCGAAGGCCGTGCAGGCGTCCTTCAGGAAGCCGGGGTTCTTCACGGCGGCGGTGCCGATGATCACGTAGCGCAGGCCGCCGTCGATGTACTTCTCGATCGTGTCGAGGTCGCGGATGCCGCCTCCCAGCTGCACCGGGATCTCGTCGCCCACGGCCTTGAGGATGGAGCGGATGGCGGAGAAGTTCTGGGGCTTGCCGGCGAAGGCGCCGTTCAGGTCCACCAGGTGCAGCCGGCGCGCGCCGCGGGCGAGCCAGGTGCGGGCCATCTCGGCGGGGTCCTCGCTGAAGGTGGTCGCCTGGTCCATGTCGCCTTGCTTCAGGCGTACACAGTGGCCATCTTTCAGGTCAATCGCGGGAATCAGCAGCATTGGGGGGATATGGACGGTGCGACTGGGCGCCGGCCGCTTCCTGGGCGGTCAGGGTTTCCAGTGCAGGAAGTTGCGATAGAGCGTGAGGCCCTGGTCGGCGCTTTTTTCGGGGTGGAACTGGGTCGCAAAAATATTATCGCGGGCCACCGCACAGGTAAAGCGCGTGCCGTACTCGGATTCCCCAACACTGTGGTGCGGGTCGGACGTCCGGGCGTAGTAGGAATGGACGAAGTAGAACCAGCTTTCGTCGGGAATCCCCGCCCACATGGCGTGGGGCTGCGCCTGGCGCACGCGGTTCCAGCCCATTTGGGGGACCTTGTAGCGGCTGCCATCGGGCTGCACCTGCCCCTCGAGCCGGAAGCGCACCACCTCGCCGGGGATCAGGCCCAGGCCCTCGGTGGGGCCCTCCTCGCTGCGATCCAGCAGCATCTGCATGCCGACGCAGACGCCGAAGAGGGGCTTGGTGGCGGCCGCCTCCAGCACGGACTCCAGCAGGCCGGATTCGCGCAGCTCGCGCATGCAGTCCGGCATGGCGCCCTGCCCCGGCAGGACCACGCGCTCGGCGGCGCGCACGTCTTCCGGGCGCGAGGTGACGATCGCGTCGACCCCGCTCCCCTGCGCCACGTGCAGGACGGCCTGGGACACCGAGCGCAGGTTGCCCATGCCGTAGTCCACCACGGCCACCGTGCGAGCGCTCAAAGGGATCCCTTCGTGGAGGGAATGGTGCCGGCCGCGCGCGGGTCGAACTCCAGCGCCGAGCGCAGCGCCCGGGCGAAGGCCTTGAACACCGTCTCGCACTGGTGGTGCGCGTTCTCGCCGCGCAGGTTGTCGATGTGCAGCGTGACGAAGGCGTGGTTGGCGAAGCCCTGGAAGAATTCGTGGGCCAGCTGCGTGTCGAAGGTGCCGATCATGCCGCTCTTGAAGGGCACGTTCATCACCAGGCCGGGGCGGCCGGAGAAGTCGATCACCACGCGCGAGAGCGCCTCGTCCAGCGGCACGTAGGCGTGGCCGTAGCGGCGGATGCCCTTCTTGTCGCCCACGGCCTTGTAGACGGCCTGGCCCAGGGTGATGCCGACGTCCTCCACCGTGTGGTGGCCGTCGATGTGCAGGTCGCCCCTGGCGTCGATCTCGAGGTCGATCAGGCCGTGGCGGGCGATCTGGTCCAGCATGTGGTCGAAGAAGCCGATGCCGGTGGCCAGCTTCGCCTGGCCGGTGCCGTCCAGGTTCACGCGGACGGCGATCTGCGTCTCGGCCGTGTTGCGGGTGATTTCAGCGGTGCGGGGCGTGCTCATAGGGTGGCTTGCAGGGCGGCGAGCATCTGCGCGTTCTCGTCGGCGGTGCCGACGGTGAGGCGCAGGCAGCCGGCCAGCAGGGGATGCATGCGGGAGACGTTCTTGACCAGCACCTTGCGGGCCTTCATGCCTTCGAAGCTGGCCGCGGCGTCGGGCACGCGCACCAGGATCATGTTGGCGTCGCTGGGCCAGGACTTCAGGCCCATTTCCTCCAGCGCGGCCTGCAGGCGGCCGCGCTCCTGCTTCAGGCCGGCGGCCTGGGCGGCGAACACGTCCTCGTGCTCCAGCGCGAACAGGGCGGCCTCGGCGTTGAGGACGCTGATGTTGTAGGGCGGACGCACCTTGTCGATCTCGTGCACCAGCCGCTCGGCGCCCATCATGTAGCCGATGCGCACGCCGGCGAGGCCGAACTTGCTGAGGGTGCGCATCAGCAGCACGTGCTCGTGCTTCGCCACGCGGTCGAGGTAGCTGCGGCTGGCGAAGGGCTGGTAGGCCTCGTCGATCACCACGAGGCCGGGCGCGGCCTCCACGATCTTCTCGATGGTGGCGTCGTTCCAGAGGTTGGCGGTCGGGTTGTTCGGGTAGGCCAGGTACACGATCGCCGGCTGGTGCAGCGCGATCGCATCGAGCATCGCCTTCTCATCGAGCTCGAAGTCGGGCGTGAGGTCCACGCCGACGAACTTCAGGCCCTGGAGCTGCGCGCTCATGGCGTACATGACGAAGCCGGGCTGCGGCGCCAGGATGGTCGCGCCCGGCACGTCGCAGGCGAGCGCCAGCAGGGCGATCAGTTCGTCCGAGCCGTTGCCCAGCATCAGCCCGAAGCCGGCGGGCAGCTTCGCGTGGCGCGCCAGGGCCTGGCGCAGGTCCTCGATGCGCTCGCCGGGATACCGGTTCAGGGCGACGGCGGCGAGGCGCTTGCCCAGTTCCTCCTGCAGTGGCTGCGGCAGCCGGTGCGGGTTCTCCATGGCATCGAGCTTGACCATGCCACGCGAATCCTGGATGGCATAGGCGTGCATGGACTGCACGTCCTGGCGGATGCGGGTGGCGATGATCTGGTCGAGGCGGTCTGTCATGGAAGTGTCGATCGGAGGTCGAAGAACGCAGAGGGCGCAGAGGTTACGCAGAGGGCGCAGAGAAAAACCTTCAATGGCTGTTCTCTGCGTTCTCTGCGAAACCTCTGCGTCCTCTGCGTTCTTGTTGCCGGCCTGCTGCCATCCTACCTCTTCAGCCGCAACTCCGCCGCCCGGGCGTGGGCTTGCAGGCCCTCGCCGTGGGCCAATTCGGAGGCGATGGCGCCCAGTTTCTGGGCGCCGGCTTCGCTGACCTCGATGAGGCTGCTGCGCTTCTGGAAGTCGTAGACGCCCAGGGGGCTGGAGAAGCGCGCGGTGGTGCTGGTGGGCAGTACGTGGTTGGGGCCGGCGCAGTAGTCGCCCAGCGACTCGCTGGTCCAGGCGCCCAGGAAGATCGCGCCGGCATGCCGCAGCAGCGGCTCCCAGCGGTGCGGGTCGCCGCTGGCGATCTCCAGGTGTTCGGGCGCGATGCGGTTGCTGATCTCGCAGGCCTCTTCCATGCTGCGCGTGTGGATCAGGGCGCCGCGGTCGTTGAGCGACTTCGCGATGATCCGCGCGCGCGGCAGCTCCGGCAGCATGCGGTCGATCGCCGCCTGCACCTGCGCGATGTAGCCGGCGTCGGGGCACAGCAGGATGCTCTGGGCCAGCTCGTCGTGCTCTGCCTGCGAGAACAGGTCCATCGCCACCCAGTCGGCCGGCGTGCTGCCGTCGGCCAGCACCAGGATCTCGCTCGGTCCGGCGATCATGTCGATGCCGACCTGCCCGAAGACGCGGCGCTTGGCCGCCGCCACGTAGGCGTTGCCCGGGCCGGTGATCTTGTCCACGCGCGGGACGGTTTCCGTTCCGTACGCGAGCGCCGCCACGGCCTGCGCGCCGCCGATGGTGAAGGTGCGGGTGACGCCGGCCACGTGGGCGGCCGCCAGCACCAGCGGGTTCTTCTCGCCGCGCGGCGTGGGCACCACCATGACGATCTCGCCGACGCCGGCGACCTGGGCCGGAATCGCGTTCATCAGGACGGAGGACGGATAGGCTGCCTTGCCGCCCGGCACGTAGATGCCCACGCGGTCCAGCGGCGTGACCTTCTGGCCCAGCAGCGTGCCGTCGGGGTCGCGGTAGCTCCAGCTCTCGCCGCTCGCCTTCTTCTGCGCCTCGTGGTAGCTGCGGACGCGCGCCGCGGCTTCCTGCAGCGCGCTGCGCTGCTTCGCCGGCAGCGACGCGAAGGCCGCCTCCAGCTCCGCCCGCTGCAACTCCAGGCGGGCCACGGAGTCCGCCTGCATGTCGAAGCGGCGGGTGTATTCCAGCACCGCCGCGTCGCCGCGCCGGCGCACGTCGTCCAGGATGGCGGCCACGGCCTGCTCGATGCCGGCGTCGGTGTCGGCAGACCAGTGCAGGCGCGCCGCCAGCGCGGCGTCGAAGCCGGCTTCGGTGGTGGCGAGGCGCAGCGGTCGGGCGAGGAGGCTCATCGGGCGGCGACGGTCTTCGCGAACACGTCGATCAGGTGGCGGATCGGTTCCTGCTTCAGCTTCAGCGCCGCCTGGTTCACCACCAGGCGGGCGCTGATGTCCATGATGCGTTCGACCTCGACCAGGTTGTTGGCCTTGAGCGTGTTCCCGGTGGACACCAGGTCCACGATGGCGTCGGCCAGCCCGGTCAGGGGGGCCAGCTCCATGCTGCCGTAGAGCTTGATCAGGTCCACGTGCACGCCCTTGGCGGCGAAGAAGTCGCGGGCGATGCTCACGTACTTGGTCGCGACCTTCAGGCGCGAGCCCTGGTGCACGGCGGAGGCGTAGTCGAAGTCGGAACGCACCGCCACGCTCACGCGGCACTTGGCGATCTGCAGGTCCAGCGGCTGGTACAGGCCCTGGCCGCCGTGCTCGATGAGGGTGTCCTTGCCCGTCACGCCGAGGTCGGCGCCGCCGAACTGCACGTAGGTCGGCACGTCGGTGGCGCGCACCAGCACCACGCGCACGGCCGGATCGGTCGTGCCGATGATCAGCTTGCGCGACTTCTCCGGGTCTTCCAGCACCTCGATCCCGGCCGCCTTCAGCAGCGGCAGGGTCTCCTCGAAGATGCGCCCCTTCGACAGGGCCAGGGTCAGGGCGGGCTTGCCCGCAGGTGTCACAGTAAGTTCTCCGTGCTACGCACTGCGAACCGACCGCCTTCGGGCGGCCGTGCGGCGGTCATTTCACTCTCTCTATGTCGGCGCCCAGCTGGCGCAGCTTGGCTTCCATCTGTTCGTAGCCACGGTCCAGATGGTAAATGCGGTCGACCAGGGTCTCGCCGTCGGCCACCAGGCCGGCGATCACCAGGCTGGCGGAGGCGCGCAGGTCGGTGGCCATGACGATGGCGCCCGAGAGGCGCTCCACGCCGTGCGTGATGGCCGTCTTGCCTTCGACGTCGATGCGCGCGCCCATGCGCATCAGCTCGCTGACGTGCATGTAGCGGTTCTCGAAGATGGTCTCGGTGATCTTGGCGTCGCCCTCGGCGATGCAGTTGAGCGCCATGAACTGCGCCTGCATGTCGGTCGGGAAGCCGGGGTATTCGGTGGTCTTGAAGCTCTGCGCCTCGAGGCGGCCCTGCGCGCGCACGCGGATGCCGCCCTCGACCGCCTGCACCTCGGCGCCGGCGGCCTTCAGCAGGTCGATCACGGCTTCCAGGTGGTCGGCGCGGCCCTCGCGCAGCAGCACGTCGCCGCCGGTGGCCGCCACGGCGCACAGGAAGGTGCCGCATTCGATCCGGTCGGCCACCACCTTGTGCGTGGCGCCGTGCAGCTTCTCCACCCCCTGGATGACGATGCGGCCGGTGCCGTGGCCTTCGACCTTGGCGCCCATCGCGATCAGCATCTCGCCCAGGTCCGTGATCTCGGGCTCCTGCGCCGGGTTCTCCAGCACCGTCTCGCCCTCGGCCAGCGCCGCCGCCATCATGAAGTTCTCGGTGCCCGTCACCGTGATCATGTCGGTCGTGATGTGCGCGCCGCGCAGGCGCTCGCGCCCCTTGGGCAGCTTGGCGATCATGTAGCCGTGCTCGATCACGATCTCGGCGCCCATCTTCTGCAGGCCCTTGATGTGCTGGTCCACCGGCCGGGCGCCGATCGCGCAGCCGCCCGGCAGCGACACCGTCGCCTCGCCGAAGCGCGCCAGCAGCGGGCCCAGCGCCAGAACGGAGGCCCGCATGGTCTTCACCATCTCGTACGGCGCTTCCGGGAAGTGCAGGTCGGTGGAGTCGATGACCACCGTGCCGTCGCTCGAGAACTCCGCGCTCGCGCCCATGTTGCGGATGAGCTTGAGCATGGTCGCCACGTCCTGCAGGCGCGGGATGTTCCGCAGCGTCACCGGTCCAGGCGTGAGCAGGGCGGCGCACAGTTCCGGCAGCGCCGCGTTCTTGGCGCCTGAGATGCCCACTTCGCCGGTGAGCGGCCGGCCACCGCGAATCAGAAGCTTGTCCATGGGCGTCTAGTGTGGAAGCGCGGCCCACTCGGCCGGCGTGAATGTCTTCATCGACAAGGCATGTACCTCGTCGGTGTGCATTCTCGCACCGAGGGACGCGTAGACGCGCTGGTGACGCTGGATAGGACGCAAACCGGCGAACTCGGCTGACACGATCACCGCGGACCAGTGGCGGCCGTCGCCCTCGACCTCGATGTGGTCGCAGGCCAGGTTGGAAGCGATGAGCGATCGGAGTTCGTCGGCAGTCATGGGCAGTCTTTCCTCAGCCGCGGATCTTGTAGCCGATGCGCAGCAGGTGCACGGCGATCGCGCCGACGGCCACCATGGCCGTGCCGACGATGCCCAGGCTGAGCCAGGGCGACACGTCGCTCACGCCGAAGAAGCCGTAGCGGAAGCCGTCGATCATGTAGAAGAACGGGTTGAGGTGGCTCACCCGCTGCCAGAAGTCGGGCAGCGAATGGATCGAATAGAACACGCCGGACAGGAAGGTCATCGGCACGATGATGAAGTTCTGGAACGCCGCCATCTGGTCGAACTTCTCGGCCCAGAGGCCCGCGATCAGCCCCAGCGCGCCCAGCATGCCGGCGCCCAGCAGCGCGAACACCAGCGCCCACAACGGCGCGACGAAGCCCACGTGCGTGAACAGGTTGGTGACGATGAACACGCCCAGGCCGACGCACAGCCCACGCGCCATCGAGGAGCCGACGTAGGCGATGAACCAGCTCCAGTGCGACAGCGGCGTGAGCAGCACGAACACGAGGTTGCCCATGATCTTGCTCTGGATCAGCGACGAGGAGCTGTTCGCGAAGGCGTTCTGCAGCACGCTCATCATCACCAGGCCGGGGACCAGGAAGGCGATGTAGTCCACGGTGTCGTAGACCTTCACGCGCCCTTGCAGCACGTGGCCGAAGATCAGCAGGTACAGCAGGGCCGTGAGCACCGGCGCCGCGACCGTCTGGAAGCCGACCTTCCAGAACCGCAGCACTTCCTTGTAAAGCAGCGTCTGCCAGCCGATCATGCGAGGACCCCGAACAGCCGGACATCCGGACGCAAAGGTCGCAAAGGTTGCGCAAGAGGCGCAAAAAAACATCCACAAGAAATTGGGCTCTTTTGCGACCTTTGCGAAACCTTTGCGACTTTTGCGTCCGGCTGTCTGTATTTCATGCCGCCGCCTCCGATCGCGCTGCGGACATCACATCGATGAACACGTCCTCCAGGTCCGCCTTGCGGATCTCGACGTCCTCCGCGCGCAGGCCGGCCTCGCGGATCACGGCCAGGTGCTGCTCGATCTCGGCGGCGTCGTGCGCGGGCAGCTGCACGATGCGGCCGGTCACGCGCGCCTTGCCCTCGAACGCGGCGGGCAGCGGGCCGTCCATCTTGAAGCGCAGCACGTTGCTGGAGGCCGCCTTCAGCAGCTCGCTGGTGCGCTCCAGCGCCACCACCCGGCCGTGTTTGAGCATGGCGATGCGGCCGCACAGGGCCTCGGCCTCCTCCAGGTAGTGCGTCGTGAGCAGCACGGTGTGGCCTTCGCGGTTCAGGCGCGCGATGAACTGCCACAGCGTCTGGCGCAGCTCCACGTCGACGCCGGCCGTGGGTTCGTCCAGCACGATCACCGGCGGCCGGTGCACCAGGGCCTGGGCCACCAGCACCCGGCGCTTCATGCCGCCGGAGAGCTGGCGCATGTTGTTGCCGGCCTTGTCCGCCAGCCCCAGGCTCTCCAGCAGCTCGTCGATCCAGGCCTCGTTGTTGCGCACGCCGAAGTAGCCGGACTGGATCCGCAGCGCCTCGCGCACGGTGAAGAAGGGGTCGAACACCAGCTCCTGCGGCACGACGCCCAGCTGGCGGCGCGCCTGCGCGTACTCCGCCTGGACGTCGTGGCCGTGCACCAGAACGCGGCCGGCGCTGGGACGCACCAGCCCCGCGAGGATGCTGATCAGGGTGGTCTTGCCGGCGCCGTTGGGACCCAGGAGGCCGAAGAATTCGCCTTCGGCGATGTCGAAGGAGACGCCGTCGAGCGCCCGGAAACTGCCGCGCCCGGTGCTGTAGCTCTTGGAAACGGACTGGAAGGAGATGGCGGGCATGGGCAACCCGCCATTTTAGCGGCCGGCCCCCGCGTGCCGCGCCTTAGGGTCTAGGCCGGCTCGGGCAGCAGCTCCGACACGCCGTACAGCGTGGCGAGCGCGCGCAGCCGCGGCTGCATCTGGTGCACGGCGAAGCTCTTGCCCAGGGCCAGCGCCTCGCGCCGGCATTCCAGCAGCACGGCGAGCGCCGAGGAATCGAAGTGGCGCAGCGCCGAGGCGTCGGCCACGGCCTCGCGCCCGGCGTCCTTGCGCAGGGCCTGCGCCAGCATGCGGCAGCAGGCCGGCGCCTGCGCGTGCGTCAGTTCGGCGGGCAGCACCAGCACGGCGCCTCAGCCCTTCTTCGCGGCCGCCGCGTTGGCGCGGTTGCGCTCGGCCAGCGAGGCGATCAGGCCGTCCACGCCCTTGGCGTTGATCTCCTGCGCGAACTGGCTGCGGTAGGTTTCCACCAGCCAGACGCCCAGCACGTTCAGGTTGTAGATCTTCCAGCCGGAGGCCGTCTTCTCGAGCCGGTAATCCAGCTGGATCGGCTCGCCGCGGCCGCGGATCTCGCTGCGCACGATCACGTCCGTGTCCGTCGGCGCCGCGCGCAGCGGCTTGACGACCACCGACTCGTCGGAGATCTGCGACAGCGCGCCGGCATAGGTGCGCACCAGCAGCAGCTTGAATTCGTCCTGCAGGCGCCGGCGCTGCTCCGGCGTGGCCTGGCGCCAGGCCGGGCCGACCGCCGAGGCCGTCATCCGCTGGAAGTTGACGTTCGGCATGATCTTGTTGTCGACCACCTGCATGATGTGGGCGATGTCGCCGGACTGCACCGCCTTGTCGCTGCGGATGATGGACAGCACCTCGTCGGACAGGCGCTTCATCATGGCATCCGGCGCTTCGTCGGCGGCTCGCGCCAGCGTCCAGCCGCCGGCCAGCCCGGTGGCGAGCATGGCGGCCGCCAGGCGGCCCAGGGAACGTCTCTTCATCATGGTCCTTTCATCCGGGCAGGGCCCGGCATGAGCATTGGAACCCGGCAGCGTGCCCGGGTTTCCTTCCTTTTCCTGTACGAAGGCAACAGGCTGCAACCGCGCCCGCCTCAGCGGGCCGGCGCCGCCGGCGCCTCCTGCGATTCGTCCGGCAGCGGCGGCGGGGTCTCGCGCTCGCGGTCTTCCTCGCGGTCGAACACCTCCGCGTTGCGCCGCTGCAGGTAGGCGTCGCGCGTGAAGGCGTACTTGTCCAGCGCCGCCTCCTCCAGCAGGCTGCCCACGCGCAGCAGGTTGGCGCGCTGGTCCACGGTGCGCACGACCCACGTCAGGTCGCGCGCGTACTCGGGGCTGATCGTGCTCACGAGGTCGTAGTGCATGTCCACGGGCTTCGCCGCCGCGTCGCGCAGCGTGGAGGGCCCCAGCAGCGGCAGCACCACGTAGGGGCCGGCCGGGACGCCCCAGCGCCCGAGCGTCTGGCCGAAGTCCTCGCGGTGGCGCTCGATGTTCATCTCGCTCGCCAGGTCGAACAGGCCGAACACGCCGAACATGGTGTTCAGGTGGAAGCGGGCCAGGTTCTCCTCGGCGTCCTGCAGGCGGAACTGCAGCAGGCTGTTGACCGCCGACCAGGCGTCGCCCAGGTTGCCGAAGAAGTTGGACACGCTGGTGCGCACCAGCGGCGGCACCTTTTCCTTGTAGAGGGTGGCCACCGGCTTCAGCACGATGCGGTCCACGCCCTCGTTGAAGTTGTAGGCGTGGCGGTTGAACCCTTCCCAGGGATCGCGCGGGTTGGGCTGCGCCACGGTGGCGCAGCCGGCCACCACCGCCAGCGAGAGCGCCAGGGTCGTGGTGGCAAGTGCGCGCAACGGCGGCAGGCAGGCTGGCTTCATTTCTTGTTCGGCGCCGCGGCGGGCCCTTCCGCGGCCTTGTTGTAGAGGAACTGGCCGATCAGGTTTTCGAGCACGACGGCGGATTGCGTACTGGTGATGGTATCTCCCGCGACCAGGTTCTTGTCGTCGGCGCCCGCCTCCATGCCCACGTACTGCTCGCCGAGCAGGCCGCTGGTGAGGATCTTGAGCGAGCTGTCCTTGGGGAATTGATACCTTGTTTCCAGGGCGAGCGTCACCCGCGCCCGGAAGGACTTGTCGTCGAACGTGATGGATTCCACACGCCCGACCACCACGCCGGCGCTCTTGACAGCCGCGCGGGGCTTCAGCCCGCCGATGTTGTCGAACCGGGCTTCCACCCGGTAGGTCGGCTGGAAGCTCAGCGTCAGCAGGTTGGCGGCCTGCAAGGCCAGGAACACCAGCGCCGCGGCGCCGATGAGGACGAACAGCCCCACCCAGACGTCGTTCTTGTTGCGCTCCATCTCTTTCCTCCTCAGATGCTGAACATCATCGCCGTCAGCACGAAATCGAGGGCCAGGACGGCCAGCGACGCCATCACGACCGTGCGGGTGGTGGCGCGCGACACGCCCTCGGGCGTCGCCTTCGCCTCGTAGCCTTGCAGGACGGCCGTGAACGTCACGGCCACGCCGAACACGAGGCTCTTGATGACGCCGTTGCCCACGTCCTTGAACACGTCCACGCCGCCTTGCATCTGGCTCCAGAAGGCGCCGGGGTCGACGCCGATCAGCACCACGCCGACCACCCAGCCGCCCAGGATGCCGACGGCGCTGAACACCGCCACCAGCAGCGGCATCACGATCACGCCGCCCCAGAAGCGCGGCGCCAGGATGCGCTGCACCGGGTCGACGGCCATCATCTCCATCGCCGAGAGCTGCTCGCCGGCCTTCATCAGGCCGATCTCCGCCGTCAGCGAGGTGCCGGCGCGGCCGGCGAACAGCAGCGCCGTCACCACCGGACCCAGTTCGCGCACCAGCGACAGCGCCACCATCAGTCCAAGCGCCTCGGAGGACCCATACCGCTGCAGGATGTAGTAGCCCTGCAGGGCCAGCACGAAGCCGACGAACAGGCCCGACACGCCGACGATGGCCAGCGAGTAGTTGCCCAGGAAGTGGACCTGGTCGCGCAGCAGGCGGCCGCGCGCGAAGCTCGCGCCACCCAGGCGCACCAGCCGAAGCAGCAGTTGAGCCGCATAGCCGATGTCGGCGAGCTTGCTGCGCACGGCGAAGCCGATGTCGGAGGGACGCCACCAGCTCATCGCCCCAATCCTCCGCTGAAGTCCTCGGCCACGGTGGGACCGGGGTAGTGGAAGTGCACGGGGCCTTCCGGCAGCGCGTTGACGAACTGGTGCACCAGCGGGTCGCTGGAGTGGCGCACTTCCTCGGGCGTGCCCTGGGCGGCGATGCCGCCGTTGGCGAGCACGATCACCTGGTCGGCGATGCGGAAGGTTTCCTCCAGGTCGTGCGAGACCACGATGCTCGTGATCCCCAGCGTGTCGTTCAACTGGCGGATCAGGTGGGCGGCGGTGCCCAGCGAAATGGGGTCGAGGCCCGCGAAGGGCTCGTCGTACATCACCAGCTCGGGGTCGAGGGCGATCGCGCGCGCCAGCGCCACGCGCCGCGCCATGCCACCGGAGACCTCGCTGGGCATCAGGTCGCGGGCGCCGCGCAGGCCCACGGCATCGAGCTTCATCAGCACGATGTCGCGCACCAGGTTCTCCGGCAGCGCCGCGTGCTCGCGCAGCGGGAAGGCCACATTGTCGAACACCGAGAGGTCGGTGAACAGCGCGCCGAACTGGAACAGCATGCCCATGCGCCGGCGCATGCGGAACAGGCCGTCGCGGTCCAGGGCCGGCACGCTCTGGCCGTCGAACAGCAGTTCGCCGGACTGCGGCCGCACCTGGCCGCCGATCAGGCGCAGCACGGTGGTCTTGCCGCCGCCCGAAGCGCCCATGAGCGCGGTCACCTTGCCGCGGGGCACGGTGAAGCTCAGGTCCTTGAGGATGCGCCGCTGGCCGTAGCCGAAACTGAGGTTGCGGCATTCGACCAGCGCGGTCGGGTCGGAGTCGGTCATCCGAAGCAGGCGGGCCGGGGTGCCGGCCGAAGCTGAAAGCAAGGGATGATAGGGGTTTTGCCCGAGCGGCCCCGTACGCCGTCCGGGTGAACCCCCGCGGTCTGTCGCTTTATCGCGGCAGGTCCGAGAATCCCATGAGGAATTCGTCCACGGCGCGCGCCGCCTGTCGGCCCTCGCGGATCGCCCAGACCACCAGCGATTGACCGCGGCGCATGTCGCCTGCCGCGAACACCTTGGGCACGCTGGTGGCGTAGCCGCCGTGGAAGTCGGTCGTGGCGCGGGCGTTGCCGCGGGCGTCCTTCTCGACGCCGAAGCCGTCCAGGATGGTCGCGACCGGGCTCGTGAAGCCCATGGCCAGCAGCACGAGGTCGGCCTTCAGCGTCTGCTCGGTGCCGGGCACCTCCTGCATGCGGCCGTCCTTCCACTCCACGCGCACGGTCTTGAGACCCGTGACCTTGCCCTTCTCGCCGATGAATTCCTTGGTGGCGATGGCGAACTCGCGCTCGCAGCCTTCCTCGTGCGAGGAGCTGGTGCGCAGCTTGTAGGGCCAGTACGGCCAGGTCAGCGCCTTGTTCTCCTGCTCCGGCGGCTGCGGCATCAGCTCGAACTGCACGACGCTCGCGGCGCCGTGGCGGTTGCTGGTGCCCACGCAGTCGCTGCCGGTGTCGCCGCCGCCGATGACGATGACGTGCTTGCCGTCGGCGCGGATCTGGTTTTTCACCTTGTCGCCGGCGTTCACCTTGTTCTGCTGCGGCAGGAACTCCATCGCGAAGTGCACGCCGTCCAGGTCGCGGCCCGGCACCGGCAGATCGCGCGACTGCTCGGCGCCGCCCGTGAGCAGCACGGCGTCGAAGTCCTGCTGCAGCTGCTGCGGCGAGACCGTCTCCTTCGCCCAGTTCGTGACCTTGGAGCCCTTGGGCAGCTCGCCCACCATCACGCCGGTGCGGATCGTCACGCCCTCGGCCTTCATCTGCTCGATGCGGCGGTCGATGTGCACCTTCTCCATCTTGAAGTCGGGGATGCCGTAGCGCAGCAGGCCGCCGATGCGGTCGTTCTTCTCGAACAGCGTCACGTCGTGCCCGGCGCGCGCGAGCTGCTGCGCCGCCGCCATGCCGGCCGGGCCGGAGCCCACCACCGCGACCTTCTTGCCGGTCTTGATGCGCGCCACGCGCGGCTTCACCCAGCCGTGCTCCCAGGCGCGGTCGGCGATCGCGTGCTCGATCGACTTGATGCCCACCGGGTCCGAGTTGTAGTTCAGCGTGCAGGCGGCCTCGCAGGGCGCCGGGCAGATGCGGCCGGTGAACTCGGGGAAGTTGTTGGTGGAGTCCAGCACGGTGAAGGCGTTCTGCCAGTCCTGCTGGTACACCAGGTCGTTGAAGTCGGGGATCACGTTGTTGACCGGGCAGCCCGAGTTGCAGAAGGGCGTGCCGCAGTCCATGCAGCGCGCCGCCTGCACTTTCGCCTGGGCGTCGTCGAGGCCGACGACGAACTCCTTGTAGTGCTTCACGCGCTCGGGCACGGGCTTGTAGCCCTCCTCGATGCGCTCGAACTCCATGAAGCCGGTGATCTTTCCCATGTTGTCTTTCTCCGCCTCTTACTTGGCCGGGGCCGGCTCGTGCTTCATGGCGACCTCCTGGTTCGTGCCGGCGCTCGCCAGCTCCACCTCGCGCTCGTACATCTCGGCCAGGGCCCGCTTGTATTCGTTCGGGAACACCTTGACGAACTTCGTGCGCGCGTTGGCCCAGTCGTCCAGCAGCTCGCGGGCGCGGCGGCTGCCGGTCCAGCGGTTGTGGTCTTCCAGCAGCTTCTTCAGCTGCGCCTCGTCGGTCTGGTCGCGGTGCAGGCGCGTGCGGCCGGCGGCGGCCTGCTGTTCGGCCGTCGTGCCCACGCGCTCCAGCGACACCATGGCGGTGTTGCAGCGGCTCGCGAACTTGCCGTCCTCGTCGTACACGTAGGCGATGCCGCCCGACATGCCGGCGGCGAAGTTGCGGCCGGTCCTGCCCAGCACGGCCACCGTGCCGCCCGTCATGTATTCGCAGCCGTGGTCGCCGGTGCCTTCCACCACCGCCGTCGCGCCCGACAGGCGCACGGCGAAGCGCTCGCCGGCCACGCCGCTGAAGAAGGCCTCGCCGGCGGTGGCGCCGTACAGCGCCGTGTTGCCGATGATGATGTTCTTGGTGGCGTCGCCGCGGAAGTCGATGCTGGGACGCACGATCACGCGGCCGCCCGACAGGCCCTTGCCGGTGTAGTCGTTGGCGTCGCCGATCAGGTACAGCGTGATGCCGCGCGCCAGGAAGGCGCCGAAGGACTGGCCGCCCGTGCCTTCCAGCTGGATGCGCAGCGTGTCGTCCGGCAGGCCCTCGGGGTGCACCTTGGTGAGCGCGCCCGAGAGCATCGCCCCGACCGAGCGGTTCACGTTGCGCGCCACCTCGATGAACTGCACGCGTTCGCCGCGCTCGATCGCGGCGCGCGACTTCTCGATCAGCACGCGGTCCAGGCTCTTCTCCAGGCCGTGGTCCTGCAGCTCGCAGTGGAAGCGCGGCACGTCCGCCGGCACCTCGGGCTGCGCGAACAGGCGGCTGAAGTCCAGGCCGCGCGCCTTCCAGTGGGCGATGCCCTTGCGCGTGTCCAGCAGGTCGGCGCGGCCGACCAGCTCGTCGAACTTGCGGATGCCCAGCTGCGCCATGATCTGGCGCGCTTCCTCGGCGACGAAGAAGAAGTAGTTGACGACGTGCTCGGGCTTGCCCGCGAACTTCCTGCGCAGCACCGGGTCCTGCGTGGCCACGCCCACCGGGCAGGTGTTCAGGTGGCACTTGCGCATCATGATGCAGCCCTCCACCACCAGCGGCGCGGTGGCGAAGCCGAATTCGTCGGCGCCCAGCAGCGCGCCGATCACGACGTCGCGGCCGGTCTTCATCTGGCCGTCGGCCTGCACGCGGATGCGGCCGCGCAGGCGGTTCAGCACCAGCGTCTGCTGGGTCTCGGCCAGGCCGATTTCCCAGGGCGAGCCCGCGTGCTTGATCGACGACCAGGGCGAGGCGCCCGTGCCGCCGTCATGGCCGGCGATCACCACGTGGTCGGCCTTGCACTTGGCGACGCCCGCGGCGATGGTGCCGACACCCACTTCCGACACCAGCTTCACGCTGATGGAGGCGTGCGTCGCGACGTTCTTCAGGTCGTGGATCAGCTGGGCCAGGTCCTCGATCGAGTAGATGTCGTGGTGCGGCGGCGGCGAGATCAGGCCGACCCCGGGGACCGAGTGGCGCAGGCGCCCGATGTACTTGGACACCTTGCCGCCGGGCAGCTGGCCGCCCTCGCCGGGCTTGGCGCCCTGGGCCATCTTGATCTGGATCTGGTCGGAGGACGCCAGGTATTCCGCCGTCACGCCGAAGCGGCCCGAGGCCACCTGCTTGATCCGCGAACGCAGCGAGTCGCCCTGCTGCAGCGGGATGTCGACTTCCACGACGTCGCTGCCGATGATCTGGGCCATGGTCTGGCCCGTCTGGATCGGGATGCCCTTGAGCTCCTGGCGGTAGCGCGCCGGATCCTCGCCGCCCTCGCCGGTGTTGCTCTTGCCGCCGATGCGGTTCATGGCGACGGCGAGCGTCGCGTGCGCCTCGGTGGAGATCGAGCCCAGCGACATGGCGCCGGTGGCGAAGCGCTTGACGATCTCGCTGGCCGGCTCGACCTCGTCCACGGGGATCGCCCGCGCCGGATCGACCTTGAACTCGAACAGGCCGCGCAGCGTCATGTGGCGGCGGCTCTGGTCGTTGATGATCTGCGCGTATTCCTTGTAGGTGTTCCAGTTGTTGGCGCGCGCGCTGTGCTGCAGCTTGGCGATCGCGTCGGGCGTCCACATGTGCTCCTCGCCGCGGGTGCGCCAGGCGTATTCGCCGCCGGCGTCGAGCATGGAGGCCAGCACCGGGTCGCCGCCGTAGGCCGCCTTGTGCAGGCGGATCGCTTCCTCGGCGATCTCGAACACGCCGATGCCTTCCACGCGGCTCGCGGTGCCGGTGAAGTACTTGTCGATCGTGTCGTGGTTGATGCCGATCGCCTCGAACAGCTGGGCGCCGCAGTAGGACATGTAGGTCGACACGCCCATCTTGGACATGATCTTCGACAGGCCCTTGCCGATCGCCTTGACGTAGTTGTAGATCGCCTGGTCGGGCGAGAGCTTGCCGGGCAGGTCCTTGTGGATCGCGACCAGCGTCTCCAGGGCCAGGTAGGGGTGCACGGCCTCGGCGCCGTAGCCGGCCAGCACCGCGAAGTGGTGGACCTCGCGGGCGGAGCCGGTCTCGACCACCAGGCCGGCGGTGGTGCGCAGGCCCTCGCGCACCAGGTGCTGGTGGATGGACGACAGCGCCAGCAGCGCGGGGATGGCCACGCGCTCCGGGCTCACGCCGCGGTCGCTCACGATCAGGATGTTGTGGCCGCTGTGCAGCGCGTCCACCGCCTCGGCGTTGAGCGAGGCCAGCTTGGCCTCGACGCCTTCACGGCCCCAGGCGAGCGGATAGGTGATGTCCAGCGTGTAGCTGCGGAACTTGCCGTGCGTGCGCGCGTCGATGCTGCGCAGCTTGCCCATGTCCTCGAAATCGAGGATGGGCTGGCCGACTTCCAGCCGCATCGGCGGGTTGACCTGGTTGATGTCCAGCAGGTTCGGCTTGGGTCCGATGAAGGAGACCAGCGACATCACGATCGCCTCGCGGATCGGGTCGATCGGCGGATTGGTCACCTGCGCGAACAGCTGCTTGAAGTAGTTGTAGAGCGGCTTGTTCTTGTCCGACAGCACGGCCAGCGGGCTGTCGTTGCCCATGGAGCCGATGCCCTCCTCGGCGGCGCTGGCCATCGGGGCCATCAGGAACTTGATGTCCTCCTGCGAGTAGCCGAAGGCCTGCTGGCGGTCCAGCAGCGCGGACCGCTCGGACACGGGGATGTCGACGGCGTTCGGCTCGACCTCGTCGAGCTTGATGCGCAGGTTCTCGATCCACTGCTTGTAGGGCTTGGCGTTCGCCAGCGAGGACTTGAGCTCCTCGTCGTCGATCATGCGGCCCTGCTCCAGGTCGATCAGGAACATCTTGCCGGGCTGCAGGCGCCACTTGCGCACGATCCTGTTCTCCGGCACCGGCAGCACGCCGGACTCGGAGGCCATGATCACCAGGTCGTCGTCGGTGACGCAGTAGCGCGAGGGGCGCAGGCCGTTGCGGTCCAGCGTGGCGCCGATCTGGCGGCCGTCCGTGAACACGATGGAGGCCGGGCCGTCCCAGGGCTCCAGCATGGAAGCGTGGTACTCGTAGAAGGCCTTGCGGCGCTCGTCCATGAGCGTGTGCTGCTCCCAGGGCTCCGGGATCATCATCATGACGGCCTGCGCCAGCGGGTAGCCGGCCATGGTCAGCAGCTCGAGGCAGTTGTCGAAGGTCGCGGTGTCCGACTGGTCCGGGAAGCTGATGGGGTACAGCTTCTTCAGGTCGGCCTGCAGCACCGGCGAGGTCATCACGCCTTCGCGGGCGCGCATCCAGTTGTAGTTGCCCTTGACCGTGTTGATCTCGCCGTTGTGCGCGACGTAGCGGTACGGGTGGGCCAGCGGCCACTCGGGGAAGGTGTTGGTGGAGAAGCGCTGGTGCACGAGGCCCAGGGCGGAGACGCAGCGGGCGTCCTGCAGGTCCTTGTAGTACACGCCGACCTGGTCGGCGAGCAGCAGGCCCTTGTAGATGACCGTGCGGCTGCTGAAGGAGGGGACGTAGTACTCCTTGCTGTGCTTCAGCTTCAGGCGCTGGATGGCGGCGCTGGCCGTCTTGCGGATCACGTAGAGCTTGCGCTCCAGCGCGTCCTGCACGATCACGTCGTGGCCGCGGCCCACGAACACCTGCTTGATGACCGGTTCCTTCTTGCGCACGGCGGGCGACATCGGCATGTCGCGGTCCACCGGGACCTCGCGCCAGCCGAGCAGCACCTGGCCCTCGGCCTTGATCGCGCGCTCCATCTCCTGCTCGCAGGCCAGGCGCGAGGCGTGCTCCTTGGGCAGGAAGATCATGCCGACGCCGTACTCGCCGGGCGGGGGCAGTTCCACGCCCTGCTTCGCCATTTCCTCGCGATAGAGCGCGTCCGGCAGCTGGATCAGGATGCCGGCGCCGTCGCCCATCAGCTTGTCGGCGCCGACGGCGCCCCGATGGTCGAGGTTCTCCAGGATCTTGAGCGCCTGCTCCACGATCCCGTGGCTCTTCTCGCCCTTCACGTGCGCCACGAAGCCGACGCCGCAGGCATCGTGTTCGTGAGCGCCCGCATACAGGCCATGTTCTTGCAAATGGGCGATCTCGGCAGCCGTCGTCATGGCGCTCACCTCGGGAAGCAGGGGAAAACCCGAGGATAGTGCAGCGCAGCACTGCCTTGCAAGCAAAATAATTGGGGTCAGATTCCAATTATCTCCGCCTCATCCGACCTCCATACTTAATCGGGGACAGGTTTGCGCTTCCTGGCGGGCGGGCGACCGGCCTGCCCTGGCGTCACCCGGCGCGCCGTCCGCCTCTGCAATTCCGCGACATAGTCCGGCTCGCCCAGCGCCCAACCCCGCAGGGCCGAGTCCGTGAGCGCCTGCTTCACCTTTTCGCCAATGCCCGCGCGGACGAGCTCGGCATAGGCCTCGTCGCGGGCGAACGGCGTGTTGCCCAGCTCCCAGTAAAGCGGGTGCGGCGTGAGCAGCTTGTCGCTGCGCCGGCCGATGTAGTGCAGGTAGCTGGACCACGGGTAGTCCGCCGGGTCCGCGACCATCCCGGCGCGCACCGGGTTCAGGTCGAGGTAGACCATGCAGGCCAGCAGGTAGCGCTCGGCCTGGATCAGCGTGGACTTGTAGCGGCCCTCCCAGAGCGTGCCGGTGCGGAAGTGCCGCAGGTTGTAGTTGCGCACGTAGCGCCGGCCGACGGCCTGCATCATCTGCGGGATGCCATCCTCCGTCTCCGGCGTGGCCAGCAGGTGGAAGTGGTTGCTCATCAGCACGTAGGCGTGGATCGCCACATGCTGCTTGCGGGCGTGCTCGTCGATCAGCGACAGCAGCAGCTCGTAGTCCGCCGTGCCGGCGAAGATCGCCTGGCGGTTGTTGCCGCGCTGGATGATGTGGTGGGGGTAGCCCGGGACGGTCAGCCGGGGAAGGCGCGCCATCCGGCGATCATAAATTGGAATCTGACCCCAATTAGGGTTGCGCGCTGACAAGGGCGGGGCGGGTGGCTGCTGAGAATCGCAGGCCAAAGGAGAAGCCCATGTCGTTCGCGCTCTACATGCTGGGATTCATCATCGTCATCGTCGGGCTCGCCTGGGGCGCGATGGTGGCGGGCGTGCCCCAGACCTACATCCTGATCGGCGCCGTCGTGCTGTTCGGCATCGGCCTGCTCTCGGCCGTCAAGCGGACGCGTCCGAAGGATCCGCCGTCGCCGCCTCCGTCGCACTGACGTCCGGCAGCCCCGGGAAGCGCACCGGCTCCAGCGCCGCCAGCCCGAACTCCGCGAGGATCGCGCGCAGGCGCGCCGCGGCGCTGCGCTTGCGCTGTCCCGTGCGGCGCGCCAGGATCAATTCGTTCTTCAGCGAGTGCTCCCATCCCACCAGTTCCGTCACCGTGACCTGGTAGCCCATGGCCTCGAGATAGAGGCAACGCAGCACGTTCGTGAGCTGGCTCCCCAGCTCGCGCGTGTGCAGCGGATGCCGCCACAGCTCCGCCAGCGGCGTGCGCGCGAGCGCCAGCGCCTTGGACTGCCGCAGGCAGCTCGCCACCTCCGCCTGGCAGCACGGCACCAGCACCATGAAGCGCGCCTCCTTGCGCAGCCCGAACGCGATCGCGTCGTCCGTGGCCGTGTCGCAGGCATGCAGCCCGGTGACCACGTCGATGCGCTCCGGCAGCTGCGCCGCGTCGGCCGCCTCGGCGGCGCTCAGGTGCAGGAAGGACATGCGCTCGAACCCGAGCCGCTGCGCCAGCGCGCGCGAGCGCTCCACGAGCTCCGCGCGCGTCTCGATGCCGTAGATGTGGCCCACGCCGCGCGGCCGGAAGAACAGGTCGTACAGGATGAAGCCCAGGTAGGACTTGCCGGCGCCGTGGTCCGCGAGCGTCGGGTGCCCGCCCTCCCCCGGGATCTCCAGCAGCAGCTTCTCGATGAACTGCACCAGGTGCAGCACCTGCTTGAGCTTGCGCCGCGAATCCTGGTTGACGCGCCCTTCGCGCGTCAGGATGTGCAGCTCCTGCAGCAGCTCCAGCGACTGGCCCGGGCGCAGGCCCAGTTCCTCGCGCACGTCCTTCTTCATGGCGTCGGCCCCACGTCCAGCGCGTCCCAGCCTTCCCGTCCCAGCCGGCGCAGCAGGGCCATGTTCGCCTCGTAGATCGCGGACGCATCCGGAAAGGCGGCGACGGCGCGGTCGATGCTCGCTTCACGCAGCAGGTGCAGCGTGGGATGCGGCGCGCGGTTGGTGCAATTGGTGATGTCGTCCTCCTCGGTGCCCGCGAACACGAAGCGCGGATGGAAGTGCGCGACCTGCACCACGCCTTCCAGCCCCCGCTTGCGCACCAGCCGCTCGGCGCGCGTGACGAGATCCAGGAAGCCGAGGAAGTCCTCCATCCCGCGCGGGATCGCCAGCAGCGTCGTGTCGCGCTCTGCCGGGTCGCGCGCCACCAGCGCGTCCAGCTCCAGGGCGAAATCCTGCAGGATGCCGGCCGGGTCCTCGGCCTCCGTGGCCGCGATGTGCACCTGCTCCTTCACCAGCACCGCCTTCGCGAAGGGGCACAGGTTGAGGCCCACCACCGCGCGTTCCAGCCAGCGCCGCGTGTCCGCCACGGCCGTCGCGAGGTCCGCCATGTTCAGACGAACAGGCTGGGCTGGCCGACGATGCGCTTGGCCAGCTCGTCGAGCAGCGCGGTGTCGACACGCGCCGCGGCGATGCCCGCCTGCACCACCTCGAAGCCGCGGGTGTTGAGCAGGCGGAAGCGCAGCTGGCCCGCCTCGTGGTCGGCCGTCGCGGTCACCGACCCGCGCGTGTTCGCCTCGTAGTCGTAGCGCACTTCCTGCAGCACGTTGGTCTCGCCGCCGCGCACCTCGAAGCGCTGGAACTTCACCGGCCCGTGCGCGAGCCGGTCTTCCACCCGCCGCATGTCGGTCGGGAAGTTGACGCTCACCGATCCCGTCGCGGCCTCGCCGGGACGCGGCACCACGCGCCAGCCCATCGCGATGTAGTCGAAGACCTCGCGATTGCGCAGCTGCTTGCGGCGCGCATCCACGCGGAAGTCCACCAGCTTCACCGCGGGCCAGGGCGTGCGGCCATCCAGTGTGAACGCGGGGCCCGCAGGCTCGATCACGGTGAGCTGCTGCGCGAGCTCCTGCAGGTAGGACAGCACGCGCCGGCAGGCCTCCTCGGTCTGCGCGGTGCGTTCGCCGAGGCGCTGGTCCTCGGCCGTGCGCTGCCCCTGCAGCGCCTCGGCCTGGGACTTCAGCTGGTTCAGGAAACTCATGGAACCCGGAATTATGGTGCCGGCTGCGCGGCCGCGGGGCGCCTCGCCGGGTGCCGCGCCAGGAACGCGGCGATCACGGCCGCGATGGCCATGCCGAGCACGGCGCAGCCACCCGTCACCCACCACATGGCATGCCAGCCGCCCGCGCGCGCCGCCGTCCACGCCGCCAGGGGCGGGCCGGCGAACTGCCCGAAGGCGGACCACTGCTGCATCCAGCCCACCGTCGTCGAGACGGTACTCTCGTCCGGCGCCATGCGCACCGCAAGCGAGAACAGCGTGCCCGGCACCAGGCCGCCCACGGTGGAGAACAGCAGCACGCCGGCGTAGCGCACCAGCGCGACGTGGGCGCCGCCCGAAGACCAGGAGGCGAACGCGGCGATCGCACCCACGATCATCGCCACGAAGCCGCACTGCAGCAGCAGCGGGGCCGGCACGCCACGGTGCAGCAGGCGCCCGGAGGCGATGTTCCCCACCATGTTCACCGCCGCCGCGAGCGCCGTCGCGACGGCCGCGTAGGCGCCGGCGAGGCCCGCCTGCGCATAGATGGTCGGCAGGAAGCCGATGACGGCGAGCCACTGCGACGAATACGCGGCGAAGGCCAGGGACGGCAGCCACGCGCCCGGCGAGCGCAGGGTGCGGACGATGCGCGCCGTGCTGCTCGCGGCGGTGCCGCTGCGCTGGTCGGCCGAAGCCGGCACCGCGCGCCACAGCACGAGCGCCATCACGAGCGACAAGGATGCCAGCAGCCACCACCAGCCGGGCCAGCCGGTGAGCGCGATGAAGGCCGGCCCCACCAGCAGCGCGGTCGCCGTGCCAAAGGGCATGTAGGCGCCCCACAGCCCGAGCATCGTGCTCAGCCGGGCCGGCTCCACCAGCCGCCGGATCAGCCCCGGCGCCGGCAGCGACGCGAGCAGGAAGCCCACGCCTTCGGCGCCGCGCAGCGCGAGCAGCGCGCCCGGCGTGGTCACCGCGCCGCCGGCGAAGCTGGCCACCGACAGGATCAGCAGGCCGGCGATCATGGTGCGGCGCTGGCCCAGCGCATCGGCCGCGGCGCCGATCGCGAGGCCCAGCGTCATGCCGGCCAGCTGCACCAGCGACAGCAGGAAGCCGGCCTGCACCAGGCTGATGTGCAACTGGTCGCGCAGGACGGGCAGCGCCGGCGGCAGCTTGCCGATGTGCAGCGCCGCGCTGATGCCGGCGAGCACGACGATGAGGGCGGGATGCACCTTCATGCGGCCGCTCCCGCCAGCAGCTTGCGCCCGGTCAGGCGCTCGTGTTCGCGCGCGGCGTAGCGGTCGGTCATGCCCGCGATGTAGTCGGCCACCGCGCGTTCGGTGTCCGTGCGCGCGGTGAAGCCCGCCTGCATCTCCGCCGGGTCGCGCACGTAGCAGTCGAACAGCTCGCGCACGACCTCCTGCGCCTGCGCCATCGTCTCCATCACGCGCGGATGGCGATAGAGGTCATGGAACAGGAAGGCCTTCAGTTCCGCCGACCGCGCGCGCGCGCGCTCGCTGAAGCACACCAGCGCCGGCAGCGCCCGCACCGCGTCCGCATCGGCCGGCCGCGCCGCCGCGACGCGCTCGCGCGTGGCGTCGATCACGTCGTAGACCAGCGCGCTCAGCATGCGCCGGATCGCCTCATACAGCAGCCGGCGGTCCTGCAGTTGCGGATGGTCGGCGGCGGCCGCGGCCAGGTGCTCGCCGAACAGCGGCACCTCGGCGACCTGCTCCAGCGTGATCAGCCCCGAGCGCACGCCGTCGTCGATGTCGTGCGCGTTGTAGGCGATCTCGTCGGCGAGGTTGCACAGCTGCGCCTCCAGCGCCGGCTGCGTGCGGGCGAGGAAGCGCCGGCCGACGCCGTCCGGCTCCGCGCGTTCCAGCTTCTCGGCGTTGGCGCGCGAGCAGTGCTTCAGGATGCCTTCGCGCGTCTCGAAGCAGAGGTTGAGCCCGTCGAACTCGGGATAGCGCTCCTCCAGCTTGTCGACCACGCGCAGGCTCTGCAGGTTGTGCTCGAAGCCGCCGTGTTCGGCCATGCAGGCGTTCAGCGCGTCCTGGCCGGCATGGCCGAAAGGCGTGTGGCCCAGGTCGTGGGCCAGCGCGATCGCCTCGACCAGGTCCTCGTTGAGCCCGAGCGGCCGCGCGATCGAGCGCGCCAGCTGCGCCACCTCGATCGAGTGCGTCAGGCGCGTGCGGAACAGGTCGCCCTCGTGGTTGAGGAACACTTGCGTCTTGTAGACCAGCCGCCGGAAGGCCGTGGAATGCACGATGCGGTCGCGGTCGCGCTGGAACTCGGTGCGCGTGGGCGCCGGCGGCTCGGGATGGCGGCGGCCGCGCGTGCGCGCGGGATCGCTGGCGTAGGGAGCGAGGCTCATGCGGCCGCCGCGCTCAGCGCGTGCACGCGGCGATCACCTCGCGCACCAGCGCATCGGGCGCGCCGCGCACCGCCGCCTGGCCGGGACGCTCGATCACCACGAAGCGGATCTCGCCGGCCTCGGCCTTCTTGTCCACGCGCATCAGTTCGAGGTAGCGCTCGGCGCCGAGCGCGGGGCCCACCGTCGGCAGGCCCGCGCGGCCGATCAGGGCGCGCATCCGCTCGACGAAGGCTTCGTCCACCAGGCCCAGGCGCTGCGACAGGCGCAGGGCCATCACCATGCCGCAGCCGACGGCTTCGCCGTGCAGCCAGCGGCCGAAGCCCAGGCCCGCCTCGATGGCGTGGCCGAAGGTGTGGCCGAAATTGAGGATGGCGCGCAGGCCGGCCTCGCGTTCGTCCTGGCCCACCACCTCCGCCTTGATCTCGCAGCTGCGCCGCACCGCGTGCGCCAGCGCCGCCGGCTCGCGCCGCAGCAGCGCGTCGACGTTCGCCTCGATCCAGTCGAGGAAAGGCATGTCCGCGATCGGGCCGTACTTGATCACCTCGGCGAGACCCGCGCTCAGCTCCCGCTTCGGCAGCGTGGCCAGCGTATCGAGGTCGCAGACCACGCGTGCCGGCTGGTAGAAGGCGCCGATCATGTTCTTGCCCAGCGGGTGGTTGATCGCGGTCTTGCCACCGACGGAGGAGTCCACCTGCGCCAGCAGCGTCGTCGGCACCTGCACGAAGGGCACGCCGCGCATGTAGCACGCCGCCGCGAAACCGGCCATGTCGCCGACCACGCCGCCGCCCAGCGCGAACAGCACGGTCTTGCGGTCGCAGCCCTGCCCCAGCAGGGCGTCGAAGATGCGGTTCAGGGTCGGCCAGTCCTTGTGCTCCTCGCCGTCGGGCAGCACGACCTCGTGCACCTGGCGGTAGCGCCCGGCGAGCGCGCCGCGCAGGCGCGCGGCATAGAGCGGCGCGACGGTGGTGTTGCTGACGACCAGCGCGGCGGCCGCGGAGGGCAGGCCTTCCCAGATGGCGGGCCGTTCGAGCAGGCCGGGCCCGATCAGGATGTCGTAGCTGCGCTCCCCCAGCGCGATGCGCACCTGCTGGGGATCTTCGGTGGACGGGGCGGGCATGCCCCGGAGTTTAAGGGCGCGGCGGCAGGACGCCCGCCAGCTCCAGCTGCATGACGATCATGTTCACCAGCGTGGGCACGGAAGGCCGGCCGGTCTCGATCTGGAAATGCGCGGTCTCGCGATAGAGCGGGTCGCGTTCGGCGTACATCGCGCGCAGCTTGCCCAGCGGGTCGGCGACCTGCAGCAGCGGCCGCTGCGTGTCGTGGCGCAGCCGCCGGTACAGCTCCTCCGGCGTGGAACGCAGGTAGATCACCTGGCCGGCGGCGCGCAGGGCCTGGCGGTTGGCCTCGCGCAGCACGGCGCCGCCGCCGGTGGCCACGACGGCGTCGGGTCCCCGGGCCAGCTCCGCGATCGTCTCCTGCTCCCGCTCCCGGAAGGCGTCCTCGCCCGCCTCGGCGAAGTACTCGCGGATGCTGCGGCCCAGGCGCTGCTCGATCAGGTGGTCCGAATCGAAAAAAGGCAGCACTAGCCGCCTTGCGAGATGGCGCCCGACAGTGGACTTGCCACTGCCGGGCATGCCGACGAGGGAGAGCACCAGGTGCCCTTCGGGTCAGGGAAGGACCACCGAACCCAGCAACGTGGTGTTGTTCTTCGGCGTGGTCGCCTCGGCGTTCAAGGTCGCGCCGGAGCAGCCGGCACCGGAGAACACCAGTCGATGCACCGTGGGCGTGGTCGTGCTCGGAACCGTGGCCGGAATGATGCGGGACACCGAGCAGGAGCCAGCGATGGTGCTGACGGTGGCGGCCAGGGACGTTCCCGCAGGCAGGGGGTTGCCATTGCGGTCGCGCAGGACCACGTCCACGCTCGTGGGCTTCATGTTCACGAACACCGTGCCCGGCTCCTCGTCTTCCGTCACCGCGTAGCTGTCGGAGAACACGATCACCGCTTGGGCGCGCACGCGGGTCGAGCCCCAGGCGCCGTCGCAGGTGTTCGCCACGTTCGCGACCAGGTAGGGGTTGGTGCCCGAGGGATGGGCGGCGCAGGCCGTCGTGCCGATGCCCGAGCCCGGCGTCGACGCACTGCCGACGCGCTGCTCCCCGCTCGACCGCGAGCCGTTCTCGTCGGCGTCCAGGAACGGCTGCCCCATGTCGTAGAAGGTCTCGCCCACCTGGTAACGGTTGTCCCCGTTCTCGTCGACGAAGATCTCGTCGCCGTCCATGTAGGCGAGCACCGTCACGCGGCCGTTGTCCGGACGGAATTCCTGGCTGGTCAACGAAACCGAGCAGCCCGACTTCTTGTCGCTGTTGATGGTCAGCGAGCAGGAGGCCGTGACCTGGCCGCCTTCGCCGATGAACGACACCGTGGTGCCCTCGGGCAAGGGCTGGGCCAACCGGTCGGCCGCCAGGATGTTGATGCTGGTCGTCTCGCCGTCGTACCGCAGTCCCTCGATGTTGAACTTCTCCGCGGACAGCGAGAAGAAGTTCTGCACCGCGCGGCCCGAGTTCACCGTCAGGCCGGAAGACGACGCGGTGATGGCGGGATTGGAGACGAGCTCGGCGTTCAGGCTCAGCGGCGTCGGGAAGCCGCCCGACTTCACGATGACCTGGACGTTGCCGGTGACGTCGGTGGACACCACCTTGGGCGTGGTGGTGTTCGTGTCGGCGAACACCACGCCGGCCGCGATCGCAGCAGAGGACAGCGACACGCGCACCTGCGTCGACGTGGTGATCGGGTTGCCGGCGGCGTCCACCAGCTTGAACACGACGGTCGACTGCTTGGCGCCGGAGGACGCACCGGAAGTGAAGATCGTGGCAGGCGTGGCCGAGACGAACAGCAGGTTCGTCGCCTGCGGCGCCTGCACCGTCACCGTGGTCTGCACCGGCGACGCGCCGGGTGCGGATGCCGTCAGCGTGGCGGTGCCGCCGGTGCAGCCCTCCGCCTGGAACGTCGCGGCGGCGGTGCCGGTGGAATCGGTGATCACGCTCGCCGGGCTGAACTTGCCGCAGCTGGTGCTGAAGCCCACCGTGACCGGGATGGTGGTCGCGGGCTGGCCGCCGACCGTCGCGTCCACGCTCACGGTCGTGTTCTGGTAGGCCGTCAGCGTGGTCTGCGCGGCCTTCATGTTCCTGAGCCCCACGTTGGCCGCGGACGTCTGGACGTCGATCGAGGCCGAGACCGCGGTCTCGTTCACGGTGGCGCTGGCCGTCAGCGTGTCGGCGCCCGTGCTCGTGAGGTCGGCGGGCATGACCTGCACCGTCGCGATGCCGGTCACGGGGTCCGTCAGCACCTGGCCGGAAGCGGGCTGGAACGCGATCACGCCACCGGAGCTGAAGCTCACCAGCTTGTTGGTCACCAGGTCCCCGTTGCCGTCCTTCACCAGGGCGCGCAGGAACACCGTGCTGCCAGGAGTCACGGCGTTGCCCGGAATGGCCGTGCCGCTCGAATTCACCAGGCTCAAGGACAGGGTCGGCGCGCCGACGGTGCCACCGTCATCGCCACCGCCGCCGCCTCCACCCCCGCCGCCACCGCCACCCCCACCCGCCGTGGCGCCAGGACTGCCCCCGCCACCGCCGCAGGCGGCCAGCGCGGCGACCATCGCGAGGCCGGCCAGCGCCTTGAAAAATCGATTCATGAAAAGCTCTCCTCCGTAGATTCCGTACTGCTAGCGCCCCGCGGTGCCGCGATCCGCCACCATCTTGGGCGTGATGAAGACAAGCATCTCCTGCTTGTTGCTGCTGCGATTGCGGGTCTTGAACAGGTTGCCCGCGATCGGGATGTCGCCCAGCAGCGGCACGCGCGCCTCGTTCTCCGACTCCGTCAGCTCGAAGATGCCGCCGATCACCACCGTGCCGCCGTTTTCCACGAGCACCTGGGTGCGGATGTGCTTGGTGTTGATCGCGATGCCGGCGGCCGTCGTCTCGCCGCGGCTGTCCTTGTTGATGTCGAGGTCCAGGATGATGTTGCCCTCGGGCGTGATCTGCGGCGTGACTTCCAGCTTCAGCGTCGCGCGGCGGAAGGCCACCGACGTCGCGCCGCTGGAGGTCGCCTGCTGGTAGGGGAATTCCGTGCCCTGCTCGATCAGCGCCTTGGTCTTGTCGGCCGTCACGATGCGCGGGCTGGAGACCAGCTTGCCCTTGCCGTCGGCTTCCAGCGCCGAGAGTTCCAGGTTCAGGAAGCGGTTGGCCGCGGAGCTGAAGATCGACACCGCGAAGGTGGCCGGCGCGAAGCCGCCGGCGCCCGAGGACGGCAGGTTCAGGAACGTGGTGTTGGTCGTCGTCAGCTGGGTGTCGCTCTCGCCCACCGTGCCGCTCACCGCGTCGTACGTGCCGCCGAAGGCCACCCGGTTGGTGTCGCCGATCCGGTAGCCCGGGTCGCCGCCGCGGATGCCCCGCAGGTCGCTGCCGCCCAGGCGCACGCCCAGCGACTTGCCGAAGGTGTCGGAGGCCTCGACGATGCGCGCCTCGATCAGCACCTGGCGCACCGGGATGTCCAGGCGCGCGATCAGCTGCTGCACCTGCTCCAGCTTGGACGGCACGTCGGTGACGAACAGCTGGTTGGTGCGCGGCTCGGCGATCGCGCTGCCGCGGGTGCTCAGGATCCGCGACGAGCCCGTGCCGGTCAGCTGCACGGAGATGTCGGCGGCCTTCGTGTAGTTCAGCTGGAAGGCCTGCGTGCGCACCGGCTCCAGGCTCTGGATCGCGGCGTTCGCTTCCAGTTCGAGCTTTTCCTTGGCGGCGATCTCGTCCTTCGGCGCGATCCACAGCACGTTGCCGGTGCGGCGCATGCCCAGGCCCTTGGCCTGCAGGATGATGTCCAGCGCCTGGTCCCAGGGGACGTCCTTCAGGCGCAGGGTGACGGCGCCGGTCACGGAATCGGAGGTGACGACGTTGAAGTTGGTGAAGTCGGCGATCACCTGCAGCAGGGAGCGGACCTCGATGTTTTGGAAGTTCAGCGACAGCTTCTCGCCCGTGTAGCCAGGCCCCTGGCTCAGCTTGTTCGGGTCCTGCTTCTGCTGGCGCACTTCCACCACGAACTGCGTGTCGGACTGGTAGGCGCTGTGCTCCCAGGCGCCGCGCGGCTCGATCACCATGTGCACGCGGTCACCCTGCTGCGTGGTGGTCACGCTCTGGATCGGCGTGCCGAAGTCGGTGACGTCCATGCGCCGGCGCAGGCCCTCGGGCAGCGACGACTTCAGGAAGTCCACCACCAGCGACTGGCCCTGCTGGCGGATGTCGACGCCCACCTGGTTGCTGGGCAGGTCGACGATCACGCGCCCGGAGCCGTCCGGCCCGCGCCGGAAGTCCAGGTCGCGCAGCGGCTGCATGTCGCGGTTGCGGCTTTCGGCGAAGACCGGCTGCTGCGCGGCGGCGGCGGTCTGCGCCACCGGGTCGAGCGTGACGACCAGCGTCTTGCCGTCGAGCGCCACCCGGTAGTTGGTGGGCGCCTTGAGGTTCAGCACCAGGCGGGCGCGGGTCGCGCCCTGCACCACGTTGACCGAGCGCAGGTTGCCGACGTTCATCTCCACGCCGTTGCGGCCCATCGCGTTGCTCGCACCCGGCACGTCCAGCGCGATGCGCGCCGGCGACTGCGTCGCGAAGCCGGTCGGCAGCGCCGTCAGCGGCTCGGAGAAGTCGAAGCGCACCACTTCCGACCCGCCCTGGATCGACCCCGTGACGCTCTCCACGGCCGGCGCGGCCTGGACCGCGCCGCCGGCGAACAGCACGGCCGCCGCCAGGAAGGCGCGCCAGCTCCACTCGTTTCTTTTCATCATTTGGACTTCTCCTGCAATTGCAGCGTCGCGGTTCGCTCGACCCATTCGCCGGCGGCATCCTGGACCAGCTCGCGCAGCACGACTTCGCTTTCTCCCACCTTCGTGATCTTTCCGTAGTTCTGGCCGAGGTAGTTGCCCGGCTTCACCTGGTACAGGAGGTTGTCGACCCGGATCAGGGCGACCGGCTGGCCCTGCTTGATCAGGCTGCCGACCATCACCATCGCATCGAGCGGGTAGGCTTCCAGCGGCTCCTTGCGCCGGTTCAGCTCCGGCGCGAGCAGCGCCGCGCCGGCACCGCCGGACTCCTGCGAGTCGCGCTTGAGCGCCAGCGTCAGCTTCTGGTTGCTGAAGGGATCGACGGCCGCCTGCTCCACGTAGTCCTCGGGCGTGAACTGCTTGGGTTCCGGGATCGGCTGGATCTTCGGCCTGGTGGCGGCGCGCTCCTGCGCCATCCACTGCGTGACCTCCTCGGTGTCCGACCCGGTGCAGCCCGCCAGCGCGGCGGCCGCGGCCAGCACGAGCAACAGCGCCTGCCTCATTTCTTCTTCCTTCCCTTGGTGGTCGCCCTGCGCTGCGCGGCCACTTCGTCCTGGTCGAGGTAGCGGAAGGTCTTGGCCGTGGCGTCCATCACCAGGCTGCCGGCGGGGGTGGGCCGGATCTCCAGGTTGTTCAGCGTGACGATCCGCGACAGGTGCGCGATGTCGGCGGCGAAGGAGCCCATGTCGTGGTAGCGGCCGGACACCTTGATGGAGATCGGCAGTTCCGCGTAGTACTCCCTGACGCTGACCTGCCCCGGCTTGAAGTGCTCGAAGGCGAGGCTGCGGCCCAGGCCGGCCTGGTTGATGTCGGACAGCAGGGCGTCCATCTCCGCCTTGCTGGGCAGCTGCTTCTCGAGCTGCGTCACGTAGGTCAGGACCTGCTCGCGCTGCTTGCGCAGGGCGTCGAGGTTCACCGCCTGCGCCACCTTCTTCTTGTAGTCGGCGCGCAGGGCGACTTCCTTCTGCTGTTCGGCCGCCAGTTCGTCGGCGGAGTTGGTCAGCCAGAGGAACCAGAGCGCCACGACGATCGCCGCCGCCAGCGCGATGCACAGCGCCACCTTCGGCACCATCGGCCAGGAAGCCGGGTCGTTGGGATCGAGGCCGCGGAACTGCGCGGCGATGCGGTCCATCGCCGGCGGGGTTTCGGGGCCTTTTGCGGTTGTGGCCATGGGATTCAGTCCGTGGTTGCAGGGTGTGCGCGCATGCTCACTTCTTCGCCGTCGCGGCCGGCGCGCCGCCGGCGACCGCGGCGCCGGACGCCGCGGCGGTCGGCGCCGCCGCCGGAGCGGCCGACGCGGCCTTCTGCGCCTCGGCGGCCCGCAGCAGGCGCACCGTCATCTTGAAGTTGGCCACCCGGCGCACGTCCTTGCCGCCCAGGTTCACGTTGCCGGCGACGATCTCCGCCAGCTGGGGCTGGGTGAGCCAGGCGCTGCCCGTGCTCAGGTTGCGCAGCAGCTCGGAGACGCGCTCGTTCGATTGCGCCACGCCCGCCAGGGACACGGAATTGTTGGTCTGCTTCATGGCGGTGAGGTACACGCCATCGGGCAGCTGCTTCACGAGTTCGTTGAGCAGGTGCACCGGCATGTTGCGGTCGGCCTGCAGGTCTTCCACCGCCTGCTGGCGCGCGCGCAGCGCCGCGATCTCCTCCTGCAGCGCGGCGATGTCCTTGATCTGCGCCTCCAGGCGCTTGATCTCGGTGGACAGCACCATGTTGCGGGCCTGCTGGTTCTCGATCTGCGCGCCGTACCAGAGCCAGATGCCCACCGCGACCAGGCCGCCGGCGACCGCCGACGCGCCCAGGCTCGCGTAGAACATCTCGCGGCGCCGCTTGCGTGCCGCCTCTCGGTGCGGCAGGAGGTTGATCAGGATCACTGCAGGAACCTCCGCATCGCGAGGCCGCACGAGGTCAGGTAGGAAGGCGCTTCCCGCCGCACCTTCTTCTCGCGCACGTTGTCGCCGAACTGCATGCCCTGGAACGGGTCGGCCAGGGCGCAGGGGAAGGAGGTCTGGGCGGTGATGGCCTCGCTCAGGCCCGGCAGGGCGGCGGAGCCGCCGCCCACCATGATGTGGTCCACGCGGTTGTGGGGCGTGCTGGTGAAGAAGAACTGCAGGGCGCGCGCGACTTCCTGGGCCATGCTGTCGACGAAGGGGCGCAGCACGCCGGCCTCGTAGTCGTCGGGCAGTTCGCCGCTGCGCTTCTTGCTTTCGGCCTCCTCGGGGGAGAAGCCGTACTGGCGCACGATCAGCTGGGTGAGCTGGGCGCCGCCGAAGGCCTGGTCGCGGTCGTAGAGCACCTCGTCGTTGCGGATCACCTGCATGCTGGTGGTGGAGGCGCCCACCTCGAACAGGGCGACCATCTGGTCCTTGCCCTCGCCGGGCAGGTTGCCGATCAGGCGGCCGGCGGCCAGGCGCGACGCATAGGACTCGACGTCGATGATCACGGGCTTGAGGCCTGCGGCCTCGGCCAGGCCCTGGCGGTCCTGCACCTTCTCGCGGCGGGAGGCGGCGATCAGCACCTCGACGTCGCCGGCGGAGGTGGTGCTGGGGCCCACCACGCAGAAGTCGAGGCTCACTTCGTCGAGCGAGAAGGGGATGTACTGGTTGGCCTCGCTCTCGACCTGCACCTCCAGGTCCTGGTCGGACAGGCCGCCGGGCAGGATGATCTTCTTGGTGATCACGGCCGAGGCCGGCAGGGCCATGGCGACGTTGCGGGTGCGGGTGCCGCTTTTCTTGACGACGCGGCGCATGGCCTCGGCCACTTCGTCGAACTTCTCGACGTTGCCGTCGTTGATCCAGCCGCGTTCCAGGGGCTCGATGGCGCAGCGCTCGAGGACGAAGCCACCGTTCTTGGCGAGCCCGAGTTCGACCAGCTTGACGCTGGAAGAGCTGATGTCCAGCCCGAGCAAGGGCCCGGACTTGCTGCCAAACAGAGAGCCGATTGAGATCAAACCCGTCTCCTGAGACGCCTGGTGTCAAGGCGTAACGAACTTAAGATTCCACTTCAATGCTAGCAGTAACATCCTTGTCCCAAAAGGAATTTCCGGCGCGCGCACCTTGTGCGCGTTGTCAAAAGCCGACGGGGATGGCTGCGATACTGCGGGGCGCGAGGCGGTCCGCAAGCGCGAACCGATGCCCGGCGTGGAACCGCCGCACCAGAGGTCGGCTCACACCCCTGCATTTCTATAATGGGCGCGCAACCGGGCCGCCCGATGGAGTTCTATGGCTTCCGACCCTTCCGCCGACGCGCCCGCGACCGCACCGCGCCGGCCCTTCTGGCAACGCTTCCTGCTCAAGTTCTTCGGCTGGACCTTCGGCCTGGCCTTCGCCCTGGTGGCGGCGGCCGTGACCATCGGGGGGGTCGCCCTCGCGGTGGCCTACCCCAACCTGCCTGACATCAGCGACCTTTCGGACTACCGCCCGAAGCTGCCGCTGCGCATCTACAGCTCCGACGGCGTCCTGATCGGCGAATTCGGGGAGGAGCGGCGCAACCTGACCCCGATCGACGAGATCCCCGCCGTCATGAAGAACGCGGTGCTGGCGATCGAGGACGCCCGCTTCTATTCGCACAGCGGCGTCGACTACAAGGGCCTGGTGCGCGCGGCCATCGCCAACCTGGCCCGCGTGAAGAGCCAGGGCGCCTCCACCATCACCATGCAGGTGGCGCGCAACGTCTACCTCTCGTCCGAGAAGACCTTCACCCGCAAGCTGTACGAGGTGCTCCTCACCTTCAAGCTGGAACACCTGCTGACGAAGGACCAGATCCTCGAGATCTACATGAACCAGATCTTCCTGGGCAACCGCGCCTACGGCTTCGCGGCGGCCTGCGAGACCTACTTCGGCAAGCCCCTGAAGGACATCACCGTCGCCGAGGCCGCCATGCTGGCCGGCCTGCCCAAGGCGCCTTCCGCGTACAACCCGGTCTCCAACCCGTCCCGCGCCCGCTCGCGGCAGCTGTACATCATCGAACGGATGGAGGAGAACGGTTTCATCACGCACGAGCAGGCCGAGGCCGCCAAGAAGCAGGAACTGCGCGTGAAGACCGGCGTGCAAAGCCTGCCGGTGCGCGCCGAGTACGTGGCCGAGACGGTGCGCCAGCTCGTCTTCGCGCAATACGGCGACGAGGCGTACACCCGCGGCCTCAACGTGTTCACGACCGTGAAGTCCAACGAACAGGAAGCCGCGTACCAGGCCCTGCGCGACGGCATCATGCGCTACGAGAAGCGCCAGATCTACCGCGGCCCGGAACGCTTCGTCGACCTGCCGAACGACCCGAAGGAGCTGGACGACGCGGTGGACGACGCGCTCGCCGAGCACCCGGACAACGGCGACGTGATGGCCGCCGTGGTGCTGGAGGCGAACCCCAAGAAGATCGTGGCCGTGCGCGGCAACGGCGACCGGGTCGAGATCACCGGAGCGGGCCTGCAGGCCGCCCGTTCCGGGCTGTCGGAGAAGGCGCAGCCCAAGATCAAGATCCGGCGCGGCGCCGTGATCCGGGTGATGAAGTCCGAGAAGGACACCTGGGAGATCACCCAGCTGCCGGAAGTGGAAGGCGCCTTCATCGCGCTGGACCCGCGCGACGGCTCCATCCACGCCATGATCGGCGGCTTCGACTTCAACAAGAACAAGTTCAACCACGTCACGCAGGCGTGGCGGCAGCCGGGCTCGGGCTTCAAGCCCTTCATCTACTCCGCGGCGCTGGAGAAGGGCTTCACGCCCACCACCATCATCAACGACGGGCCGCTGTTCTTCGACTCGGGCGTGACCGGCGGCCAGCCGTGGGAGCCCAAGAACTACGACGGCCGCTTCGAAGGGCCCATGCCGCTGCACGTTGGCCTGGCCAAGTCCAAGAACATGGTGTCCATCCGCATCCTGCAGGCCGTGGGCCCGCAGGTGGCGCAGGACTGGATCACCCGCTTCGGCTTCGACGCCGAGAAGCACCCGCCCTACCTGACCATGGCCCTGGGCGCGGGCTCGGTGACGCCCATGCAGATGGCGCTGGGCTATGCCGTGTTCGCCAACGGCGGCTACCGCGTCAACCCGTGGCTGATCACGCGCATCACCGACCAGAAGGGCAAGGTGCTGGTGGAGAGCCAGCCGCCGCTGCTGAACGAATCGGTGCGCGCGATCGACGCCCGCAACGCCTTCGTGATGGACCGCCTGCTGCAGGAAGTGGCGCGCAGCGGCACGGCCGCGCGGGCGCAGCGCGAGCTGAAGCGCCCGGACCTGTACGGCAAGACCGGCACCACCAACGACTCCATCGACACCTGGTTCAACGGCTTCCACCCCACGCTGGTGGCGGTGGTCTGGATGGGCTACGACACGCCGCGCTCCCTGGGCGACCGCGAGACGGGTGGCGGCTTGAGCCTGCCGATCTGGATCGACTTCATGCGCACGGCGCTCAAGGGCGTGCCGATCATGGAACCGTCGGCGCCCGAGGGCCTGGTGAACATCGGCGGCGAGTGGTACTACGAGGAATACGCCCGGGGCGGCGGCGTGGCCAGCCTGGGCCTGAGCGGCGGCGATACCGGGGTGCCGGGCGCGGATGGCTCGCTGCGGCGCGGCCCGAGCGGCGAGCAGGCGCCGGGCCTGCCGGGCGACCCGGGCATGGTCAACTCCAACGGCCTGCCGCCGCCGGTGCCGCCGGCGCCCAGCGACGAGCGCCGCAGCATCCTGGACCTGTTCAGGAACTGAAGGTGAGGGGCCGGCCGGCCTGTTCGCTCGCGTAGCGGCTCAGGTCGGCGAAGAACTCGCTGGCGCGCTTGGTGTCGCGCCAGCACTGGCCGTCCCAGCGGTAGTGGAAGCCGCCGCTGCGGGCGGCCAGCCACACTTCCTGCAGCGGCTTCTGCAGGTTCACGATGATCTGGCTGCGGTCGCGGAACGTCAGGGTCACCATGCCGCCCACGCGCTGGTTGTCGATGTCGGCGTCGCTCGTGTCGTTGATCCGGTCGCACCCCGCCTCCACGCTGGCCAGCAGCGCCTCGGCGCGGTCGAGGTACTCGAGATCGGTCATTACAATTTCCTGATGTCCGGTGTCCACCAAATTCTAGTCAGCGCGGCTTCGCACCGCCGCTGGCTCGCCCTCGCGGCGTTCGCCCTGCTGGCGGCCTGCGGCCAGAAAGGCCCGCTGTTCCTGCCCACGGGCGAAGCGGCCGTCGGCCGCGCCTCGCTGCCGCAGACGCTCGCGCCCTCGACCGCGGTCGTGCCCGCCACGGCCGCCTCGGGCGTGCCGCCCACGGGCACGGCCTCGCCGGTGCGCAATCCATGAGCGCGTCCACCCCCCTGCCCGGCGCGCCGCACTTCCAGGTCCGCGGCGGCGAACTGTTCGTCGAGGAACGGAAGCTGGCCGACCTGGCGCGCGCGCACGGCACGCCGCTGTTCGTCTATTCGCGCGCGGCCATGCTGTCGGCGCTGGCCGCCTACCAGCGCGGCTTCGCCGGGCGCAAGGCGAAGGTCTTCTACGCGATGAAGGCCAACTCCTCCCTCGCCGTGCTGCAGGTCTTCGCGCGGGCCGGCTGCGGCTTCGACATCGTCTCCGGCGGCGAGCTGGAACGCGTGCTCGCCGCGGGCGCGAAAGGCGCGGACATCATCTTCTCGGGCGTCGGCAAGACCCGCGCGGAGATGCGCCGCGCGCTGGAGGCCGGCATCCACTGCTTCAACGTCGAGAGCGAGGCGGAGCTGGAGGTGCTGAGCGAAGTCGCCGCCGGCATGGGCACGACGGCGCCGGTGAGCCTGCGCGTGAACCCCGACGTCAACCCGCTCACCCATCCCTACATCTCCACGGGCCTCAAGGGCAACAAGTTCGGCATCGCGCACAAGGACGCCCTGCGCGCCTACCGGCGCGCCGCGGGCCTGCCCGGCCTGCGCGTGGTGGGCATCGACTGCCACATCGGCTCGCAGATCACGCAGGTGTCGCCCTACCTGGACGCGCTCGAGCGCGTGCTGGACCTGGTCGCGGCGATCGAGGCCGCGGGCATCCCCATCGCGCACATCGACTTCGGCGGCGGCCTGGGCATCGTCTACAACAACGAGCAGCCGCCCGCGGCCGACGCGCTGTGGCAGCGCCTGCTGGCGCGCCTGGACGCGCGCGGCTACGGCGACCGGCAGCTGATGATCGAGCCGGGCCGCTCGCTGGTGGGCAACGCCGGCGCCTGCGTCGCCGAGGTGCTGTACCTCAAGCCCGGCGAGCAGAAGAACTTCTGCATCATCGACGCGGCGATGAACGACCTGCCGCGGCCGGCGATGTACGAGGCCTTCCACCAGATCGTCCCGCTGCAGGCGCGCGGCGGCAAGCCCGTGGCCTACGACGTGGTCGGCCCCGTGTGCGAGAGCGGCGACTGGATCGGCCGCGACCGCAAGCTCGCGGTGCAGCCGGGCGACCTCGTGGCCGTGCTGTCGGCCGGCGCCTATTGCATGAGCATGGCCAGCAACTACAACACGCGCGGCCGTGCGGCGGAGGTGCTGGTCGACGGCACCGACGCCTATGTCATCCGCGAGCGGGAGGACGCGGCAGACCAGATGCGGAAGGAGAAGCTGCTTCCTTCGTAGGGTGGCGCGGCGCCAGCCGCGGCAGGTGAGCCGCCAGGCGAACCCCACCGCCCAGCGCGCGCCAGGCCCTCCACCCGAGCAGCACCGCCAGGATCGCGCCGTACACCGCCACCTCCGCGAAGTCGTTCTTCCCGGCGCGCATCCAGAAGAAGTGCAGGATCGCCAGCCCGGCGATCGCGTACACGGCGCGGTGCAGCGCCTGCCAGCGCTTCGCGCCCATCCACTTCACCGCGCGATTGAAGGACGTCGCCGCCAGCGGCGTCAGCAGCACGAAGGCGGCGAAGCCCACCAGGATGAACGGGCGCTTGGCGATGTCCTTGCCCATCCCGGCGAGGTCCAGCCCCTGGTCGAACCAGGCCCAGGTGAGGAAGTGCAGGACCACGTAGAAGTACGTGAACAGCCCCAGCATGCGGCGCAGCCGCTGCAGCGTCGGCAGGCCCGCCACCACGCGCACGGGGGTGACCGCCAGCGTGATGCACAGGAAACGCAGCGTCCAGTCGCCGGTGGAGCGCGTCAGGTATTCGGCGGGGTTGGCGCCCAGGCGGTCCGCGAAGGCGCCGAACACCAGCCACGCGAAGGGCAGCAGCGACAGCACGAACACGAGCGGCTTGACGGCCGGGTGCAGCAGCATCCGCGCGAGCGGCATCAATCGATCTTCCTCATGGGCGTAAGGCTTTCAGATCGGCGGCCGGGGCACGGGGTTCCCGGCGGATGGGCGCACTGTACAGCCGGGAAGGAAAAACGGCAGCCGGAGCTGCCGTTTTCCTCATCGCTCCGCTCAGCTGCGGGTGCCGTCGTTCGGGAAGGCATCGTTGGCGTTCAGCACGCCGTCGTCGTCGTGGTCGTAGTCCACGGCGCCCGGCTGCGCCTGCACCCAGACGGTCGTGCCGTTGATCACCTCGTAGTGGCCGTCGGCCGGAACCGTGACCACGGCGGGCGGGCCGCCCAGCACGACGGTCGGGTTCGCCGGAACGACCGCGACGGCCGGCGGCTCGTTGGCCTCGGCCGCGGCACTGCCGACGGCCGCGCCGCCGAGCGCCGCGAGGCCCAGGGCCGCCGCCGGCGCGATCGCGTGGGCGGCACCGCTCATGGCGACCAGGCCGCCGGCGGTGGCGAGAGCTGCAATCCACTTGTTGTGCTTCATCGCTATCTCCTGAAAGGACATGCCCACAGGGTGCGGTCCGGCAGGGCGACGCGCGATCGTCCGTCGTCCAGCACGGGCGTCGGATCGTTCGGGCGAGCCGTGCGAAGCACGGCGGGAGCCTAGTAGTTCTTCTTGAGGTCCATCCCGGCGTAGAGCTGCCCCACCTGCTGCTCGTAGCCGTTGAACATCAGCGTCTTGCGCTTCTTGGCGAAGAGCCCGTCTTCCCCGATGCGCCGCTCGGTTGCCTGCGACCAGCGCGGGTGGTCGACGTTGGGGTTCACGTTGGAATAGAAGCCGTACTCGTTGGCGGCCGCCTTGTTCCAGGCGGTGCGCGGCTCCTTCTCGACGAAGCGGATGCTCACGATGCTCTTGGCGCTCTTGAAGCCGTACTTCCAGGGCACCACCACGCGCACCGGCGCGCCGTTCTGGTTCGGGAGCACCTCGCCGTACATGCCGAACGTGAGCAGCGTCAGCGGATGCATGGCCTCGTCCATGCGCAGGCCCTCCGCGTAGGGCCAGTCCAGCACGCGCGAGCCGACGTAGGGCATGGTCTTGGGATCGGCGAGCGTCAGGAACTCGACGTACTTCGCGTTGCCCAGGGGCTCGACCTTCTCGATCAGCTTCGCCAGCGAGAAGCCCACCCACGGGATCACCATGGACCAGCCCTCGACGCAGCGCATGCGGTAGATCCGCTCCTCCTGCGGCGCGAGCTTCATGAGGTCCTCGATCGCGTACTTCGCCGGCTTCTTCACCAGGCCGCCGACTTCGACGCTCCAGGGCCGCGTCTTCAGCGTGTGCGCGTTCTCCACCGGGTCCGACTTGTCGGTGCCGAACTCGTAGAAGTTGTTGTAGCTGGTGGCGTCCTTGTAGTCGGTCACCTTTTCCATGGTGACCGCACCCGGCACGCTGGAGCGCACGGTGCTGATCGCCGCCAGCTTGCCCGGGCGCTGCACCTGCTGCGCGAGCGCCTCGCGCTGCGCCCAGGACGCGAGCGCCGCGCCGGCGGCGCCGGTGGCCATCCACTGCAGCATCCGGCGGCGGTCCTCGTAGACCGCGCGCGGGGTGATCTCGCTCGCTATCGGGTGCTGGAAACCATCACGACCTGTCCTGATCAGCATGTCGTCTCCTTCGATGAAAGAAATCCTTCACCGCAGAGGCGCAGAGGACGCAGAGAAGACATCCTGGAGGATCTCTGCGTTCCTCTGCGTCGCTCTGCGCCTCTGCGGTGAATGCGTTTACAGCTCGCCGTAGCTGTGCAGCCCCGACAGGAACATGTTCACGCCGAGGAAGGCGAAGGTGGTCACGGCGAGGCCGACCAGGGCCCACCATGCGGACACCGTGCCGCGCAGGCCCTTCATCAGGCGCATGTGCAGCCAGGCCGCGTAGTTGAGCCAGACGATCAGCGCCCAGGTCTCCTTCGGGTCCCAGCTCCAGTAGCCGCCCCAGGCCTCGGCCGCCCACAGCGCGCCCAGCACGGTGGCGATGGTGAAGAAGGCGAAGCCGACGGCGATCGCCTTGTACATCACGTCGTCGAGCACCTCCAGCGAAGGCAGGCGCTCGGCGATGCGCCGGCGCGCGAACAGGATGCCGCCGACGATCAGCGCGGAGACGCCGAAGTAGGTGAGCCAGTAGGCGCTGCTGCCCTGCGCCGCCGGCCGGAACACCAGGGGCAGGACAGTCAGGAACACGCCCAGCGCCCACAGGGGCGTGAGCCGGACCCAGCGCGTTTCGCCGGAGTGCTGCTTGACCAGGTAGGCGAAGGAGACCATCGCCGCCAGCGAGAAGGTGCCGTAGCCGATGAAGTTGGCGGGCACGTGCAGCTTCATCCACCAGCTCTTGAGCGCCGGCACCAGCGGCTGGATCTCGTGCGCCTCGCGGGCGAAGGAATACCAGAGCAGGAAGCCGACGGCGGCGCTCACCACCAGCATGACGAAGGCGCCGAGCGCGCGCGTGCCGTACTGCTGCTCGAAGTACAGCCAGAACGCCGTCGTCATCCAGCAGAACAGGACGAAGACCTCGTACAGGTTGCTGACCGGGATGTGGCCGATGTCCGGGCCGAGCAGGTAGCTCTCGTACCAGCGCACCATCGTGCCGATCAGGGCCATGCCCACGGCCACCCAGGCCAGGCGCGAGCCGATCGCCTCCATCGCCGCGCTCTGGCCCCGCGCGAACATGGCGATCCAGTAGAAGACCGTGCTCATGACGAACAGCACGCTCATCCAGAGGATGGCCGACTGGCTGGACAGGAAGTACTTGAGCCAGAACACGCTGTCGGCGCGCCCGAGCTGGCCCTGGTAGGAGCTGATGCCCAGCAGCGAGAACGCGGCCACCGCCAGCATCAGGGTGCGCAGCGGCCGCCAGAACCAGCCCAGCCAGATCGCCGCGGGCATAGCCGCGAACAGGATGCCCTTCTCGTACACGTCCATGTACTGAGCGTACTTGCCGAAGGCGTAGAGGCCGCCGGCCACCACGATGGCGGCGAACAGCCAGTCGAGCCAGTTGCGGCGGGCGAGGAAGCCCTCGTCCAGCGTGATCGTGGTCGTCGTGGTGGTGGCGGTGTTCATCGCTTGTCTCCCAGGAGCCGGTCGCGCAGCCGGTCGAATTCGCGGTCCACGTCCAGCAGCTTGCGGTTGCTGGAGAGCGCCATGCGCGCCTGCGAGCCCGCTTCGCCGGGGCTCAGCCAGACCCAGAGCCGGCGTTCCCGAACATACAGCATGGCGAATACCCCCAGGATGAGCAAGGCGCACCCCAGGTAGACGATGTAGTGGCCGGGCGAACGCGTCACCTGGAACACGCTCGCCTGCACCTGCTTGAAGTCCTTCAGCTCGAAGGCCATGGGCATCGGGTAGGCGTGGACGTCGCTGAGGGCCAGCACGGCCTGCGTCATGAAGGCCTGCGTGCGCTCGTCGCGCGGCAGCGGCTTCAGGCCGGCGCGCTCGCGGCTCACCTGCGCGAGCTCGAACAGCGCGCCGTTGAGGATGCGCACCAGCACCTCGCCGGCGCGCGGGCGCTCGCCCTCGGGCACGTTGCCCTCGATGAATTCCGAGACGGCCTGCAGCCCGCCCGGCGCGCGGCCCGGCGTGGCCTCGGCGCCGGCGAACAGGGCCAGCGCGCGCGCGGTGGAAGCGGTGAGCTGCTTCGCCAGTTCCGGGCGCGACGGGTCGGTGGCCATGCGCGCGTAATTGCGGACCGCCTCCTCGCGCAGCGCCGGGTCCGCCAGCGCGGCGCGCAGGCGCAGGAAGCCGTCGAGCCCGCCCTGGTCGTCCGCCGGCAGCCGCAGGTAGCGGAAGCCGTCGGCCGGCGAGTCACGCATGCCGAGCAGGAAGACCGGCACGCCGTCGCCCAGGTCCATGGGCAGCATGTAGTTGTGGAATTCGCGCGCCTGGCCGGCGGCGTCGCGCAGCTTGTAGGTGATGCTGGGACCCACGTTGCGCAGGTCCTTGCGGGTCGCCGTCTTGTTGGCCGCGCCCAGGCGCGCGTCGAGCGCCGAGCGCAGGTCCACTTTGCGCGGGTCCACGCCGCCGCCGCTGGCGTCGCCGATGTTCTCCACGTTGATCACGCGCAGCGCCGTGTATTCCAGCGTCATCTTCTGCGCGTCCGGCCCCGCGCCGCGCGCGAGCTCGGTGGAGCCGCCGATGGTGCCCTGCACCTCGAAGCTGCGGTTGCTGCCGTCCAGCGGCACCGACTTCAGCGTGACGGCGGAGCCGCCGTCGTCGAAGCTCGATTGGTAGATCTCGATGCCGCGGTGGCTCACCGGGTGGTTCACTTCCACGCGCGCCGGGATTGCCTCGCCGGTCTCGCGGTCGTGGATCACGATGTCGCTGGCGAACAGCTTGGGCATGCCCGTCGAATAGTGCTCCACCACGAACTTCTTCAGCTCGATCGAGAACGGCAGTTCCTGCAGCAGGATGCCGTCGGACTGGTTCAGGATGGCCGTGGACGACTGCGTGCCCTCGGCCACCAGCAGGTTGCCGCGGAAGGTGGGGTTGCCGCTGGAGAGGCGGTGCTGCGGCGGCACCTGCGAGATCATCCCGCCGCCGGTGTAGGGGACCTTGCCGCCCAGCCACATCTGCGCGCGCACCATCAGGTCGCCATCGAGCAGGCCGCCCAGGCAGACCAGCACGATCGCGCTGTGCGCGGCCAGGTAGCCGAGCTTGTGCGCGCCGCCGGCGCGCGCGGCGACCATCCAGCCGTTGCCCCGCTGCTGCAGGCGCACTTTCCAGCCGCCCTTCGCCAGCGCCTGGCCGACGCGCTGCGCCTCGGCCTCGGGCGTGCCGGCCAGCGTGCCTTCGGCCCTGTGGTGGAAGGCGAGCAGCGCGTTCTCGCGGATGTTCTCCTTGTACGACTTGAGGTCGGACAGGATCTTGGGCGTGTTGCGCGCGATGCACAGCGACGTGCTGACCACCAGGAAGGCCAGGATCAGCAGGAACCACCAGGCGCTGTAGACGGCATTGAGCTTGATCGCCAGGAACAGGTCGGCCCAGAAGGGACCGAACTGGTTGACGTAGTTGGGCAGCGGTTCGTGCTGCTTCAGCACCGTGCCGATCACCGAGGCGATGCAGATCACCGTCAGCAGGGCGATCGCGAAGCGCATGGAAGAGAGGAGCTCGACCAGTCCCCGCACGCGGGCGGAGCCGCTGCGCAGCGGCTCCGTGCGGGGCGGGAGGTCGGCGGTGGTGGTGGTCATCGAAGCGCTTCGCGAAGAAAAAAGGCGGGCCCTCGTGCCGAGGCGCCCGCCTGTCTTGGTTTCGGGTGGAGCCGTTTAGTTCAACAACGGCCCTTGATTCAGCGCAAGCCCGCCACGTAGTCCGCCAGGGCGCGGATCTCGTGGTCGTTCAGCTTGGCGGCGATGTCCTTCATCTGCGGGCTGTTCTTGCGCAGGCCGTCGCGGAAGGCGACCAGCTGGCTGGCGGTGTATTCGGCGTGCTGCCCCGACAGGCGCGGGTACTGCGAGGGGATGCCGGCGCCGTTGGGGCTGTGGCAGCCGGCGCAGGCCGGGATGTCGCGGTCCTGGATGCCGCCGCGGTAGATCTTCTCGCCGAGCGTCACCAGGTCCTTGTCCTTGGCGAAGCCGGGCTTGGCCTGCTGCGCGCCCAGGTAGGCGGCCACGTTCTTCATGTCCTGCTCGGTGAGCTGGGCGGCGAAGCCCTGCATCACGGGGCTGGTCCGCTTGCCGTCCTTGAAGTCCAGCAGTTCCTTCACGAGGTAGGCGGGGTGCTGCTGCGCCAGCTTGGGGTTGGCGGGCGTGCCCGAGTTGCCCCCGATGCCGTGGCAGGCGGCGCACACGGCGCCGAAACGCTGCTCGCCCAGGGCCGGGTCGGCGGCGGCGGGCGCAGCCGGCGCGGGAGCCGCCGCTGCGGGCGCCGGGGCCGCGGCCGGGGCACCGGCGGCAGGCTGCTGGGCCCAGTTCGGGAGCGCGGAAGCGGCCAGCACGGCGGCCAGCAGCAGGAAAGCGGGCGTCTTGGTCACGTTTCTTCGATTGGATTGGCGCACAACCACGGGATTCTACAATGCCCCACTTCCCCCTCCTTCCCTCTCGATGACCACTGCCCCGGGCCCGCGCGCCCCTGCTCCTTCCGCCGCCGCGCAGGCGGTGGCCTGGCTGCACACGGCCCGCTTCCTCACCACGGCCCCGCGCCTGGAGCACCTGCCCGTGCACGACGTGCCCGAGGTCGCCTTCGTGGGCCGCTCCAACGCGGGCAAGTCCACGTGCATCAACACGCTCACGCAGCAGAAGCGCCTGGCCTTCGCGTCCAAGACGCCGGGGCGCACGCAGGCGATCAACCTGTTCGCGCTGGGCAAGCAGGGCGTCACCGACGCGGTGCTCGCGGACCTCCCCGGCTACGGCTATGCCGCCGTGCCCAAGGCCGACAAGGTCCGCTGGCAGCAGGTGATGGCCAATTACCTGGTCACGCGCGAGAACCTCGCGGGCGTCGTGATGCTGGTCGACCCGCGGCACGGCCTCACCGAACTGGACGAGATCCTGCTCGAGGTGATCCGCCCGCGCGTGGAAGAGGGACTGAAGTTCCTGGTGCTGCTCACCAAGGCCGACAAGCTCAATCGCGCCGAGCAGGCCAAGGCGCTGTCCATCGCGCGACTGCAGACCGGCGGCGGGGAGGCCAGACTGTTCTCCGCGCTCAGGAAGCAGGGCGTGGAGGAAGCCTCGCTCCTCCTGTGGCAGTGGACCCATCCCGAGGAGGAGCCGCCGACATGAACATCGAAACCTGGCAGCAGGCGCTTCCCCACGGCATCACGCTCAGTTGCCGCGCGGCCGGGGAGCGCGGCCGCCCGGTGCTGATGTTCCTGCACGGCTTTCCCGAAGCGGCGTTCGTCTGGGACGCGCTGCTGCGGCACTTCGCGCAGCCCGCGCACGGCGGCTATCGCTGCGTCGCGCCCAACCTGCGCGGCTACGAGCGCTCGTCGCAGCCGGCGGACGTCTCCGCCTACCGTCCCCGGCACCTGGTGCAGGACATCGTGGCGCTCGTGGAGAGCGAAGGCGCGCCGCTCGCCTGCCTGGTGGCGCACGACTGGGGCGGCGCCGTCGCCTGGAACCTCGCCAACCAGCAGCCGCAGCTGATGCGGCGGCTCGCGATCATCAATTCGCCGCACCCGGGCACCTTCCTGCGCGCGCTGCGCGAGAGCCCGGCGCAGCGCGAGGCCAGCGCGTACATGAACTTCCTCGTGCGGCCCGACGCCGAGCAGCTGCTGCGCGCCGACGACTACCGCCGCCTGCTCGCCTTCTTCACGCACTGGGGCCCGGCGCCCTGGCTCACCGAGGAGGTGAAGGCGCAGTACCGCGCCGTGTGGGACGAGAGCCTCACCGGCGGCCTGAACTGGTATCGCGCGTCGCCGCTGCGGCCCGCGCGCGAGGGCGACCCGGGCGCGAGCGCGATCACGCTGCCGCGCGAGATGCTCACGGTGGACGTCCCGACGCTGGTGCTGTGGGGAATGCAGGACACGGCGCTGCTGCCGGAACTGGTGGACGGGCTCGAGGACTACGTGCCGCGCCTCACGCTGCGCAAGGTGCCGGACGCCTCGCACTGGATCGTGCACGAGCAGCCGGGGCGCGTGGCGCGCGAGCTCGAGGACTTCCTCTCTCAGTAGACCGGCGGCTCGCCCGGCGGGCGCGTCTTGAAGCGCTTGTGCACCCAGTAGTACTGCGCGGGCATCTCGTCGATGTAGTCCTGCAGCCGGCGGTTCATGAGCGCCGTGTCCGCCTCGGCGTCGTGGCTCGGGAAGCCCGCCCAGGCCTCGTGGACGCGCACCTCGTAGCCGCCGGGCGTCAGGCGGCAGACCACCGGCACCACCTTGGCACGGCCCAGGCGCGCGAAACGCGAGAGCGAAGGCACGGTGGCGGCCGGCACGCCGTAGAAGGGCACGTAGATCGACTGGTGCTCCCCGAAGTTCATGTCCGGCAGCAGGTAGAGGACGTCGCCGGCGCGCAGCGCCGAGACGATGCCGCGTACGCCGTCGCGGCGGGTCAGGATCCGGGAGCTGCCGAAGCGGTGTCGCCCGGCGAGCACCCAGGCGTCGACCACGGGATTGCTCTGCGGCGTGTAGATGCCGACGAACTGGCGCCGCACCTGCTGGCTCATGGCGCTCACGCCGGCGTCCAGGCCCACGAAGTGCGGCACGAACAGGATGGTCGGCTCCTGGCCCGCCAGCTCGCGCACGGCGCCGGTCAGCACCACGCGGCGGCGCACCACCTCCGGGTCGGCGTGCCACAGCCACGCCCGGTCGAGGAAGGACTGCGCCACGTTCACGAACACCTCGCGCGTGACCTGCCGCCGCTGCGCCGCGCTCCACTGCGGGAAGCACAGTCGCAGGTTGACGTCCACCACCTTGCGCCGCGGCCACACCACGGCGTACAGGAACAGGCCCAGCCCCTTGCCCAGCGCGCGGATCCAGGGCAGCGGCAGCGGCGCGATCGCCCGCATGAACAGGACCCCCAGCCGGCTGAGCGCTCCGCCCATCATGCGACGGCCTCCTCGCGCGGGCCCTTGTAGCGCGCATAGCCCCAGAGGTATTGCGTCGGGCCGGCCCGCACCATGCGCTCCATCTCGGCGTTGACCTCGCGGGCGGCGGCGACCGGATCGCGCGCCAGCTCGGCCTCGAAGTGGCGCACGTGCACGGTGTAGCCGCGGCCGCCCGGCAGGCGTTCGCCCCACACCAGCAGCAGCGCGGCGCCGGTCTGCTGCACCAGGCGCGCGGGCAGCGTCATCGTGTACGCGTCCCGTCCGAAGAAGGGCGCCCAGACACCCAGGCCCTTGGGCGGCACCTGGTCGGGCAGCAGCCCGACGGCCTCGCCGGCCTTGAGCGCGCGCAGCATCTGCCGCACGCCGGCCAGCGTGGTGGGCACCGCCGTCATGTTCTCGCGGCTGCGCGAGGTGGCCACCAGCTCGCGCAGCCAGGGCTTGCGCGCGGGGCGGTACAGGACCGTGATCGGCCCGAACTGCGCGGCGTACGAGCGCGCCGTCACCTCGAAGCAGCCCAGGTGCGGCGTGAGGAAGACGACGCCGCGGCCCTGCGCCCGCAGCGACTCCACGAGCTCCGCCTGCTCCCAGTGCACCCGGGGCATGGCGCCGAACCACAGGCGCGGCGTCTCGGCCACCAGCTTGCCGGCCTCGGCCACGGCCGCGCGCACCTGGCCGAAGCCGTAGCCAGCCTGGCGCGCGTTGGCGAGGAAGCGGCGCCTGTAGGTGGGCGAGGCGAGGAACGTGAGCCAGCCCAGCCCGGCACCGGCAAGGTGCAGCAGCGGCAAGGGCCAGGCGGACAACAGTTGGAAGAGACGTTTCACCGGGTATAGAATGCCTGCGTCGCCGAGTTACGGAACTACTTGCAGGGCGACTTGAAAAAATTCTGCTAAAGCGTTCGCCCAAGCTCCGGCAGAAGGCAACGCGCCTTCGACAACCCACGGAGTATCTCAAATGGCGAACGACTTCCTCTTCACTTCCGAGTCTGTTTCGGAAGGCCACCCCGACAAGCTGGCCGACCAGGTTTCCGACGCGATCCTCGACGCGATCTTCGCGCAGGACCCGCGCAGCCGCGTGGCCGCCGAGACCCTGGCCAACACGGGCCTGGTGGTGCTGGCGGGCGAGATCACGACCAACGCCCACGTCGACTACATCCAGGTCGCCCGCGACACGATCAAGCGCATCGGCTACGACAACACCGACTACGGCATCGACTACAAGGGCTGCGCCGTGCTCGTGGCCTACGACAAGCAGTCGAACGACATCGCCCAGGGCGTGGACCACGCCTCCGACGACCACCTGAACACCGGCGCCGGCGACCAGGGCCTGATGTTCGGCTACGCCTGCGACGAGACGCCGGTGCTGATGCCCGCGCCGATCCACTACGCGCACCGGCTGGTGGAGCGCCAGGCGCAGCTGCGCAAGGACGGCCGCCTGCCCTTCCTGCGCCCGGACGCCAAGAGCCAGGTGACCATGCGCTACGTCGACGGCAAGCCGCACAGCATCGACACCGTCGTGCTGTCGAGCCAGCACAGCCCCGAGCAGAGCGACGGCAACAAGATGAAGCCCTCCTTCGTCGAGGCGGTGATCGAGGAGATCATCAAGCCGGTGCTGCCCAAGGAGTGGCTGAAGGACACCAAGTACCTGATCAACCCGACCGGCCGCTTCGTCATCGGCGGCCCGCAGGGCGACTGCGGCCTGACCGGCCGCAAGATCATCGTCGACACCTACGGCGGCGCCTGCCCGCACGGCGGCGGCGCCTTCTCGGGCAAGGACCCGTCCAAGGTGGACCGCTCGGCCGCATACGCCGCCCGCTACGTCGCGAAGAACATCGTCGCCGCCGGCCTGGCGCGCCAGTGCCAGATCCAGGTGGCCTACGCGATCGGCGTGGCCAAGCCGATGAACGTGACGGTCTACACGGAAGGCACGGGCGTCATCCCCGACGACCAGATCGCCTCGCTGGTGCACGACCACTTCGACCTGCGTCCGAAGGGCATCATCCAGATGCTGGACCTGCTGCGCCCCATCTACGCCAAGACCGCCGCCTACGGCCACTTCGGCCGCGAGGAGCCGGAGTTCACCTGGGAGCGCACGGACAAGGCGGCGGCGCTGCGTGCAGCGGCCGGCCTGAAGTAAGCAGGGCTCAACGGGCGGCAGCGGTCGTCTGCTGCCCGTAATCCTGCCGCTTCATCGCCACGTAAGTGCCGCGATCCATCTCGCGCAGCTGCTTCGGGTAGCGCTCCGTCGCGCTGAACCACTGGTTGATGCGCTTGTCCACGCGCTGCTCCTGCGGCGCGTCCAGCGTGTCCAGGTAGGCGTCGATCGCCAGGTAGTAGCGCATCGCGTTGCGCTCCACGGCCCCGCGCAGGCCGTTGGTGGTGAAGCCCACCTTGCTCGCGCCGGCGGTCGCCAGGTAGGCCTGCATCGCGAACTTGCCCACGCCGCCGTAGCCGTAGGCGTAGTTCATGTGCATGAAGGTCTTGCCGCCCTCCAGCGGCACCGCCTCCACGTTCACGCGGTAGTCGCGCGTCCCGAACGGGCCCTCCGCGGCGTTCAGCCGGGTGGACAGGTAGTCCTCGCCCGCGGCGCCGGGATTGAAGCGGAAGCTGATCGGGTAGGTCTGCTCGATCGGTGAATTCCACTTGCGGCCGATGCGCACCGTCAGCCGCTGGCCCTGCGCCTGGCAGGCCTTGGTGTTGAAGGGCAGCAGCATGATGTCGCACCAGGCGCCGGGGTCCTGCAGCGCGTCGCGCACCTGCGTGAACGGGTGGTCCAGCACCGCGTACACGTCGCCGCGCAGCGTGTTGCTGCTCTCGGCCGAATCGATGAACAGCGGCCGGCCATAGGCGTTGTCCTGCAGCTGCGGCTTCAGTTCCGCGTGGCGGGCGTGCAGCGCGCCGGCGTCGGCCTGGGCGGCCAGCGAGCCGAGCGCGAGCAGGCAAGCGGCGGCCAGGCCCGCGATGCCGCGGGGGAGTCGGAGCATGGGCTTCATGCGTGTTTCCTGTGCGGATCGGCTTCGTCTTCCAGGTGCGAAGCCTCGGTTGGCGGGGCGGCCGTCCCGGTCGTCTCCGACTCTTCTTCCAGGAAGGCCTGGACGTCGAGCTGGATGCCGCCCATGAACAGCGAATGCGGCGCCACCTCGTAGAGGTAGCGGCCGCGCGGGTGCAGCACCAGGCGCATCCGCAGGCGCGGGTCCGTGATGCCCTCCCAGGCGCGGATCAGCCGCGCGCGCACCAGGTTGTCCGGGCACTGCAGCGACTTGAGCTTGTGGTAGTTGGACGCCAGGGCGACCGCGTCGAGGTACCAGGCCGACTGCTTGTTGCGCGCCAGCAGGTTGGCCGAGAGGTCGATCTCCAGCGTGAGCAGGTTGCCATCGGCCTCCAGCACCAGGTTCCGGCCCAGGAGTCCGCCGTTCGCCTCGCCGTACTTGTACGCGAGCTGCAGGTGGGAAGGTGTCTTGCGCAGCGAATATTTCATGGGCTTCACCCGATGGGGTCCAGCGTGCTGCACGGGGCACTGCCGCCATGTAGGACGGTGCAGTGAAAGCCTGTGCGAGCGCTCAGCCTTGCATGGCGCGGCGCCGCGCCCGACGTTTCCTACACCGCTTGTGGAGGTTTGGGCCACGGGCTGGCTCGGCCAGCACCCCAAGATCATGGAAACGTCTTAACCCACCCCACACAAGGAGCAAGCGATGGCTGAAGAACGCGAAGACCGCGACCTGAACCGCGACCCGATCACCGACGAACCCGGCGCGCACCCGATCGGCACGGGCGTGGGCGCCACCGGTGGCGCCGTGGCCGGCGCCGCGGCCGGTTCGATCGCCGGGCCGGTGGGCGCCGCCGTCGGCGGCGTCGTCGGCGCGGTGGTCGGCGGCCTGGCCGGCAAGGCCGCGGGCGAAGCGCTGAACCCCACCGCCGAGGAAGCCTTCTGGCGCGAGAACTACGACAAGGAGCCGTACTACGAGAAGGGCCGCAGCTTCGAGGACTACAGCCCGGCGTACCGCCTGGGCCTCTCGGGCCGCGAGCGCTACCCCGATCCCTGGACCAGCGTCGAACCGCGCCTGGCCTCCGAGTGGGAAACCACGCGCGGCAATTCCACGCTGAACTGGGACCGCGCGCGCCCGGCGTCCGAGGCCGCCTGGACCCGCGCCGACGAGCACTACCGCCTGCAGGGCAGCGATGCGCGCAGCTACGTGAGCGGCATGGACAGCGGCACGCCCATGAGCCACCCCAACGGCGGCGCATCGGCGGCGGGCACGGCGGGTGCCGTCGGCGCCATGCAGCAGGCCGGCAACGACAAGGGCACGGACAGCGACGTGGTCGACGTGCTGAAGGACCTGGTGGAATGCTGCAAGGACGGCGAGTACGGCTTCCGCGAGTGCGCCGAGCAGGTCAAGCGCGAGGACCTGAAGACCACCTTCCTGCAGCGCGCCGACGACTGCCGGCGCGGCGCCCAGGAACTCAACGAGTGCCTGCGCAGGTACGGCCACGCCACCGAGGACAGCGGCAGCACCATGGGCGCCATGCACCGCGGCTGGGTGTCGATCAAGTCCAAGCTGATGTCGTACGACGACAAGGCGGTGCTGGAGGAAGCGGAGCGCGGCGAGGACAACGCCAAGGCCCGCTACGGCAAGGCGCTGCAGAAGAACCTGCCGGCCGACGTGCGCCAGGTCGTCGAGCGCCAGATGCAGGGCGTGCAGCGCAACCACGACCAGGTGAAGATGCTGCGCGACCAGTTCCGCGCGGCTTCCTGACGGCCCGGCGTTGAGCGACAAGTCCGCCCTCCGCACCTATCGCGCCAAGCGCGACTTCGACGCGACGCCGGAACCGGCGGAGGGCGGCGAGGCGAACGAGTCCGCGCGCAGCTTCGTGGTCCAGAAGCACTGGGCCACGAGGCTGCACTACGACTTCCGGCTGGAGCTGGAAGGCACGATGAAGAGCTGGGCCGTCCCCAAGGGCCCCAGCTACGACCCGCACGACAAGCGCATGGCGATGCCCACCGAGGACCATCCCATCGCGTACAACCGCTTCGAGGGCACCATCCCCGCCGGCAACTACGGCGCGGGCAAGGTGATCATCTGGGACAAGGGCACCTGGATCCCGCTGGAGGATCCGCACAAGGGCTGGCGCGACGGCAAGCTCAAGTTCGAGCTGCGCGGCCACAAGCTGCACGGGCACTGGACGCTGGTGCGCATGAAGGGCCGCGGCAACGGCCGCGAGGATCCTTGGCTGCTGATCAAGGAGCGCGACGGCTTCGCCCTTCCCGCGTCAGAATTCAGCGTGGTGGACGAGATGCCCGACAGCGTGCAGTCCCTCGCCGACCGGCCCCAGGCCGTGCCGGCGCCGGGCGCCCGCGCCGCTGCGCCGGTGGCCGCGAGCAGCGGCCCGCCCGCCGGCGCGCGGCCGGCCGCCCTGCCCGAGAACCTGCAGCCCGAACTGGCCGTGCTGGTGGACGAACCGCCGGACGATCTTGACGCCTGGATCTTCGAGATCAAGTTCGACGGCTACCGCATGCTGGCGCGCGTGGAAGGCGGCGACATCCGGCTCGTCACCCGCAACGGCAACGACTGGACGGCCCGCCTGCCCGGCCTGCTGAAGGCGCTGCGCGCCATGGACTTGCCGGACGGCTGGTACGACGGCGAGATCATCATGCCGGGCGCGGACGTGCCGGCGGACTTCCAGGCGCTGCAGCGCGCCTTCGATTCGGCGCACACCGAGCGGATCGTCTACTACCTGTTCGACCTGCCCTACTGCGCCGGGCAGGACCTGCGCGACGTGCCGCTCGCCGAACGCCGCGCCGTGCTGCAGCGGATCGTCGAGCGCAAGCCGCACGCGAACGTCCGCTTCAGCGAAGTCTTCGACGCCCCGCCCGGCGAGCTGCTGAACTCCGCCTGCCGCCTCGGCCTGGAAGGCGTGATCGCGAAGCGGCGCGACTCGGCTTACGTGTGCCGGCGCTCCAGCGACTGGATCAAGCTGAAGTGCAAGCTGCGCCAGGAGTTCGTGATCGGCGGCTGGACCGACCCGCAGGGCGCGCGCACCGGTATCGGCTCGCTGCTGCTGGGCGTGCACGGCGACGACGGCAAGCTGCGCTACGCCGGCAACGTGGGCACGGGCTTCAACGAGCAGACGCTGCGCGCGCTGCGCAAGCAGCTCGACGCGCTGGCGGCCGGGCGCAAGCCCTTCGACAGCGGCACCGGCCTGCCGCGCCAGGCCCACTGGGTGCGGCCCGAGCTGGTCTGCGAGGTCTCCTTCGGCGAGTGGACGCGCGACGGCAAGGTCCGCCATTCCGTCTTCCACGGCCTGCGCTCGGACAAGCCGGCCGAAGGGATCTCGCGCGAGCCCGTGCTGCACGAGCCGCCGGCCGACCAGCCGGCGAAGGCGCGCAAGCCGGCGAAGAAGAAGGTCGCCACGCCGGCCGCCGCGCCCGCGGGCGCTCCCGCCGCCGCCAGCGCGCTGCCGGCGGGCCTGCGCGTGAGCAATCCCGAGCGCGTGGTCGACCCGCAGAGCGGCATCACCAAGATCGAGCTGGTGCGCTACTACGCGCTGGTCGGGCCGCTGATGATGGAGCACCTGCGCGACCGGCCGATCGCGATGGTGCGGGCGCCGGACGGCATCGAGGGCCAGCTGTTCTTCCAGAAGCACCTGGACCGCTACCGCATGGAAGGCGTGGAGTCGCTGGACCCGAAGATCTTCCCCGGCCATCCGCCCATGGTGAAGATCGCCGAGCTCCGTGGCCTGCTCTCGGCGGCGCAGATGAATGTCATCGAGGTACACACCTGGAACGGCGTGGTGCCGACCATCGACCGCCCCGACCGCATGACCTTCGACATCGACCCGGGCGAAGGCGTCGGCTGGCCGCAGATCCAGGAAGCGGCGCAGCTGGTGCGCGCGATGCTGGAGGAGCTGCAGCTGCCCTGCTTCCTCAAGACCAGCGGCGGCAAGGGCCTGCACGTGGTGGTGCCGCTGAAGCCGCAGTTCGACTGGGACACGGTGAAGGACTTCTCGCAGGCGGTCGTGCAGCACCTCGCGCGCACGCTGCCCGACCGCTTCGTCGCCAAGAGCGGCGCGAAGAACCGCGTGGGCCGCATCTTCATCGACTACCTGCGCAACGGCTACGGCGCGACGACGGTGTGCGCCTGGTCGGCGCGGGCCCGCCCCGGCCTGGGCATCTCGGTGCCCGTGCGCTGGGACGAGCTCTCCGGCCTCAAGAGCGGCGCGCACTGGACGGTGGCCAGCGTGCACACCCGGCTGGACCAGGGCAATGCGCCCTGGGAGGATTACGCCAAAAGCCGCGCGACGCTCGCCGCCGCGATGAAGAAGCTCGGCTTCGAGCGCTAGGAGCCTGGGCGGCAGAGCACTTTGAGGCTCCCTCCCCCTCTGGGGGAGGGTCGGGGTGGGGGCGCTCCGTCACGACTCGCGCTGTTGGAGGTCTGCGTGGCCGCTTGAACTTCCGTGGGTGAGCCGCTTTTCAGCCTTTCCTGTTTAACAGGAAGCCATCGCGCACATTCTTCTGAGGTTCAGGGGCCAGGCAAACCAGCTTCCACTCTGCTGTCACCCGGTGCAGCCCGTGCATGCTGAACTGCCGGAATCCCAGCACGCTCTTGATCCAGCCGTTTGGCGGCTCGGCTATCCACTTGCGTTTGCGGTACGCAGCCTGTCCTTCAGCGCTGCGGACCTGGGCGGCCATCAGCGCCGAGTAGGGTTTGCGCTGCGCATGGAACCTCACCTGGTTCTTGCCCTCGCGTCCCATGCAGCACCTTCACCATCATCCGGGGTGGAACGGCTGGTTGCGCGGGCCGCCTGTTCGTAGCGCTCATGGAAGGCGGACAAATCCAGAGAATCGACACTGTCGCTGATGAAATACGCCAGGCGTCCTCCGGGCAGCCACTCGCTGAGCGAAGGCGGCAACAGGAAATCCTGGTCGGGCTCGTAGGGCAAGTAGCTGGCGGGCATGCGCCGTCAACGAAGCACTTGCCGCCACGGACGACGCCGCTCAGCGGCTGATGCCCTCACCCCAGCCCTCTCCCAGGGGGAGAGGGGGAAACAGCCGCTCTGCCGCCCAGGCTTCTAGGCGCCCGCGGGCGGCATCCAGGGGAAGCGCAGCGACACGCACGCGCTGTCGCGCTGCAGCTGCACGCCTTCGGCGTCGGCGAGCGCCTGCACGTCGGCCCAGGTGATCTTGCGGTAGCCGGGCTCCGCGGCCATGGCCTGGCCGCCCTGCGTGGGGTGCACGCTCACCTGCACCAGCGCGGCGTCCGCGTCGCCCGCGCAGCGCACCAGCAGTTCGGCCGGCGCCGGATGTTCGTCGGTGCAGTGGATCAGCGCGGCGGGCAACAGGCTGCGGATGGACGCGCGCCGCACCGAGCCCGCCGCGCCGGACGCGTCGTAGCGCAGCGCATAGCCGCGAAAGCCGAGGCTGGTGGCGAGCAGGCTGGAGCTTTCGCGCAGCGCCGCCTCCAGCGTCGTGGGGCTCTCGTCGGGCGCCAGCCAGCCGACCACGTCGATGCAGGCCGCGAGGGCGGCCTTGGCGAAGCCGTTGATCTTGCCCGCGCTGTCCTGCACGTGCGGGAGGTCGGGCGCGGGCGCGCGCAGGCGCCGCTCCATCACCTCGCAGATCATGCCGATCGGCTGCAGGTTCACGACGAGGTGATGGCGCATGGAGGGCGCCAGCCGCCGCAGCAGCGCATAGCGGGCCGCCTCGGCGGCCGGGCTGGCAGGCGCGCTTGCGCGCGGCGAAGCGGCAGTGTCGGGCATGCGGCGAGCGTAGGCGAGCGGGACGGCGGCTGTCAAACGCAGGTCCGCAGGACCGGCCGCCGGGCCGCGGATGCGCTCAGCGGCTGAGCGCGCGTTCCAGCTGCGCCTTGTTCATGCTGGAGCGGCCCTCGACGCCCTTGCGGCGGGCCTCCTCGTACAGCTGCTGGCGGGTGCGCCCGCCGCTGCCGCCGGCGCGGCCGCTGCTGCCGCGCGAGGCGCTGGGCTTCGACGAGCGGGAGGACGAGGACCGGGAGGACGAAGACTTCGAAGAAGAGGACTTGGACGAGGACGGCCGGGAAGACGACGACTTCGAAGCGGACGGCTTCGAAGACGACTTCGACCGCGAGGACGACTTGCGCGAGCCCTTCGTCTCGCCCGCTTCCGCCCGCTCCTTGTTCACGGTGCGCGCGGCGATCTCCTCCGCGCGCCGGCCCTGTCCGCGCTTCTCGTAGCTGTCCTTGATGTGCTCGTACTGGCGTTCGCGCTTCGGGCTGGAACCTCTGGGCATGGCGGTCTCCTGGTTGGATTGCGGTGCAGTGCAGCCTAGCGCGGCGGCAGCCACGTCTTGTCGGCGGACGATGACTTTCGGGTAGGACGGCCGCGCGTCAGCGGCGCGGGGGCGCTGCGTCGCCGGCGAGATGCTCCGTGAACCAGCCGGCGGCGAGTTGCGCGACGTGCTCCAGCGCGCCCTGCTCCTCGAACAGGTGCGTGGCGCCGGGCACCAGCTTGATCTCCTTGCGGCAGCGCAGCTTCAGGAAGGCATCCTCGTTCAACCCGATCACGCCATGGTCCTCCCCCCCGACGACCAGCAGCGTCGGCGCGGCGACGTGGGCCAGCACCTCCGGGCCGGCGAGGTCCGGCCGGCCGCCGCGCGAAACCACGGCCGCCACGAGCGACGGCAGGCGGGCCGCGGCGATCAGCGCCGCGGCGCTGCCGGTGCTCGCGCCGAAGTAGCCGATGCGCGCATGCTGCAGCGGCGGCTGCGCCTTGACCCACTGCGTGGCGCATTCCATGCGTCCGGCCAGCAGCGGAATGTCGAAGCGGTGCTCGCGCGTGACGAGGTCGCGTTTCTCCTCTTCCAGCGTGAGCAGGTCGAACAGCAGCGTGGCGATCCCGGTCTCCTGCAGCTCGCGGGCGACCTGGCGGTTGCGCGCGCTGTGGCGGCCGCTGCCGCTGCCGTGCGCGAACAGCACGAGCCCGGCGAAGCCCGGCGGCAGCGCCAGGTCGCCGACGAGCTCCACGGGCCCGCAGGCGACGCGCACTTCGCGCTCGAGGATGGAGTCCAGCTGGGTTGGCATCGCGACCTCCGGATTCCAAGTTAGGCGCGGCGAGCCCCGGGCGCTGTCGGCGAAGAACGCGTCCTACACCTGCGACGCGGCGGCGGACGTAGCCTGTGGGCATCCCCCGCCGGAATGGCCCAGGCGCGGCGCCCCCGCCGCGTTGCAACGATGAGAATTGCGCAAGTCGCCCCCCTGTTCGAAAGCGTCCCGCCGCGGGCGTACGGGGGCACCGAGCGCGTCGTCCACTACCTCACCGAGGCCCTCGTCCAGATGGGCCACGCGGTCACGCTGTTCGCCAGTGGCGACTCGCGCACCACGGCGCGCCTGGTGCCCGTGGTCGACCGCGCGCTGCGGCTCAACCCGGCGCGGCCGGACCCGGTGATCTGGCACACGCTGATGGTCGACCGGGTGCGCGAGCTCTGCGCGTCCTTCGACGTGATCCACTTCCACATCGACACGGTGCACCTGCCGGTGGCCGTGCAGTGCGCGACGCCCAGCCTCACCACCCTGCACGGCCGGCTCGACCTGCCCGACCTGAAGCCGCTGTTCCGGCGCTTCCGCCGCCACCCGCTGGTGTCGATCTCGCGCAGCCAGCGCACGCCGCTGCTGGACGCGAACTGGCTCGGCACGGTCTACCACGGCCTGCCCCTGCACCTGTACCGCTTCCACCCGCAGCCGCAGGACTACTTCGCCTTCGTCGGCCGCATCTCGCCGGAGAAGCGCTGCGACCGGGCCATCGAGATCGCGATCGCCTGCGACACGCCGATCCGCATCGCCGCCAAGGTCGACGACGCCGACCGCGCGTACTTCGACGCGAAGATCGAGCCGCTGCTCGACCACCCGCTGGTGACCTTCGTCGGCGAGATCGGCGACGAGGCCAAGGACGACTTCATCGGCAACGCCCGCGCGCTGCTGACGCCGATCGACTGGCCCGAGCCCTTCGGCCTGGTGATCATCGAGGCGATGGCCTGCGGCACGCCGGTGATCGCCTACGGCCACGGCGCGGTGCCCGAGCTGGTGGAGCACGGCCTCACCGGCTTCATCGTGCACGACCAGCAGCAGGCGATCGCCGCCGCGCGCCAGGTGGACGGCCTGCGGCGCAGCGCCTGCCGCGACGTCTTCGAGCGGCGCTTCTGCGCGCCCGTGATGGCCCGCCACTACCTGGCGCTGTACCGCAACCTCGCCGAGGCGCGCGTCGCCGCCTGAACGCCATGGCCCGCAGGAAGATCCAGGTCGACGACAAGTGGTACGTGCTGGCGACCTTCGCGCACCCGGAGGAGCACCCGCAGGTCCTGAAGAACGACCGCACCTTCGCGCTGTTCGACCGCTTCGGCGACGTCGCGGCGCTCGCGCCCGGGCAGCAGGGCCTGTACCACGACGACACCCGCTTCCTCTCCTACCAGGAACTGACGATCGCCGGCGCCCGGCCCCTGTTCCTGGGCTCCTTCGTGGAGGAGGCGAGCAGCCTGCTGGCCATCGACCTGATGAACGCCGACGTGACGGTGGACGGCAAGCTGGTGCTGCCCAAGGGCACGCTGCACATCTTCCGCGCCAAGCTGGTCTGGAACGGCGCCTGCCACGAGCACGTCCGCTTCAGCAACCACGGCGAGGAAAGCGCGAGCTTCCGCGTGGAGATGGGCTTCGAGGCCGACTTCGTGGACCTGTTCGAGATCCGCGGCATGCAGCGCCAGCGCCGCGGCGAGCGCCTGCCGCCCGAGGTGACGGCCGACGGCCTGGTGCTGCCCTACCAGGGCCTGGACGGACTGCGCCGCCGCACCCGCGTGCTCTTCGACCCGAAGCCGGCGACGCTCGACGCGGGCCGCGCGACCTTCCAGCTGCAGCTGGACCCCGGCGCGGATGCGCACCTGTACGTCACGGTCGCCTGCGAGACCGATGAAGAGACGCCGCCGGCCGTCCAGCCCTGGGTCGACGCGGTCCACGCCAACGCGGCGGCCCGGCGCGAACAGGACCGCGGCCGCTGCCGCGTGGAGACCTCCAACCCGCTGGTCAACCTGTGGCTGGAGCGCTCGGTCTCCGACCTCGACATGCTCACGACGCAGCTCGCGTCCGGCCCCTATCCTTTCGCGGGCGTGCCCTGGTACGCCACGACCTTCGGGCGCGACGGCATCCTGACGGCGATGGAGTACCTGTGGGTGGACCCGGGGCTCGCCCGCGGCGTGCTGGCCTTCCTCGCGCAGACGCAGGCGACGGAGAGCGACCCCTCGCGCGACGCCGAGCCCGGCAAGATCCTGCACGAGGCGCGCGCCAGCGAGATGGCCCGCACGCGCGAGATCCCCTTCGGGCGCTACTACGGCACGGTGGACGCGACGCCGCTGTTCCTGGTGCTGGCGGCGGCGTACTGGAAGCGCACCGGCGACGAGGCCTTCCTGCGCAGCATCTGGCCCAACGTGCTGGCCGCGCTGCTGTGGATCGACAAGTACGGCGACCTCGACGGCGACGGCTTCGTCGAGTACGCGCGCAGGAGCAAGGACGGCCTCGCCCAGCAGGGCTGGAAGGACTCGCACGACTCCGTGTTCCACGCCGACGGCCGCATGGCCGAGGCGCCGATCGCGCTGTGCGAGGTGCAGGGCTACGTGCACCAGGGCAAGCAGGCGATCGCCGAAGTGGCGCAGGCGCTCGGCGACGAGGCGCTGGCGCGCAAGCTCGCCGGCGAGGCGCAAGCGCTCAAGCAGAAATTCCAGTCGGCCTTCTGGTGCGACGAGCTGGGCGTGTACGCGCTCGCGCTGGACGGGCACAAGAAGCCCTGCCGTGTGCTCTCGTCCAACGTGGGCCACTGCCTGTGGAGCGGCATCGCGGCGCCCGACCATGCGCAGCGCATCGTCGACGGCCTGATGGGCGCGGCCTTCTTCAGCGGCTGGGGCGTGCGCACCATCGCCGAAGGGCAGCCGCGCTACAACCCGATGTCCTACCACAACGGCTCGATCTGGCCGCACGACAACGCGCTGGCGGCGATCGGCATGGCCCGCTACGGCCGCACCGAGGAAGCGATGCGCCTGATGGGCGCGCTGTTCGAGTCCAGCCTGCACTTCGACCTGCACCGGCTGCCGGAGCTGTTCTGCGGCTTCCCGCGCCGCGGCAGCGGCGGCCCGACGCTGTACCCCGTGGCCTGCGCGCCGCAGGCCTGGGCGGCGGCGGCGCCCTTCGCGCTGCTGCAGGCCTGCCTGGGGCTGGACGTGTGTTCCGGCATCGGCGAGATCAAGCTGCGCACGCCGCGCCTGCCGGCCTTCATCGAATGGCTGCGCGTGGAGCAGCTGGGCCTGCCCGGCGCCAGCTGCGAGCTGCTGCTGCACCGCCACGAGCACAGCGTGGGCGTGCAGGTGCTGCGCAAGGACCGGGGCGTGCGCGTGACGGCGCTGGCCTGAGCAAGGGAGAGGATCGACGGCATGAAATCCAAGCTGCTGAAGGACGGCCCCGAACGCACGTTCGCGCTGGTGTTCGTGCATGGCGACGAGGTGATGGCGGCGCTGCAGCGCTTCGCCGAGGAGAACGGCCTGCAGGCGAGCCGCTTCAGCGCCATCGGCGCGCTGGAGAACGCCGTGCTCGGCTACTTCGACTGGGACCGCAAGGACTACCTGCGCATCCCGGTGCAGGAGCAGGTGGAGGTGCTGTCCATCAACGGCGACATCGCGCTCGATGGCGCGAAGCCCAAGGTGCACGCGCACGCCGTCCTGGGGCGCCGCGACGGCAGCACGGTGGGCGGCCACCTGCTCGAAGCGCGGGTGCGGCCGACGCTGGAAGTGCTGCTGATCGAGTCGCCCGGCTACCTGCGCAAGGTGTGCGATCCGGAGACAGGGCTGGCGCTGATCGACCCGGCGGCGTGAAGCGGGCGGCCCGCCGCCCCTAAACTCCCGGCATGCCGTTCGGAGCCTGCTGGCGCGCTTCCTGGATCCTCCTCCTCCTGCTGGCCGCGGCGCTGGCGCCGGCCTGGGGCCGGCCGCTCGCCGCCGGCGGCACGCTGGTCCTGCCCCGGATCGGCGACGAGCCCGTCTACCTGAGCGGCGACTGGGGCTTCGCCTGGCACCGCTTCGTGGACCCGCGCTGGCAGGAGCTCCCCGGCCGCGCGACGGCGCGGGTGCCATCGAGCTGGAACGATGCCGGCCCCGACGGCAAGCCGCGCGGCGAGGACGGCTGGGGCAGCTACTTCCTGCGGGTGGACTGCCCGCGTGGCCAGTCGCTGGCCATCGAGGCCCTGCCCCAGCGCACGGCCTCGCGCCTGTTCATCAACGGCATCGCCGTGGCGGCGCACGGCGTGCCGGGGCGCAGCGCCGCCGAGACCTGGGCGGCCGTGCCCACGCGCGTGCCGATCACCCACGAGTTCGACTGCCCCTTGCGCCTGACGCTGCACATCGCCAACTTCGACCACCGCGCCGGCGGCTTCGTGCGGCCCCTGTCCGCCGGCCCGGCCGACGTGCTGGCGCAGGCCCGCGAGTCGCGCCTGATCCACCACACGGCGCTGGTGGTGACCTACCTGTTCGCCAGCGTCGTCGCGCTGATCTTCTACCTGGTGCGCCGGCGCGAGAGCACGCCGCTGCTGTACGGCCTGTCGTGCGTGGCCATGGCCGTGTACACGGACATGATCGGCGAGCGCCTGATGCTGCGGCCCCTGGGCGGCGAGCTGTCCTGGCTGGTGTACATGCGCATCGAGTACCTGTCGTGGATCGGCGCGATGGCGCTGTTCTTCCTCACGCTGCGCGGCCTGTTCCCGCAGGAGATCCACCGGCGGGCCGCGCAGGGCGTGGTGGCGGCGCTGGGATTGGCGGCGCTCTCGGTGTTCGTGCTGCCGCCGGCCATCTATTCCTACGTGGCGGTGCCGGGCCAGCTGGTCGCGATCGTGGTGGGCCTCTACGTGGCGGCCAGCATGGTGCGCGCGCGCACGCGCTCGCCGGTGGACGCGCGCATCCTGCTGGCCGGGATGCTCGCCATCCTCGTCGCCTTCTTCGTGGACCTGATCCTCATCGACGTTCCCGGACCGGACCGCAAGTTCACCCCCATCGGCTTCGCCTTCTTCCTGCTCTCCCCCGCGCTGGTGCTCGGCCGCCGCCTGAGCCGCGCGCTCAACGCGGAGGAACGCAGCCAGGCCCTGGAGGAGAACGCGCGCCTGCGCGACGAGGTGGAGCGGATCTCGCGCCACGACCTCAAGACGCCTCTGCACAGCATCCTGGGCGCGGCGCGCCTGCTGGGCGAGGACGAGAAGCTGAGCACCGAGCAGCAGGAACTGGCCGGCGTGCTGCAGCGCTCGGCGCTGCGCATGCTGGAGATGGTCAACCTGTCGCTGGGCCTGTTCCGCATGGAGACCGGGACCTACGAATTCCGGCCGCAGGCGGTGGACCTGGGCGAAGTCGCATCCCATGTGCTGCTGGACCTGCACCCCTACGCCGACGCGCACGGCGTGCGGCTGCACCTGGAGCGGCCCGCCGGCGACCGCGCGCTCGTGCTGGGCGAGGAGCTCCTGTGCTATTCCATCGTCGCCAACCTCGTGAAGAACGCGGTGGAGGCGGCGGGCGCCGGCCAGCAGGTGCGCCTGACGCTGGCCGGCGGCGACGCGGTCTCGCTCGCGATCCACAACCCCGGCGCGATCCCGCCGGACGTCGCCGAACGCTTCTTCGAGAAGTACGTGACGCGCAAGAAGGGCGGCGCCGGCCTCGGCACCTACTCGGCGCGCCTGATGGCCCGGACGCAGGCCGGCGACCTGCACATGCGCACCGGCGCGCAGGAGGGCACCACCATCACGCTGACGCTGCCGCGCGCGCAGGGCGATGCGCCGCGCACGCAGCCCGGCCCCGCGCACGAGCCGCTGGAGGCGGCGGCGCCGCAGGAGACGCTGGCCGGCGACCTGCTGCTGGTGGACGACGACGAGAACGCGCGCCTGGTGACGCGCCGCCTGCTGCCCGCCTCCCTCGTGGTGGACACCGCCGCCAACGGCGAGGCGGCCGCGCAGGCGATGCTGCGCCGCTGGCCGCGCTGGCTGGTGATCGACATGGAGATGCCGGTGCAGGACGGCATCGCCACCGTCCGCTGGGTGCGCGAACAGGAGAGGACGCAGGGCCGGCCCCGCTGCCGCATCGTGATGGTCTCGGGCAACGAGGACGCCGCGTCGGCGCAGCACGCACTGGCCGCGGGCGCGGACAGCTTCCTGTCCAAGCCCGTCTCCGCCGAGGCGCTGCTGCGGGCGCTGCGCCCGGAGGACGCCGCCGTGGACGATGTCGCCGTGCCCGCGCTCGCGCGGCTGGGGGAGGACGGCGCCGTGATCGTCGATCCGGCGTGGAAGGAGCAGTACCCCGCGTTCCTGCTCGCGCAGCGCGACACGGTGCAGGCGATGGAACACGCGCTTGCCGCCGGCGACCGCGAGCGGCTGCGCTTCCTGGCCCACCGCGCCAGCGGCAGCCTGGCCATGATGGGCCTGGACCGCGCCGCCCGCGAGAACCGCAGGCTGCAGGCCGAAGCCCTGCACGCCAGCCGCGAAGCCCTGCACGCGCGCATCGCCTGGCTGCGCGACCACCTCGCCGCCCTGCGCATCGCCCCCACCTGAATGCTCCCTCTCCCGCTCGCGGGAGAGGGCGGGGGTGAGGGCTTGCGCCCTCAGCTCAGGTTCGCCATCTCCTCCAGCTGGTCCTGGATCAACGCCGCCGCCTCGTGGATCACCAGCTGCCGCTCCTCGGTGGACATCGGCGCCTCCACCGCCGCCTCGGCCAGCGCGCCGCAGCGCCACAAGCCCAGCTCGCCGCAGCCCTGCGCCAGCGCGCGCAGCTTGGCGGCGTCCGCCGCTCCGCCGCCGGCGCCGATGTCCAGCGCATCCTCGTGCAGCTTCTTCATGCGCGCGGCGAGCTCGTCGAGCTCGACCTGCAGGCGCCGCCGCGTGACCAGGTAGTGCTCGCTGCGGCTGTCGCGCTCCTGGCGCAACGCCGCGGCGATCGCCGCCTTGGCCTGCGCGTGCAGGAAGGGCTTCATGATGAAGGCGCTGGCGCCGCCTTCCGCCGCGGCCTGCACCGTCGCCGCGTCGGGGGCGGCCGTCATGAAGATGAAGGGCAGGTGCCGCAGCGCCGGGTGCTCGCGCGTGCGCCGCAGCAGCCCCAGGCCGCCGAGCCGGGGCATGATCAGGTCCGAGCAGCACAGCGCCGGCCGCGTGCCGGCCAGCAGCATCTCCCAGGCCTGCTGGCCGTCCTCGGCGGGCAGCACCTCCCACTCGTCCGCCACCAGCTGGGTGAACACGGTCCGGACGATCTCGTCGTCGTCGACCAGGAGGATCTTCTTCATCACTGTCGTTGGGACCCCGGTTGGAAGCCCCAGTCTACCCGGCGTCAGGTGCGCGACGGGGCGGACGGCATCCTGCCGTCGATGTCGGTGAAGCCGTACTCGCGGGCAAGCTCGGCCACCAGGTGCAGCTTGCCCGTCTTCTCCATCACCCGCGGATCGGCGGCGAGCGCCACGACGCCGCGCCCGGCGAACTCCGCGGACTCGCCCTCCTCCATGATCCGTTTGGCCAGCGGCGCGGGCATGCGGTCCGGCTGCGCCAGGAACTTCTCGCTCTTGATGAAGCCCGGCCAGATCACCACGCAGGCGACGTCGTACGGCTGCAGGTCGTGCGCCATGTCGCGGGCCAGCTTGTCCACGCCGGCCTTCTGCACGCCGAAGGGCACGTTGAAGGTGTAGCGCACGCTGCCGCCGGAGGAGGTGCAGACGATCAGTCCCTGCCGCCGCTCGGCCATCCGCGGCGCGACGCAGCGGCTCGCGACGTAGTGCGAGCGCAGGCCCACGGTGAGCAGCTTGTCCCACAGGCCTTCCTCCAGTTTCCAGAAGGGCACGTTCACCGGCATGCGGTCGGGCGCCGCGAAGACGTTGTTCACGAGGATGTCGATCTCGTGCCCGTCGGCGTAGATGCGCCCGAACGCGCGTCGCACCGCCTCGTCGTCGGCATGGTCGCACTGGACCGCGATGCCCTTGCCGCCGCGGCGGTCTATCTCGGCCACGGTCTCCTCGATGGAGCCCGGCCAGATCGACCCGCCCACGGCGCGCGTGCGCCCGGTGACGTACACGGTGGCGCCGGCCTCTCCCAGGCACACGGCGATGCCCTTGCCGACACCGCGGCTGCCGCCGGTGACGACGGCGACTTTCCCCGCCAGCGGCCTGGCGGCGGTTTGCATGTTCATTTCTCGACCTCGGGTTGTTCCGCGCTGGGCCGGGCCGCTGCCGCGAGCGCCGGTCGCCGGAGTCGCTTGCGGACGGCGCCCGCCAGCGGATGGAAATAGACGCTCGCGAGCATGACGGCGCCGAACAGGAGCCCGGTGGCGTCCCGGTTCACGGTCTCGGCCAGGTCCGGCACGAAGACGAGGAACAGGGCGCCGGCCAGCACCCCCGCCCGCGGCGAGGCGCCGGCGATCGCCACGCCCGCCAGCAGGTACAGCGACAGCAGCACGCCGTAGCTGTCGGGCGACACGAAGTGCGTCAGCGCCGTATGCAACGAACCCGCCAGGCCCGCCATCGCGGCGCTGAGCCCGAAGGCCGCGGCCTTCCAGAAGCGGACGTTCACCCCCGTCGCCGCCGCCGCCATCGGCTGGTCGCGCAAGGAGAGCCAGGCCACGCCGGCCGGGCCCGCAAGCAGGCGCTGCAGGCCGAGGTAGCCGAGCGCGCCCCAGACGATGCACTGCGCGAGCCCGAAGTGCTCCGCGCCGCCGGGGCCGAACCAGGCCGCCGGCGCATCGAGGCTGAGGCCGCTGACCCCGCCCGTCAGCGGCTCCAGCAGGGGATGCTTGAACAGCTGCGGGATCGCGATCGCGAGCGAGAGCGTCGCCAGCGCCAGGTAGGGCCCGGCCAGGCGCACGGCGGGCCAGCCGAAGAGGAAGCCGAGCGCGCCGCAGGCCGCCGCCGCGAGCGGATGCGCCCAGAAGCTGCCGACCAGCCCGTTGGCCACCAGGGCGCCGGCGGCGTACGCCCCCACGGCCATGAAGGCACTGTGCCCGAGCGAGATCTGGCCGCTGCTGCCGACCAGGAACTGCAGGCTGCGCAGCGCGAGCGCATAGACGATCACGGTACCGACGCGGAAGGCCCAGTAGCCGGGCAGCACCGGCAGCGCGCACAGCAAGGCGAGCGCCAGCAGCAGAGGCCAGGATCCGGCGGAGAAACGAAGCCGGATCATCACACCCGCCCGATCGCGCGCGAGCCGAGCAGGCCCTGCGGCCGCCACACCAGCACCGCGAACATGAACAGCAGCGCGACGCTCAGCTTCAGCTCGCTGCCGGTGACGTAGGCGCCCAGAAGGTTCTCGCCGATGCCGATCAGCAGTCCCCCGCAGATCGCGCCCAGCGGACTGTCGATGCCGCCCAGGATGGCCGCCGCGAAGGCGTAGATCATGATTCCGCTCATCATGTGGGGCTCGAGGAAGAAGGTCGGCGCGGCGAGCAGGCCCGCAAGCGCGCCAATCGCGCCGGCGACGCCCCAGCCCAGCATGAGGGTGCGCCGCACGTCCACGCCGCACAGTTGGCTGGACACAGCCTGCACGGCCGCCGCGCGCATCGCGAGGCCCAGCGACGTGAAGCGGAAGAAAGCCGTCATGGCCGCGAGCACGCCCGCCGTCACCAGCACGGTGCCGAGCGCGTGGCCCGAGACGATGCCCGCGGCCAGAGGGTCCAGCGCGCGGAACGGCGTCGGGAAGTCGTGGCTCTCGTGGCCGAAGAGCAGGCCCACGCCGCTCTGGATCACGACCATCAGCGCCACGAACACCGTCACGACGGCCATCACGGGCGCCTGGTGCAGGGGCGCGAGCACCACCTTCTCCACCAGCACCCCGGCGACGAAGCCGAACAGCACCGCACCGGTGAAGGCGAGCAGGTAGCCGGCGCCGGCCTGCAGCAAGGCGAGCCCGATGTAGGCGCAGAACAAGGCCATCTCGCCCTGCGCGAAGTTCACGTGGTGCGTGGCGCGGTAGATCATCACCAGCGCCAGCGCCAGCAGCGCGTAGATGCAGCCGTTGACGAACCCGGCGGCGACCTGCTGTCCGATTTCGCTCATGTTCAGGCTCCGAGATAGGCGGAGCGCACCTTCGGGTCGCTGCGCAGTTCCGTGGACGGGCCGCTCAGGACGACACGGCCGACCTCGAGGACGGACGCGCGGTCGGCGACATCGAGCGCCAGGCCGGCGTTCTGCTCCACGAGCAGGATGGCGAGGCCGGTTTCGGCGTTGACGCGCGCGAGCATCGAGAAGATGTGGCGCACCACCAGCGGCGCGAGCCCGAAGGAGGGTTCGTCCAGCAGCAGGAGGCGGGGCCGCAGCATCAGGGCGCGGCCGATCGCCAGCATCTGCTGTTCGCCGCCGCTCAGCAGCCCCGCGGCGCGCCCGCGCAGTTCCGCCAGCTTGGGGAAAAGCCCGTAGACGCGCTCCAGGTCCTGCCCGATGCCCGCGGTGGTCCGGCGGCCCAGCGCGCCGACGCGCAGGTTCTCCTCCACGCTGAGCGGCCCGAAGGTGCCGCGCCCGTCGGGCACGTGCGCGATGCCCAGCTGCGCGACGCGGTGCGCCGGCAGTTGGTCGATGCGCTCGCCTTCGAAGCGGATGCTGCCGCTTCGCTGCACCAGCACGTTGCTGATGCAGCGCAGGACGCTCGTCTTGCCGGCGCCGTTGGCGCCCATCAGCGCCGTGACGCCGCCGACGGGCACGTCGAGGTCGATGCCGCGCAGCACCTGCACCGCGCCGTAGGCGGCGTTCACGCCCCGCAGTTCCAGCAGCGCGCTCATGCCGGGCTGCCGAGATAGGCGCGCTGCACGGCCGCGTCCGCGGCGACGACGGCGGGCGCGCCCTGCGCGATCTTGCTGCCGAAGTCCAGCACCACGACGGCGTCGGAGACGCGCATGACCAGGTTCATGTGGTGCTCGATCAGCAGCACGGAGATGCCCAGCTCGTCCCGGATCCCGCGGATCCATTCCTCCAGCTCCGCGACTTCCTCGTGGTTCAGGCCGGCGGCCGGCTCGTCGAGCAGCAGCAGCCGCGGGCGCATGGCCAGCGCCCGGGCCAGCTCCACGCGCTTGCGCGTGCCGAAGGGAAGCTCGGACACCGGCCGGTCGGCGACATCGTCCAGCCGCGTGCGGCGCAGCAGGCCTGCCACCTCGTCGTCGGTCTCGCGGGCGGCCGCGCGCCAGCGGCGCGACTGCAGCAGCGCGCCCCAGTGCAGGCCGGCCATCCGGTGGAAACGGCCGGCGCGGACGTTCCAGCGGACCGTCTGGCGGTCGAACAGGGCGACGTTCTGGAAGGTCCGGGCGATGCCGATGCGCGCCACCGCGTGCGGCTCGACGCGCAGCAGGTCGGACGCGCCGAAGCGGATGCTGCCCGCGCTCGCGTCGTAGAGGCGGCTGAGGCAGTTGAACAGCGAGGTCTTGCCGGCGCCATTGGGCCCGATGATCCCGCAGATCTCGCGCTCGCCCACGTCGAACGAGACGTCACGCAGCGCGTGTACCCCGCCGAAGCGGAGGCAAAGCCCTTCCACCTGCAGCAGCGCTGCGGTCGTCGCCGTGGTCACGTTGCCTCAGGCCGCTAGGGGCACCCAGCGCCTGCCGTCGAAGCGCTGCAGCCGCAGCTGCTCGATGATGCGGTAGTCGGTGGGCGAGGTGTTCACCACGATCCCCGGCACGTAGCCGGGGAGCGCCACGTCCTTCAGGTGCGTGGCCTCCTGGAGGATGCGCGCGGGCGTGACTTCGCCGCCGCAGCGCTGGAGCACCTCCACCATCAGCACGCCCATGTTGTAGCCGGCCAGGTTCAGCTGCTCGCCGGTGTCGCCTTCCGGGTAGTACTTCGCCATGAAGGCCAGCCACTCCAGGTAGCCGGGGTCCTTCGCCCATTCCGGGTCCCCCGCCGCCTTGCTCGGCGTGGAGGAGACGAGCCCCACGCACTTCTCCAGCCCGGCCACCTGCAGCACCGTGGCGATGAAGTTGCTCGTGATCGGCAGGATGTGCAGCGGCTGCCAGCCGATGGCGCTCACCTTGCGGATGGCCTGGATCGTGAACTTGGGCGTGGTGATGTTCATGAACACGTCGGCCTGCGAGCCGGCGAGCGAGATCACCTGCGAGTCGATGCTGGGCGTGGTCACCTCGTAGCCGGCCGACGCGACCACCTTGGCCTTGCTGCCGATCTGCTGCAGGCGTTCCTGGAAGGAGGTGAGGTATTCCTTGCCGAAGTCGTCGTTCTGGAACAGCACGGCCACCTTCGCCTGCGGCTTCGCCTTGTGCACGTAGTCCGCGTAGATCGCGGCCTCGGTGGAGAAGGTCGGCAGGCCCGGCAGGGTCCAGGGATGGTTCTTCGGATCGGCGAAACGGTCGCTGCCCGCGTACACGAACAGCTGCGGGATCTTGCGCCCGTTCAGGTACTTCTGCACGGCCACGTTCTGCGCCGTACCCATGCTGGCGAACATGGCCACGACGCCCTCGCGCTCGACCAGCTTGCGGGTCTGCTCGATCGCCTTCGCCGGGCTGTAGCCGTCATCCACCGACAGCAGCGTGACCGGGCGGCCGTTCACGCCGCCGCGCTCGTTCACCATCCTGAAGTAGCGCGCCTGCACCTTGCCCACGGCGCTGAGGGCGGAGCCCGGGCCGCTGTAGGGCATGGTCTGGCCGAGGCGGATGTCCGCCTGCTGCGCCAGGGAGGGCAGCGCAGCGCCCAGGGTCGTGGCCAGGCCGGCCTGCAGCACGTGGCGGCGGCGGAGCGGGAGGGAAGAGGTCATGGTGGTCTCCTGAGGCGCCGGGCTTTACCCAACAAGAATCTACCGAATAATTATCTTGCTGGAAAGATATGTAAGTCACTCAGGGAAGACCCGGGGCTCACATGCAGGCGATCAGCCGGCGCATCACGGCGTCGGCCGCCTGCAGTTCCTGGCGCTGCACGCCGCTGGCCTCGACGATCGCCGACAGCGAGGTGCTGATGCGCGTCATCGCCGCGTCCGCCAGGCGGCGCCCGGCGGGCGTGAGCTGCACCAGTTCGGAGCGGCGATCCTCGGGTGAAGCCACCCGCTCCACCAGCTTGGCCGCGTGCAGGCTGTCCAGCCGCTTGGTGATCGCGCCCGAGGTGATCAGCAGTTCCCGGAACAGGTCGGTGGGACGCATGGGACGGCCGGCACCATTGCGGCGCAGGGCCAGCAGCACGTGCAGGTCGCCGGAGTTCACGCCGAGCTCCCGCGACATCTGCTCGACCCGCGATTCGTGACGCACGTGCGCGTATTCGATGCGCAGGAAGAAGCCGGCCAGCCAGAAGTCGATGTCCGGACGCTCGGCCGCCCAGGCGACCGAGATCTCGTCCAGGCGGCTCGGCGCCAGGGGGTGGCCGCGCGCCGGCGCCTGCCCGTTGCGCGGGGCGGCCTGCCCGCGCGCCCCGGCCGCGGACGCCGGCTGGGCGACCTCCCAGGCCAGCAGCGCCTGCAAGGCCTGCTCGTGCGTCAGCCCCGGACCCTTGCGGCGGTCCGGCTCGCGCGCCCGCCCGAGCGCCACCTGCTGGTACTTGCCCTTGCCGACGAACTTGCGCCCGTACCAGGACGACACCCGAGCGCCCTTGTACAGCCCCAGGTAGAGCCCCGGCTGCACCTGCTCCCAGTACGGCTTGAGGCTGGGTGGCAGCGAGGCGCGGCAGCGCGCCGAGCCGAGGTCGATGACGGGAGGCTGGGGCGAGGTGGTCATGCGCCGATCTTACCGAACGTACCCAACTCCCCTCGCAACCCGCACTCCGCGTCGTTGATTTACCCAACTTTTCCCCACGGAAGATCGCCGTCATCTTGGCGTTTTCCCGTAGCGATCGCCCAATTTACTTGACACTCTATCTTCCTAGGAAGATTATTCGCGCATCACGAGACAAGGACCGCCATGACGACCAAGGAAGAAAACGAGCTGCTCACGCGGGTGGAGAACGGGGCCCCGATGGGCCGCATGCTGCGCCAGCTGTACTGGGTTCCCGCCGTGCTGTCGGCGCGGCTCGAGGCAGGCGGCGCCCCGGTGCGCGTCAAGCTGTTCGGCGACCGCTTCGTGGCCTACCGCACGCAGGACGGCCGCGTCGGCTTCCTCAACGAGGCCTGCCCGCACCGCGGCGTCTCGCTCGCCCTGGCCCGCAACGAGGACAATGCGCTGCGCTGCGTGTTCCACGGCTGGAAGATCTGCGTCACCGGCGAGGTGCTGGAGACGCCCAACGAGGCGAACAGCCCCGAGTGCTTCCGCAAGACCGTGAAGGTCAGGCACTACCCCACGGTCGAGGGCGCCGGGCTGGTCTGGGCCTGGCTCGGCACCGGCGAGGCGCCGCCGCCGCCCAACTTCGAGTTCATGGGCCTGCCGCCGGAACAGGCGTACGCCTGCGGGCTGGAGCTGAACTCCAACTGGCTCCAAGGCGTGGAGGCGACCATTGACTCCTCGCACATCGCCGTGCTGCACCAGAGCCACCTGGCCCACTCCGAGAACGACATGGCGGCCACGCGCGTGAACACCGCGGTCAGCTACAAGTTCGAGGACACCTGCTACGGCTACCGCGCGGCGGCCCTGCGCGAAGCGCCGAACGGCGAGTGCGTGGCCCGCGTGACGGAGTTCGTGATGCCGTACTACGGCTTCATCCCGCCGATCCAGACCGGGCGCCAGCAGGACCGCACGGTGATCATCGCCGTGCCGGTGGACGACACGCACCTGATCCAGTGGTACATCTACTACAACACGAAGAAGCCGGTGGATTCGCTGAAGCGGGCCCAGCGGGCCAACACCTGGCCCATGGCAGGCGGCATCGTGGACGACCCGGACCGCGCCTGGGGCCAGAACCGCATGCTGATGAAGCACGGCAACCACACCGGCTTCAACGAGATCGTGGTCGAGGACTTCGTCATGCAGGTGAGCATGGGGCCGATCGTCGACCGGTCGGAGGAATACCTCTGCTCCGCCGACCAGGCCATCGTGCGCCTGCGGCGCCACCTGCGCGACGCGGTGCGCAAGTTCGAATCGGGCGAGCTGCCCCGCAGCGCGCAACCGGACGCGCGCGACTATTCGGACATCACCGCCACCGGCGGCAGGCTGGCGTCGGTCACCGGCGACTGGCGCGCGCTGGAGAAGTGATGGACGCGCCCACCGACGCCGGGGGAAGCTGGGAGCCGGCCTGCCCCGCGGCATCGCTGCGGGATGGCGTGCCGTCCGGCACGAAGATCCGCGGCATCCCGATCGCCGTCTACAAGGTGGGCGCGGAAGTCTTCGCGACCCACGACGTGTGCACGCACGCCTACGCCCTGCTCTCGGACGGCTTCCTCGAAGGCCACACGATCGAGTGTCCGCTCCACGGCGCGATGTACGACGTGCGCACGGGCAAGTGCCTCGCCGTGGGCGCCTGCGACCTGAAGACCTATCCCGTGCGCGTCGCCGACGGCGTGGTCAACGTCCTGCTCCCCGCGGGCGACCCGCAGGCATGAGCCCCGAAGCCGCGGCGAGGATCGTGATCGCGGGCGGCGGGCAGGCCGCCGGCGCGGCCCTCCTGCAGCTGCGCCAGCTCGCCTTCGCCGGACGCGTGGTGCTCCTCACCGAGGAGGAGACGCCGCCCTACGAACGGCCCCCGCTGTCCAAGGCATTCCTGCGGGGAGACCCGGCGGGCTTCCACGCCATCGTGGCTGAGCCGCAGGCCAACGAAAGCTTCCGCACCGGGTGCGCCATTTCGGCCATCGACCGCGAGCGGCAGGTGGTGCGCTTCGGCGGCGAGGCGCTGGCCTACGACCGCCTGTTGATCGCCACCGGCGCGCGCCCGCGCCTGCTCGACGTGCCCGGCGCCCGGCTTCCCGGCGTGCACCTGCTGCGCACGGCTGCCCATGCAGCCGGACTGGCCGCGAGCCTCGATGCCTGCGCCCGCGAGGCTCGCACCTTGCTGGTGGTCGGCGGCAGCTGGATCGGCCTGGAGGTGGCCTGCGCCGCGCGCGAACGCGGCATCCCGGTGGTCGTGGCAGAGCGTGGCACGCGGCTGTGCGAACGCACGCTCCCGGCGGCGACGGCTGAACGCCTGCGCGCACTCCATGAAGCGCATGGCGTCGTGTTCCGTTTCGACAGCAACGTCGCCGCGTTCGGCGGCGACGAGCGCGTGCGCTCGGTCGCCTTCGCCAGCGGCGACTCCATGGAGATCGGCGCGGCCGTGATCGGCATCGGCGTGCTGCCCAACGTGGAGCCTGCGCGCGGCGCCGGCCTGCAGGTGCGCGACGGCATCGTCGTGGACGCATGCGGGCGCAGCTCCGACGCCGCCATCTACGCCGCCGGCGACGTCGCCGAGGCGCCGTGTGCCTGGGCCGGCGGCTGCCGGCGCCACGAGACCTGGGCCACGGCCCAGTGGCAGGGGGCCGCGGCCGCGCGCCAGATGCTGCGCGACCTCGCGCGGCCGGATCTGGACGTGCCCCGCAAGCCGGCGCCCTGGTTCTGGTCCGACCAGTACGGGCGCACCCTGCAGGTCGTGGGCGCGCCGCTGCGCGCCGACGCGCCTGCCGAAGTGACCGAAGACGACAGCGGCTTCGTCGAAACTTTCCACGCCGGCGGCCGACTCGTCGGCGCCGCCGCGATGGGCCATGCGCGCGCGTTCCGCGAACTGCGGCGCGCGCTCGACGCGGCCCACGGCTGAATCCCCCACCCCCCTTGCAAGCAGAACGAAAGGACATCCCATGAGCGCCCTTCCCCCCTCCCCGGCCATCCTCGGCTTCGACACGCAGTCCATGGACTGGATCCCGCTGGCGCCCGGCGCCTGGTACAAGCCCGTGCGCTTCGCCGGCAACGGGGCCGGCTGGGTCAGCCTGGTGCGCCTGGCGCCGGGCGCCGCCGTGCCCTGCCACCGCCATGCCGGCGCGGTGCAGGGCTTCAACCTGCAGGGCCGCGGCCGCTTCGTCGAGCACGACATCGTGACGACGCCGGGTACCTACACCTTCGAGCCGCCGGAGACCGTCGACACGCTGGTCGTCGAAGGCGACGAGGACCTGATCATGCTGTTCGTGGTCGACGGTCCCGTGGAATACCTGGCGGAAGACGGCAGCGTGGCGCGCAGGGAGACGCAGATCAGCAAGCTGGCGAGCTTCGAGAAGCACGCGGCGGGCGGCGCCCGGCCGCAGGTCGTGAAGGCCTGAGTCCTTCCCTCACGATGAGCCGGGCGCGGAGAGGACGCCCGACGCAGGCGAGAATATCCAGGACGGCGCGGCTGATCCCGCGCAGATGGAAAATGGTGGGGCTCCCCGGCGCTTCGCCTGCTCGAAGGGAACCGATGACCATCGCGTGGAATGCCTTCACCCCCTGGACCGCACTGGCCGGGGGCGCCCTCATCGGTCTCGCCGCCGCCCTGTTCGTGCTGCTGAACGGCCGCATCGCGGGCATCAGCGGGCTGCTCGGCGGCCTGCTGCGCCCCGCCGGCGGCGGCATCGGCCACCGCGCCGCCTTCCTCGCGGGCCTGGTCGGCGCGCCGCTGCTGTATGCGCTGTTCGCGCACCTGCCGCGACTGCAGATCGACGCCGGCTACGGCGCGCTCGTCCTCGCCGGCCTGCTGGTCGGCCTGGGGACGCGCTACGCCTCCGGCTGCACCAGCGGACACGGGGTCTGCGGGATCGCGCGGCTGTCGCCCCGCTCCTTCGCGGCCACCGGCGCCTTCATGGCTGCCGGTTTCGTCACCGTGTTCGTGCTGCGCCACCTCCTCGGCGCCTGAGGAGGGCGCGGTGGCTACGTTCTTCGCCCTGCTCGCCGGCGCCGTGTTCGGCATCGGCCTGATCGTCTCCGGCATGGCCAATCCGCGGAAGGTGCTGGACTTCCTGGACCTCGCCGGCCCCTGGGATCCGTCGCTGGCGCTCGTGATGGCCGGGGCCACCGCGGTGGGCGCGATCGCCTTCGCCGTCGCGCGCAGGCGCACCACGTCGCTGCTGGGGCTGCCCATGCGGCTGCCCACCGCAAGGGGCCTCGACCGCCGGCTGATCGGCGGCAGCGTGCTGTTCGGGATCGGCTGGGGCATCGTGGGCTTCTGCCCGGGCCCGGCGCTGGTCGCGCTGGGCATGGGCGAGATCAAGGCGCTGGTGTTCGTGGCGGCGATGCTCGCCGGCATGGGCCTGTTCGAGCTGCTGGAGCGCCGCGGCGCGGCGCGGGATCCGGCGCGCGCCTAGGCCGGCGGCCTTCGCCGGCGCGGCCACTTGATGCGAATCAAGCCGCGGTCCCGGGCGACGCGCGAGGATGGAATTCCGCGCTTTCGCCAAGGAGCAACGCCATGAAGCACAGCATTCGCATCGCCGCCGCCACGGTGGCCGTCCTCGCGCTCGCCGCCTGCTCGCAGACCGGCGGCGACGCCCGCGCGGGCGCTCCGTTCGGCCCGGGCTACGCCATGATGGGCGGTTACGGGATGATGGGTCCGGGCTCTGGAATGATGGGGCCGGGCTACGGGATGATGGGTGGCTGGGGCAGCTGGGGCGGCGTCCCCGCCGACCTCACGGCCGAACAGCGCCGCCAGATCGCCGAGATCGAACGCGAACAGCGCGGCAGGCAGTGGCCGCTGATGCGGCAGATGCACGAAGTGATGTGGGCCGACGGAGGCGCGTTCGACGAGCAGGCGCAGCGGCGCGACTACGAGCAGATCGCCGCACTGCAGAAGCAGATGTTCGAGAACATGCTGGAAGCGCGCAGGCGGGTCGACGCGGTTCTCACGCAGCAGCAGCGCGAGCAATTGCGGAGCGGCGCCCGCGCCTCGCGCTGAAGGAGCCACCATGTACAAGCGCATCCTCGTGCCGGTCGACGGCAGCGAAACCTCCAACAAGGCGCTGGTCGCCGCCCTCCAGCTCGCGCGCGAGGTCGGCGGCCGCGTGCGCCTGGTCCACGTGTTCGACGAACTGGCCTACCTCACCGGCTACGAGTATTCCGGCGAGATCCTGGACCAGGCGCGGGCGCAGGCCAGCAAGACGCTGGACGACGCGCTCGCGATTGCCAAGGCGTCCGGCGTGCCGGCGGATTCGAAGCTGCTGGACCAGCCCGGCCGCCGGTTGGGCGAAGTGGTCGCCGACGAGGCGCGTGCCTTCGAGGCCGACCTGATCGTCGTCGGCACCGTGGGGCGGCGCGGCTTCAGCCGCGCGCTGCTGGGCAGTGGCGCGGAGCAGGTGATCCGTTTCGCGCCCACGCCGGTGCTGGCGGTTCGGGAGCCGGAGACGCGCGTGCCGGGCTGAGTCCGACTTCCACCGCGGCCCTCCATGCCGTCGTGCCGGTGCTGATGGCGCATTGAGCCCGGGCAGCACGGGACATGGGCCGGCGCGGGGTGCCGCGCGGACTTTCCAGAATAATGCGGGTATCCGCCATCCACCCCCGCAGGAGCATCCATGAGCAAGCCGGCCCTGGTCGTCATCGACGTGCAGAACGACTATTTCGAAGGCGGCGCCTTCCCGCTGTGGGAGCCGCAGAAGGCCCTTGCCGCCACCGAGCGGGCGATCCGCGGCGCGCGGGCCCAGGGCATCCCGGTGGTCTGCGTCCAGCACATCGCCAATGGCCCGTCGCCCTTCTTCAACGCGGGCACCGCGGGCGTGGAGATCCACGAGCGCATCCGTGCCGCGGCGCCCGATGCGCCGGTGGTCGTCAAGCGCCATGCGGACGCGTTCGAGAAGACGACGCTGCACGAGACGCTGCAGGGCCTCGGCGTCGACGAGCTCATCGTCTGCGGCATGATGACCCAGAACTGCGTGACGCACACGGCGATCTCGCGCCGCGCGGACGACTACCGCAAGGTCACCGTGCTGACGGACGCCAGCACCACGGTCAGCGAGATCCTGCACAAGATCGCCGTGTCCGCGCTGGCGCCGCGGGTCACGCTGGCGACGGTGGACCAGCTGCTCGCCTGAGGCGATCGTCCGCCCGGCGCCTCACCCGCGCCGTTGCACGGGAATGTAGGCCGTCGCCTCCACCTCGATGCGCACCGCCCGCGAGGGCAGCATGCCGCTCACCTCGACGACCGTCGAGACCGGCGGCGCATCGGGGAAGAACGATCGCCGCACGCGGCTGTACAAGGGATAGTCGCGCAGGTCGGTGAAGTACTGGACCAGCTTCACGACGTCGTCCATGCTGCCGCCCGCTTCCTGCGCGAGCCGGCGGATCCGGTCCAGCACGATCCAGCTCTGCACCAGCACCGGCGCCTGGAAGACGTCCACCGAGAGCTCGCCGGTGCGGCCCAGCGCCTGGCGCACGTCCTCCGGCACGTCGTCGAAGGACTCCAGCACGCGGCCGCTGGCAGGATCCACGGCGATCACGCCGGACATGTACACCATGTCGCCGGCGCGTTTCCAGCTCGCGTAGCGGGCGAGCGGCTGGCCGGCGGTGGGCGCTTGCGAGCCTTGCATGGTCAGGCCTTTCTCGTGGCGGTGCGTGCGCGCGCCCGCGCGGGCGCCTTGGCCAGTGTCAACCCGACGCCGCGCAGCACCAGCGCCGTGATCTCCCGGCGGATGGTGTCGCGCGCCAGCGGGCCCTTGGGCGTGCGCGTGAAGAAGCGCACCTGCGACTCGTAGTCCGCGTAGTGCTGCGTCAGCGCCCACACGTTGAACAGCAGGTAGATCGGCTCGACCGGCGCGATCTTGCCTTCGGCGACCCAGCCGCGGATCACCTCGGCCGCCGCCTCCACCATCTCCATGCCGCCTTCCCAGATGCGGCGGATGACGGGGCCGCCGCTCATGATCTCGCCGGTGAACAGGCGCGAGACGTGCGGGTAGTCGAAGGCGAAGTCCAGCTTGCGATGCACCAGCCGCTCCAGCGCCTTGGCCGGGTCGCTATTGTCCTCGTCGGCGTGCAGGCCGATGTGGCCCCAGTGCTGCATGGTGCGAAGCAGGATGGTCTCGTACAGCGCCTCCTTGCTTTCGATGTAGTAGTGCAGCTGCTGCTTGGAGATGCCGGCGCGCTGCGCGATGTCCTGCGTCGACGCACCGCGCAGCCCGTGCAGCGAGAACACCTCCAGCGCCGCCTCCGAGATCTTGTCCATCATCCCGGCGCGGCGGGAGGCCAGGACGGCACTGCGCGTGTCCGTCATGTGGCGAAAGCTCGCTGCATCACTTGGCCAGCTTCGCGCGCAGGTCCAGCCCCACGCCCTTGTTCACGAAGCGGTCGGTGGCGAGCGTCTTCACGTCCACGTCGCCCGCCTTGAACACGCCGGCCTTGACCATCTCGTCGGTGAAGCGGGCCAGCCGCTCCATCGACATGGCGCCGATGCCCTTGGTCCGCGCGTCGCCCGAGTCGACCATGCCCAGCTCCTGGAGCTTGGCCACTTCCTGGTCCAGTTTTTCATCCGTCATTTCCGGATTGTCCTTCTTGATCAGGGCATAGGCGGCCTTGCGGTCGCCACCATACAGGTACTGGTACCAGCCGATCGCCGAGGCATCCAGGAATTTCTGGATGACTTCCGGATGCTTCTCCACCATGTCGCGCCGCACCTCGATGAGGTTGGCGTACGCCTCCCAGCCCTGGTCGGCCAGCAGGAACACGTCGGTCTTCACGCCGTCCTTCGCCAGGTAGAGCGGTTCGGCCGTCGCGTAGGCCTGCTGCACCGACGTCTTGTCCGCGAGGAAGGGCGCCATCGAATAGTTGTACTGCTTGAACTGCCCGTCGTTGAACCCGCGGCTGGCCGTCATCCACTTCCAGAAGCTGAACTGGCTCGCCTTGGCGATGTACACCGTCTTCGCGCGCGCCAGGTCGCTGAAGCTCTTGTACTGCCCCGCGTGCGCCATGATGGACGTCGGGTCCTTCTGCAGGAAGGCGCCGACCAGCGTGGTGGGCAGCTTGCTCTTGTTCGCCTCCATCATCGCGATCAGTCCGATCGGGATCATCAGGTCCACCTTGCCCACCAGCATCAGCGGCCGGGGGTTGGCCTGCGGGCCGCCCTGCATGATCTCCACGTCGAGGCCGTAGCGCTTGTAGGTGCCGTCGGCCACGGCCTGGTAGAAGCCGCCATGGCTGCCCTGGGCCTTCCAGTTGGTGGCGAACACGATCTTCTGCTGCGCGTGCGCGGCGCCGGCAGCCAGCAAGCCGGCCGCCACGAGGGCGCCGGTGGCGCGGAGGATGGATCCAAGGTGCATGGTGTCTCCTGGTTTGCGGTGGGAGCTCAGAGCGAAAGGATCTTCCCGGGGTTCATCAGCCCGTGCGGATCCACGGCGCGCTTGAAGCGCAGTTCCTCGTCGCCCATCTGCTTGCGCCCGCTTTTCTCGAGCACGTTCACGTGGGCGTTCATCACCTGGCAGCCGTCCTGCACCAGTTCGCGCATGACTTCGTCCAGGCGGTCCTCGTCCAGGTACTGCAGCAGCACCAGGCCCGACAGACGCGGTTGGCCCCCCAGGAGGGCGAATTCGTGGTGCATCAGCATCTCGTCGCCGTAGCGCTCGATCTGCGCGGCGACGATGTCGGGCGCCTGCTGCGGCGGCACGACCATCTGCAGGTAGGTCCAGTGCCGGTCCACCTTCAGCGCCCGCAGCGTGGTGTGGTTGTAGGCGCACTCGTGCACCGGAGGCAGCCCGGACTGCTTGCGCTCCGCCGGCGTCATGCACATGGTCTCGCGGCCGCCGAATTCGCGCGCCAGCGCGAAGAAGCGCTCGCGCTCGGACGGGTGCACCAGGGAGAAGATGGCGTCGCCGCTGCCGTCGAAGCGCTCGCCGAAATCGCTGTAGTAGGGCGCGAAGCGGCGGTCCACCGCGCTGAGCAGGAACACGTCCACGCTGGCGGCCTGCACGGCCGAGCCGAAGCGCAGCACCTGCGCGTAGCTGGGGAACAGCGCGATGCAGTGCAGCCAGTCCACGGCGGGCACCAGCTTCACCTCCACCTCCACGATGATCCCGTTGGTGCCCCAGGCGTGGTGCACCAGCTCGATCTCGGGGCCGGTGACCGTCAGGACGCGCGGCTCTTCCTCCAGCGTGACGATGCGCAGCGCGCGCATCGTGCCCGACTCACGCAGGATGCCGTGGCGCACCGAGCCGATGCCGGCCGAGCCCCCGGCGATGAAGCCGCCGATCGTCGCGACGTCCAGCGTCGACGGATAGATCATCAGCTGCTGGCCGGTGGCGCGCACGGCCTCCAGCACGGATTCCAGCGTCGCGCCGGCCTGCACCCGCGCGAAACCGTCGCCGATGTGCAGGACGCGGGAAAGCAGCGTCGTGTCCAGCACCACGCCGCCTTGCAGCGGCACCGCCTGGCCGTAGTTGCCCGTGCCGCCGCCACGCACCGTCACCTGCAGGCGGTGGCGGGCCGCGGCCGCCGCGACGCGCACGACCTCCGCCTCGGAAGCCGGGAGCACCACGATCTCGGCGCGGCAGTCCTTCAGCAGCGCTTCCAGGACGGGGCTGTACCAGTAGAAGTCGCGCGCCCGCGCGCGCAGGTCGTCCGGCGCCGTCAGGCAGGCGATGTCGCCCAGGCTGCGGCGGAACGCTTCGATCACTTCGGCCCGGCCCGGCTGCGCCTCGCCGGCCGCGTGCATGTCGACCAAGCCCATCACCGCTCCCGTTTGAGTTCGCTTTCGTGCCAGTGGCCCAGCACGCGGTGCGAGATCCAGCTCGTCACCAGGAAGATCAGGATGCCGCAGGCCGACACCAGCAGCAGGGCCGCGAACATCAGCGGGATGTCGCTGCGGAAGCTGGCCTCGAAGATGCGCGATGCGAGGCCCGTCTCCTTGCCCGCGGCGCCGGCCACGAACTCCGCGACCACGGCGCCGATGAGCGCCAGCCCGCCGGACACCTTGAGGCCGGACATGAAGAAGGGCAGCGCCGAGGGCGTCTGCAGCAGCCGGAAGCGCTGCCAGGGACTGGCCCGGTACAGCGTGAAGAGGTCGCGCAGGTTGTGATCGGCGCTGCGCAGGCCGATCACCGTGCTGGAGAGGATGGGGAAGAAGGCCACGATCCAGGCGCAGATCAGCAGCGCGCCCATCGTGCTGTCCACATAGATCATGATCAGCGGCGCGATCGCGATGATCGGGGTGACCTGCAGCACCACGGCGAAGGGGAACAGGCTCACCTCCACGTAGCGCGAGAGGGCGAACAGCGTGCCGAGCGCGACGCCGCCGACGATGGCCAGCAGCAGCGCGAACACCGTCAGCTTGACCGTGAAGAGCAGCGAGAGCTGCAGCGAGTCCCACTTGTCCCACAGCGTCTGCGCCACCAGCAGCGGCCCCGGCAGGATGTAGTGCGGGATGGCGTTGATCCGCACGAACAGTTCCCAGGCGGTCAGGGCCAGCACCAGCACCGCGAGCGGCGCGCCGATGGTCAGCGCGCGCTCGCGCAGCGCCTGGCGGCGCTCGGCGTCGCCGGCGACCACCGGCGTCTCGCCCGATTCAATGGTCGACGTCAGCATGGGCCAGGGTCTCCTTCAGTGAGGCCGAGATGCGCGTGCACTGTTCGGCGTAGGGCGTGGAGGTCCGGAAGGATTCGTCGCGCAGCGCCGGGCCTTCGATGCGGATGTCCTGGACCACGCGGCCCGGGCGCGCCGCCATCACCACGACGCGGGTGGAGAGGTACACCGCCTCCCAGACGTTGTGCGTGACGAAGACCACCGTGAGGCCCAGGTCCTTCCAGAGCTTGCGCACGTCGTCGTTGAGCTTGGCGCGCGTCATCTCGTCGAGCGCGGCGAAGGGCTCGTCCATCAGGAGCAGCCGCGGCCGGGTCACCATCGCGCGGGCGATGGACACGCGCATCTTCATGCCGCCGGAGAGTTCGCGCGGATAGACGTCCGCGAAGCGGGACAGCCCCACCATCGCTAGCGCCGAGCCGACGTCCTGCGCGGCGGCGGTGCGCGAAACCCCGCGCAGGCGCAGCGGCAGCCACACGTTGTCGAAGACCGTGGCCCAAGGCATCAGCGTGGGCTCCTGGAACACGAAGCCGATCTCGTGCGCGTGCGCGTCGGCCGTGCCCTGGCCCGGCCACTCGATGTCGCCGGAGGATTGCGCGAGCAGCCCCGCCATCATGCGCAGCGCCGTGCTCTTGCCGCAGCCGGACGGGCCCAGCAGGCTGACGAAGTCGCCGCCGTGGATGGCCAGCGTCATGTCGCGCAGGGCGACGGTGCCGTTCGAGTAGCGCTTGTTGACGCGCGCCAGGCGCAGCAGCGGATGCGCTTCGGCCGTCACAGCACCGGCTCCTGGTGCAGCCACTGCGGGCTCGTGTCGTGCAGGTCGCGCAGCATCTCGATGAACTGCGTCGCGATGTGGTCGAGCACGGCCTCGCCCTTCTGCGGCGTGGCCTGGCTCGCGTCGCCGCAGGCGCCGGCGGGGTTCAGGTCCTGGATCTGCCAGGCGAGCTTGGCGCGCGCGTTGATCGAGAGGTGGCGCGTCTCGGCGACCAGCCTCTCCGCGCTGGAGCGGAAGTTGCGGGCCTGCGCCATGTCCACCAGGTCGGGACGCAGCGCCAGCACGACCGAGGTCTCCTTGTCGCCGCCGTGGATGCCGTGCTGCGTCTCCGAGGCGCTGAACATGCCGGCGGGCGTGCCGAAGGAGTAGGTGTTGGTGGCGACCACCAGCATGTCGTGCTTCACGCGCAGGTCGCGCGCCACGATTTCGGCGACGGTGCCCTGGCCGCCGTGGCTGTTGAAGATCACCATCTTGCGCACGCCGGCCGCCGCGACGCAGGCACCGATCTCCATCCACACGCTCGCCAGCGTGTTCAGCGAGAGGGTCAGCGTGCCCGGGTAGCGGGAATGCTCGTTGCTCTTGCCGATGCGCTGCGTGGGAAGGAACACCGCCGGCAGGTCGTCCGGCAGCTGCGCGGCGACGCGGTCCACCACGCCTTCGACGATGGTCGTGTCCACCGACAGCGGCAGGTGGGGCCCGTGCTGCTCGATCGCCGAGACCGGCAGGACGGCGATGAGCCGCTCGCGGTCGAGCGCGGCCAGCTCGGGGGCGGTGAAGTCGGACCAGAAACGCTTCATGCTTGCCTCTCCCCGCCGGCGGCGGCTCACTGGACGGTTGGATTGACCGTTCGGTCAAATTGCCGCGAATGTAGGGTGTCGCCCCGGCGACGCGCGCCGGTACAAACCCTCGGTTGCAGTGCAGCGTGCGTCAGCGCGCGGGCGTTTGCGGACCGCGCTCCTCGACCATCCGGGCGAGCGCATAGAGCGCTTCCAGCGAGGGCACGGCCACGCCGTGCGCGCGCGCGGAACGCACGACGTTGCCCAGGATCGGTTCGATCTCCATGGGGCGGCCCGCCTCGTAGTCGAGCGCCATGCTGGTCTTGTACGGCGACTGCGCGCGCGTGCTGGCGATCGTGTCCTCGATGACGTGATCCGCGATGGGATGGCCGTTCGCCGCCGCGACCGCCGCGGCCTCGCGCATGACCCTGGCCACGAACTCCCGGCCTTCGGCCGGCGCCAGGATCGCGCGCGTGTCCATCGCGCCGCCCAGCACCGAGATCGGGTTGAAGGCGATGTTCCAGAGGTTCTTCAGCCAGCGCGACGCGGCGATCTCCGTCTGCACCTCGCACGGCACGCCCGCCGCGACGAACAGGCCCGCGAGCGTGCGGGTCGCGGCCGACGCGCCCCGCGGATAGTTGCCCATCGCGAGGCGACCGAGGGCGTGGTGCCGCACCTGCGCCGGCCCCGTGCGGCTGGCCGCGACGAAGGCCAGGACGCTGACCAGTTCATTGGAGGGAAAGGCCTCGGCGATCTCCTGCTCGATGCCGATGCCGTTGCCGACCAGCACGATGGTCGTGTGCGGCCCGACGGCGCCCCGGATCAGCGCGGCGCGATCCAGGCCGCGCACCGTCTTGACCGCGAGCAGCACGTAGTCGGGCGCGGGCTGCGCTTCGCCCGCCTCGCGCAGCACGCGCGCGGGACGGAACACGAAATCGCCCCAGGACGTGCGGATGTCGTAGCCGCCGGCGACCACGGCATCGTGGTCGGAGCGGCAGACGACGGACACCTCCGCGCCGGCGCGCGCGAGCATGCCGCCATAGAGCGTGCCGATGGCGCCCGTCCCCACCACCAGCACCCGGGGCGGGTGCACTCCTGCAGGGTGCGCCATGCGCGACCTCCGGTTGCGTGTGATGGGCGCGCAGTGTACAAATGGCTTGACCGATCGTCAAAACAGCGAAGGGGAACGTCCTGAAAGGCCTGCTGCAACGCGTCTCGATTCCGTCCGCGCTTCGCGATCCGTCGCTGCCGCAGGCCGCGGGCCAGGCCTTCGATGTGGCGTGGGCGGCCGGCCGCATCACGCGCATCGAGCCGGTGGCGGGCGCGGCGCAGTCCACGCTGGTGAGCGCGCCGGTCGACCTGCACGTGCACATCGACAAGTGCTACACGGTCGACGAAGTCGGCGAGGCGCGCGGCGATCTCACCACGGCAATCGCCCGCATGAAGGAGAAGCGCGCCGGCTGGACCGCCGACCAGGTCCACGCGCGCATGACGCGGGCGCTGCAGGACGCGTGGCAGTCCGGCACGCGCGCGATGCGCACGCACCTGGACTGGCCCGATCCGCAGCCGCCGCTGGCGTTCCCCGTGCTGCTGGAGTTGCGCGAGCAGTGGCGCGAGCGGATCGCCCTGCAGTTCGTTTCCCTGACGCCGATCGACGCGTTCGACGAGGGTCGCACCGCCGCGGCGCGGGCGCGCACCTTGCGCGAGACGGGCGGCGTGCTGGGCACGTACGTCTACGGGAATGCGCAGGCGGAGTCGAAACTGCGGCGCGTGTTCGAAGTCGCCGCGCGCGCGGAAGTGGAACTCGACCTGCACGTGGACGAATGCCTGCTGCCCGAGGCGACCGCGCTCGCCTGCGTCGCCGCGCTCGCGATCGAGTTCGGCATGCAGGGGCGCGTGACCTGCGGCCACGCCTGTTCGCTTTCCATGCAACCGACCGACGAGGCGATGCGGACCCTGGAGCAATGCGCCCGCGCCGGCGTCCACCTGGTGGCGCTGCCCACCTCGAACGTGTACCTGCAGGGCGACTGGACCGGCACGCCGGTGGAGCGTGGCATCACGCGCCTGCGCGAAGCGCGCGAGGCGGGCGTGAACGCGTGCATCGCCACCGACAACGTCGCCGACGCGTTCTATCCCTACGGCAGCTTCGACCTGCTGGAGACCTTCGGGCTCGGGGTGCTGCTGGCGCACCTGCCCGATCCGGCGTCGTGGCTGCCCACGATCACGAGCGCTCCGGCGCGGGCGATGGGACTCGCGTGGGACGGCGTGTTCCGCGAAGGTTGTCCGGCGGATTTCCTGGCGCTGCGTGCGCGGTCGGGGTACGAGTTGCTGTCGCCCGCCGGGCGAAGGCGGCAGGTGGTCAGGGCAGGGGCGCTGGTCTGAGCCCCAGGTCCCAACCGAGCGCGACGGCGAACGCGGCCCCGGCGACCCCGAAGACGGCGGTGAAGTCGCCCCCGGTGGCCGTGAGCAGGAAACTGTCGAAGTAGCCGGCGGCCGCCTGCACGAGCGCGAACGCGGTCGTGGCACTGCCCCAGGCCGCCTGTTGCGCTGCGGGGGAGGCCTTCACCAGTTCGTTCACCCGCCCCAGGACGAGCGGCACCGCACCCGGCGGGAAAGTCCCGAGCAGGAACACCGAGACGGTGACCGCCGGCGCCGAGCCAGAAAGCAGCAACGCCATCGCGACCACCTGGATCCCGAGCGCCAGGCGGATGGTGCGGGCGAACCCCAGGCGGTCGGCGGCAGCGCCGTAGGAGAGAGGTCCCACCAGCGCTCCGATCCCGAACACCACCCACAGGAGCGCTCCGGCGTCCACGCTCCAGTGCATCCCGCGCACTGCGTAGTCGACCAGGAAGACCATGGAAGGCACCACGCCGATCGCCATCAGGCCGTACTGGCCGCAGATGTGCAGCAAGGATCGGCGCTGCTTCGGCGACAACGCGGCCGCTTCGCGCCTGCCTGGCTTCAGGTTGGCCGGCCATGCGCGCCACGTCAGCAGCGTCAGGACGAGCGACAACACCGCCAGGCCGCCCCAGGCCTGGCTCAGGCCGGACCTGAGCAGGACCGGCACCATCGTGCCGGAGGCGGCGATCCCGAGCCCCAGGCCCAGGAAGATCGCCCCGGCGGCCATGCCTTTGCGGGCTGGCGGGACGTGCGGCAGGACGACGCTGCCCACGAGCACCATGATGGCGCCGCCAGTGACTCCCGAGACCAGGCGCCAGGAGAAGAACCAGGTTGCGGAGAGCGGGACGGTGCACGCAAGGAACGACAAGGCGGTCAGCAGCATCATGGCTTTCAACGCGACGACGGACCCCATCGCCGAAGCCAGGCGCCTTCCTGCGAGCGCCCCGAGCAGGTAGCCCAGCAGGTTCGCTGCGGCCAGGAACACGACGGAATCGGCGCTGAACCAGCGGGCGGCGATCAGGGGAGGAATCAGGGGCGTATAGGCGAACCGGGCCAGGCCGATGCCGATCAGGCTCGCGCAGAGGCCAGCGGCGATCACTGGAAATGCGCCCGGGCCGAGAGCGGCCGCCGAGCCGGCTGCGGGAGCCGCGGGGGAGTTGGAGGTGTTCATGTTTGACAATGCTGTCATGTTTGACGGCATCGTCTAACATGCAGTGGCAATGCACCCGCGAGCTGCGCGGGTATGGTGACCGGCAGGAGGCGGGGCCGCGCCGCCCGGCGCGCGAAGCTAGCGGGCCGACGCCGGCAGCAGCAGCTTGACCAAGGTATCCGCCGACGTCCGCATGCGCTTCTCGTCGGCGTAGATGCGCTCGATGACGACCAGTCCGCGCGTGAAGGTGACGATCAGGCGCGCAGCCTGCCGCACGGGCACGGGCAGGCCTTCGGCCTCCGGGGAAAGCCTTTCCACCAGGGCGGCCTCGATGTCATCCAGCAGCAGTCGCAGCGCGGACTGCAAAGCGGGATCGAGCACATCGCTGCCGAGCGCGGTCTTGGTGCTCAGGCAGCCGCGGGTCGGCGTTCCCGTGGTCATGGAGGAGATGACGAAGTCGAGGAACGAGCGCAGGGCATCACGCAGCTTCGGACGCGCCAATGCTTCGCGCATCTGCCCGCCGAAGTCCTGCCGGTAGCGCTCGAACACCTTCAGGAACAGGGTGTCCTTGTCGCCGTAGGCGTTGTACAGCGAGCCTCGCTGCACGCCCGTGGCCGCGGCGAGGTCCTGCATCGTCGTGTTGGCGAAGCCCTTCTGCCAGAACAGCGCCAGGGCCTGCTCCAGCATCGCTTCCTCGTCGAACTGCCGAACTCCGGCCATGGCGCGTCCTCCTGCACCGGATTATCGGCCGTCCTTGACGGGATTGTCGAAGATGGCGGGAGCGGCCCTGCCACGGATGCGGATCAGGCCTCCTGCGCCCGCCCGCCGGCCATCCGCGCGGCTTCGGGTGTGCTGCGGAAGCTGATGGCCAGGCGGTTGTACGTGTTCATCAGGCCGATGGCGATGGTCAGGTCCACCAGTTCGCGCTCCGTGAACACGCCTCGCGCCGCCCCGAAGTCGGCGTCCGGCACCCCCGTGGTCGCCACGCGGGTCACCGACTCCGCCCACGCCAGCGCAGCCTGTTCGCGCGCGTCGAACAGGTCGCCGGCTTCGCGCCACGCCTGCACGAGGGTGAGCTTCTCCACCGGGACGCCCTTCTTTCGCAGGTCCCGGGTGTGCATGTCGAGACAGAATGCGCAGTTGTTGATCTGCGAGACGCGCAGGTACACGAGATCGACAAGGACGGGCGACAGTTCGCTCTGCGCGACATAACCATAAACTGCGCCGAGGGCCTTCATGCCGGCTGGCGCGATCCGATTGTGGTCGAGGCGTTGGCTCATGGCCTTACTCCTTTGCTTCGGTTGCGGGTTCGGGCGTGGTCAGCGGCGTGTCCCCCGTGTCGACGACGAACACGGCCAGGAGCCTGGCCGGCTCCGTCTTGCTGGCATTGCGGCTGACCGCATGCCTTGCGCCGGGCGGCTCGTGGAAGCTCTCGCCGGCGCGCAGGACCTGCGTCGGTCCGTCGTCCACCCGGGACTCGATGGCGCCCGAGAGAACGTAGGCATAGATGAAGGCCGACTTCGCGTGCAGGTGGGGACGCGAGGCGGCTCCGGGCACATAGTCGACGACCACCGCGACGAGCGACTTGCCCGGGATGTTGGGAATCGGCCGGGCGAATGCCGGTGTGACTTTCTCGTGGCTTGCCTGGGCGAGCGCCTGGGTTGCGCTGAAGCAAGCCAGGGCGGCCGCCAGCAGGGGAACGGAGAGCCTCGGATTTCTCATGGAAATGCTCCTTGGGGATTCGTCATGACGCTTGTCCTCTCTGGCAAGAATTGCCGCTGCGGGAATTTTCAGCCAGAATGACCATGACCGTCACGACCCGAAGGCGGCGTTTCCTGCCAATCTCCCATCGCCTCCCGCCATGCGCATAGGCATCCTTGCCTTTCCCACGGTCCAGTTGCTCGACGTCGTCGGGCCCGCCGACGTGTTCGCCGAGGCCGCTCGCCAGCTCGGGGACCCGAAGGCGTACGAAGTCCAGGTGATCGGCACGAGCGCGGGCCTGCTGCGCAGCAGCTGCGGCTTGCGGATCGCCGTGGACGCGACGGTGTCCGGCTTGCGCGGGAAACTGGACACGCTGCTCGTGGCGGGCAGCCCCGACGTGGAGGCCTTGCGCTCGGGGCGCGAGCTGCAGGCCTGGCTGCAGGCGCAAGCGCGCTCGGTCCGCCGCATCGGCTCCGTCTGCACGGGTGCGTTCGTCCTGTCGGCCGCCGGCCTGCTCGATGGCCACCGGGTGACGACGCACTGGAACGAAGCCGCGCAACTGGCCGCCGCGAATCCGCGGGTGGTGCTGGAGCCGGACGCGATCTACGTCAGGGACGGCAAGCTGTACACGTCCGCCGGCGTGACGGCGGGCCTGGACCTGGCGCTCGCGCTCGTGGAAGAGGACCACGGACGCGAACTGGCGCTGCGCGTCGCGAGGGAACTCGTCATGTTCCTGAAGCGACCCGGTGGGCAGAGCCAGTTCAGCGCCCACCTGGCGGCGCAGTCGGCGGAGAAGTCGGACATCCGCGCGGTGCAGGACCATGTCCTGTCGCACCTGAAGGCGGACCTCTCCGTGCCCCGGCTCGCTGCGCATGCCGGCATGAGCGAGCGGAACTTCGCGCGTGTGTTCCGCCACGAGGCGGGCATGACGCCGGCGCAGTTCGTCGAGAAGGCGCGCATCGACGAGGCGAGGCGCCGCCTGGAGGAATCCGACGTCCCGCTGAAGCGGCTCGCGACGAACGTCGGCTATGCCAACGTGGACGCGTTCCGCCGCGCGTTCAGCCGGCGCGTGGGCGTGAGCCCGCGCGAGTACCGCAGGCAATTCGCCGGCTGATCCCGGTCAACCGCGGACCGGGCCTTGCCGCGATGAAGGCCGTTCATTTCGGCCTTGCAAAAGCACCAGTTCCCTTCATGAAGTCGATCGACCATGATCGCGGCATACCACACCGCGAGAGCGCAGCACATGAGCACCCAGCCTACCTTCCTTGCGCAATGCGTCTCCACGGTCATGCACTCGCGACGCGCGACCCGCGCGTTCAAGCGCATGACCGTCGACCGCGAAGTGGTGGAAGCGATCCTGGCGGACGCCTCCACCGCGCCGAGCGGCGCGAACGTCCAGCCCTGGCGCGTCTACGTGGTCGCCGGCCAGGTGAAGGACGAGCTCGGTGATGCGCTGGTGGCGGCCTCGCGCGCCGGCACCATGCCGGCCCCGGCACACTTTCCCGATCCGCTGCCCGACGTGTTCCGCGCGCGGGTGCAGGACTTCGGTGCGCGCTACTACGCCTCGCTGAAGATCGAGCGTACCGACGTCGTTGCGCGCACCCGCCAGTCGGAGCGGAACTTCCACTTCTTCGGTGCGCCCGTCGGCCTCATCTTCGCGATCGACCGCCGGCTGAAGCCGCACAGCTGGCTCGACCTGGGCATGTTCGCCCAGACGGTGATGCTGGCGGCGAAGGCGCGCGGCCTCGACACCTGCCCCCAGGTCTCCTTCGCCCCGTTCCATTCCGTGATCGCCGAGCATCTGCGGCTGCCGCCCGAGGAGGTGACCGTCTTCGGCATGTCCCTGGGCTACGGCGATCCCGAGGCGCCGGTGAACCAGGCCGCGATGCCGCGCGAGCGCGTCAGCGACTTCGCGCGGATCCTCGGCTTCCCCGGCAGCCCCTCCGCGCAGTGACGTCCACTGCCTTTCCACCGATCCAGGGAAACGCCATGACCCCCAAGGAAGTCTCCGGAATCCCGATCCCGGACAGCCAGCTCGCCCGCGAAATCACCGAGTTCGTTCGCGACACCGAGAGCGAACTGCTCTACCGCCACTCCCTGCGCTGCTACTGCTGGGGCTGCCTCGCCGGCCGCCGCAAGGGACTGAAGTACGACGCCGAGCTGCTCTACGCGGCGTCCATGTTCCACGACATCGGGCTCACCGCCCGCTACGAGGGCAGCCAGCTCCGCTTCGAGGTCGACGGCGCGAACGCGGCGCGCGATTTCCTGCGCGGCCATGGCATTTCCGAAGGCGACATCGAGACGGTCTGGAACGCCGTCGCGCTGCACACGACACCGGGCATCCCGCAGTTCATGCGCCCCGAGATCGCGCTGGTGCAGGCGGGCGCGGGCATGGACGTGGCGGGGCGCGGCTATGAGCAGTTCACCGATGCCGAACGGGAAGCCGTGCTCGCCGCGTTCCCGCGGGAGCCGGACTTCAAGAGCGGCATCATCGACGCGTTCTACCAGGGCATGAAGCACCGCCCGGACAGCACCGTCGGCACCTTCAATGACGACTTCCTCGCGTGCAAGGACCCGCAGTTCCGGCGCGTGGACATGTGCGCGGTGATCCGCGCATCGAAGTGGCAGGATTGATTCCGGCAGACGCCGGGCGTGACCGTCACTCCACCGTCACGCTCTTCGCCAGGTTCCTCGGCTTGTCCACATCCGTCCCCCGCGCGCACGCCGTGTGATACGCCAGCAGCTGCAGCGGAACCACGTGCAGCAGCGGGCTGAGGGTGCCGTAGTGCTCCGGCATCCGGATCACGTGCACGCCCTCGCTGTTCTCGATCCGGCTGTCCGCATCCGCCAGCACATAGAGCACGCCACCGCGCGCACGCACTTCCTGCATGTTGCTCTTCAGCTTTTCCAGCAGCGCGTCGTTCGGGGCCACCGTCACCACCGGCATCTCGCTGGTCACCAGCGCCAGCGGGCCGTGCTTCAGCTCGCCGGCCGGGTAGGCCTCGGCGTGGATGTAGCTGATCTCCTTCAGCTTCAGCGCGCCTTCCAGCGCGATCGGGTAGTGCATGCCGCGCCCGAGGAAGAGCGCGTTTTCCTTGTTGGCGAAGTCCTCGGCCCAGCTGATCACCTGCGGCTCCAGGGCCAGCACGGCCTGCAGCGCGGTGGGGAGGTGGCGCATGTCCTTCAGGTGCTGCGCTTCCTGCGTTTCGGTGAGGTGGCCGCGCACCTGCGCCAGCGCCAGCGTCAGCAGGAACAGGCCCGCGAGCTGCGTCGTGAAGGCCTTGGTGGAGGCCACGCCGATCTCGACGCCGGCGCGGGTGATGTAGGCCAGCTTGCATTCGCGCACCATCGCCGACGTGGACACGTTGCACACCGTCAGCGTTTGCTCCATGCCCAGCGAGCGCGCGTGCTTCAGCGCCGCCAGCGTGTCGGCCGTCTCGCCCGACTGGCTGATGGTCACCACCAGCGTGCGCGGGTTGGGGACGCTGTCGCGGTAGCGGTATTCGCTGGCGATCTCCACCTGCGTCGGGATCTTCGCGACGCGTTCCAGCCAGTACTTGGCGGTGCAGCCGCTGTAGTAGCTGGTGCCGCAGGCGAGGATCAGCACCGAATCCACTTCCTTGAAGATGCGCCAGGCGCCGTCGCCGAACAGTTCCGGCGAGACGTGCTCGATGCCCTGCAGCGTGTCGGCGATCGCGCGCGGCTGCTCGAAGATCTCCTTCTGCATGTAGTGGCGGTACGGGCCGAGCTCCGCCGCGCCGCTGTGCGCCTGCACCGTCTTCACCGGCCGCTCGACGGGGCGGTGGCTGCGGTCGACGATCCAGTAGCGCCCCAGCTGCAGGTCCACCAGGTCGCCCTCTTCCAGGTAGACGATCTGGTCGGTCACGCCGGCCAGCGCCATCGCGTCGCTGGCGAGGAAGTTCTCTTCCTTGCCCACGCCCAGCACCAGCGGCGAGCCGGCGCGCGCGCCGACCACGCGGTGCGGTTCGTCCTTGCAGAACACGGCGATGGCGTAGGCCCCGTGCAGTTGCGCCGTCGCGGCCTTCACCGCCTCGAACAGGTCGCCTTCGTAGAGGCTGTCCACCAGGTGCGCGATCACCTCGGTGTCGGTCTGGCTGGTGAAGCGGTAGCCCTTGGCCTGGAGCATCGCCCGCAGCTCGTCGTGGTTCTCGATGATGCCGTTGTGCACCAGCGCCACGCGTCCCGGCGTCTCGGGTCCGGCTTCGCCGGTGCCGTGGCTGAAATGGGGGTGCGCGTTGTGCACCGCCGGCGCGCCGTGCGTCGCCCAGCGCGTGTGGGCGATGCCGGTGCCGCCCGCGATGTGCTCGCCGTCGACCTGCGACATGAGCTCGGCGACGCGCGCCGTGCTGCGGGCCCGCTTCAGGCCGTCGGCGTAGACGGCGACCCCGCAGGAGTCGTAGCCGCGGTATTCCAGGCGCTGCAGGCCCTGGACCAGGATGGGAACGATGTTGCGCGTGGAGACCGCGCCGACGATGCCGCACATGGGATCACCTCGTGGATGGATGCTTGGCAATGTAGGCGCTCACGCGTGCAATTAGCTTGCTGAATTTCTGGTAGTTTGCTGATTTATTGCATCGGATATCGCGTATGCAATAAACTTTCAAAATGCCATCCGAAACGGATCTCGATGCCACCGATCTCGCCCTCCTTGCCCGATTGCAGGAGGACTGCGGCCTGAGCAACCAGGACCTCGCGGCGCAGGTCCACATCTCCCCGGCCACCTGCCTGCGGCGGGTGAAGCGCCTGCGCGACGCCGGCCTGATCGAGCGCGAGATCGCGGTGCTGAACCCCGAGCGGGTCGCAGCAGTGCTCGGGCACGGGCTGGAGGCGGTGGTGGAGGTCTCTCTGGACCGGCAGGGGAACGCGGAGCAGGAGGCCTTCGAGGAGCGCGTGATCGCGGACGAAGCGGTGCAGCAGTGCTATCGCGTGTCGCCCGGGCCCGATTTCGTGCTGGTCGTGCATGCGCGCGACATGCCGGATTACCTGGCGCTGGCGCAGCGGCTGTTCACCAGCGACGCGAACGTGCGGAACGTGAAGGCGTTCTTTTCGGTGAAGCGGGGGAAGTTCCGGCCGCGGATTCCGTTGCCGGCGCGCGGCGCGTGATCGGTGGGGTGCTGAGTCTCGGCTACGCCTTCGTCTCAGGCTACGCGCTGCGGTCGCAGCGCTCGGTCGCGTCGCTCACCTTCCGGCGGCGCGCCGCCGCCACCCTACGGCAAGCCGCCTTTCGTAGGGTGGCGCGGCTGCGGCCGCGGCAGGTGAGCGACAGCGAACCCCACCGCCTGCGCGCTCACTTCTTCTTCGGCCGCTGCCAGTTCGCGATGCTCGCCTGCCGCGCCCGTGCGACAGTCAGCGAACCGGCGGGCGTGTCCTTGCTCACCACCGACCCCGCACCCACCGTGCCGCCCTGCGCCACCGTCACCGGCGCCACCAGCACGCAGTTGCTGCCCACGTGCACGTCCGCCTCGATCACCGTGCGGTGCTTGCGCGCGCCGTCGTAGTTGGCCGTGATGCTGCCAGCGCCGTAGTTCACGCGCTCGCCCACCGTCGCGTCGCCCAGGTACGCGAGGTGGTTGGCCTTGGCGCCGCGCGCCATCGTGGAGTTCTTCACCTCGACGAAGTTGCCGATGTGCACCTCCGGCCCCAGCTGCGCGCCCGGACGCAGGCGCGCGAAGGGGCCGACCAGCGCGCCCTCGCCCACCTGCACGCCGGCCGCCTCGCCGTCGATGTGCGTGAAGGGGTGGATCACCGCGCCCGCGGCGATCTCCGCGTTCGCGATCACGCAATTGGCGCCGACGCGCACGCCCTCGCCCAGCTTCACGTCGCCTTCGAACACGCAGTTGACGTCGATCTCCACGTCCTGCCCGCAGGCAAGCGTGCCGCGCACGTCGAAGCGCGCCGGGTCGGCCAGGCGCACGCCCTGCTCCATCAGCGCGTTGGCCTGCCGCCGCTGGTAGGCGCGCTCCAGGTCGGCCAGCTGCACCGGGCTGTTGACGCCGTCCACCTCGACCTGCTCGGAAGCGGACGAGGCGACGACATCGCAGCCGTCCGCGACCGCGAAGCCGACGATGTCCGTCAGGTAGTACTCGCGCTGCGCGTTGTCGTTCTTCAGGCGGGCGAGCCAGTCCTTCAGCTTCGCCGAAGGCACGGCCATGAAGCCCGTGTAGACCTCGCGGATGGCGCGCTGCGCGTGCGTCGCGTCCTTGTGCTCCACGATCGCCTGCACGGCCTCGCCCTGCCGCACGATGCGCCCGTAGCCGGTGGGGTCGGCCATCTCCATGGTGAGCAGGGCCAGCCGCTCGCCGCCGCACTTGTCCACCAGCGCCTGCAGCGTGGCCGGGCGGATCAGCGGCACGTCGCCGTTGAGGATCAGCGCGATGCCGTCGTCCGGCAGCACCGGCACGACCTGCTGCACGGCATGCCCGGTCCCCAGCTGCGGCTCCTGCCGCACGAAGTCGGGCGCGGCGCGGCCCGCGGCGGACGCGGCATCGCGCAGCCAGGACTCGACGTCCTCGGCGCCATGGCCGGTGATCACGATCGTCCGGCGCGCGTGCAGCGCCTGCGCCGTGTCCATCACGTGCGCGATCAGCGGGCGCCCGCCCAGGCGGTGCAGCACCTTGGCCGTCCGGCTCTTCATGCGCGTGCCCTTGCCGGCCGCCATCACCACCACGTCGACTGCTTTCATCACTTACCCTTCACACCATGAAGCTGGATCGCTTCCGCATGGTCGGCATTATCCTTGCGCTCGCCGCCACGCTGGCGCTCGCGGCCTGCAGCGCGCTGAAGCTGGGCTACGCCACGCTGCCGGAGCTCGCCTACTGGTGGCTCGACGGCTTCGCGGACTTCAGCGACGAGCAGCGGGTGCAGGTCCGCGCGGAGCTCGCCCGGCTGCAGGCCTGGCACCGGCGCAACGAGCTGCCGCGGCTGGCCGCGCTCCTGGGCGAGCTGGAGGAGCGCATCCCCGGCGAGATCACGCCGCGGGAGGCCTGCGGCTTCGTGCGGCAGCTGGAAGCGCGTGCCGACGCCACCGCCGAAGTCGCCGAGCCCGCCGTGGTGGCGATCGCCACCAGCCTGGACGCGCAGCAGCTGCGCCACGTCGAGCGCAAGTTCCGCAGCCGCAACGAGAGCTTCCGCAAGGAATCGGTCGATCCCGCCGCGCCCGAGCGGCTGCAAAAGCGCCTCGATCAGCTGCTCGACCGCTTCGAGATGCTCTACGGCCGGCTCGAGGACCCGCAGCGCGCGGTGCTGCGCGAAGGCATCGCGCGCTCGATCTACGACCCGGAGCGCCTCCTCGCCCTGCGCCAGCGCCGCCAGCAGGACCTGCTGCAGGTGCTGCGGCGCGTGACGGCGCCCGAGGCCGGCCCCGAGCTGGCGCGCGCCGAACTGCGCGGCTGGCTGGAGCGCGCGCGGCGTGCGCCCGACCCGGAAGACCGCGCCTGGCAGGAAGGCCTGCTGCAGGAAGGCTGCGCGCTCTTCTCCGCCGTGCACGCGAGCACCACGCCCGCGCAGCGCGAGGAAGCGGCGCGCCGGCTGCGCGGCTGGCAGCGCGACCTGCGCGAACTGGCGCAGGCCCGGTGAGCGGGGCTTCTTCCGGCCTGGCACTCGTCTGGCGGCTCGGGGCCGCCACGACGCTGATCGTCATGGCGTCCGCCATGACCGGGCCGGTGCTGGCGATCCTGCTGCAGCAGGCCGGGCATGGCACGGCCCTGGTGGGCGCGTTCTCCATGCTGCCCTTCCTGATGGTGGGCGTGTTGATGCCCGCGATGCCGCGCGTGCTCCAGCGCTGGGGCGCCTTGCGCACCTACCGCGCCGGTGCGGTGCTGCAACTGGCGGGCGTGCTGGGCTATGTCGCTTCGGACCATCCGGGCACCTGGGTGGCGGGATCGATGGTCGCGGGCTGCGGTGCCGCGGCCCTGTGGAACACCACCGAAGCGCTGCTCGCGGAAGAAGCGCCGCCCGCCATGCGCGGCCGCGTGATGGGCCTGTACCAGACGGCGCTGGGCGCGGCGCTGGCGATCGGGCCCTTCCTCCCGGGCTTGCTGCAGCTGCAGGCGCACACCGTGCTCTGGCTGGCGGCGTCGATGGTGGGCGGCTGCCTGCTGCTCGCCGTCACGGCGCGGCCGCACGTGCCGCAGGCCGGCGAGCGCGCGCACACCGGCACCTGGCATGCGCTGCGGCTCGTGCCCTGGCTCGCGCTGCTGGCCTTTTGCGGCGGGGTGTTCGAGGCGGGGCTGGGCGCCGTCGGCGCGGCGCATGCATCGGCGACGGGCCTGGACCTGCGCGCCGCGGCCAGCGTCGCCGGGGCGATCGGCGTCGGCAGCCTGCTGATGCAGTACCCGGCGGGCTGGGCCGCCGACCGCTACGCGCTGCGCAGCGTGTTCACGGCAGCGGCCGTGGCGCTGCTGGCAGCGAGCCTCGCCATGGCGTTCACGGGCCGCGCGCCCTGGCTGCTGTGGGCCTGCGGATTCGTGTGGGGCGGCGTCGGCGGTGCGCTGTACACGCTGACGATGGTGCAGGTGGCGCACGCCTTCGCCGGGCGCGCCACCGCGGGCGGGGCGGCGGCCATGATCACCGGCTACACCTGGGGCGGCACGCTGGGGCCGGTCGCCAGCGGCTCGGCGCTGCAGGCCGGCGGCGCGCCGGGACTGGCGCTGGTTCTCGCGCTGCTCGCCATCGCCGCGCTCATCGCGGCGCGGCGGGCGGCGCGCTGAAGATCAGTGCTCGCCCCTGGAGTGCGACTTGCCTTCGCGCTCGGCCTGTTCCAGCTCGCGCGCTTCGGATTCGGAGCGCGGCTTGGCCGCTTCCGCGTCGGACTGGACGTCGGCCTTGTCCAGGTACTCCTTGATGTTCTTCTGGTAGTCGCGCGTGGCGGTGTAGCTGCCCTCGCCTTCCACCTGGTCCTGCCCTTCGGGGCGGGACTGGAAGTCGGTGGCGCCGGCGCGCTGCTGCTGCGGGTCGCTGTCGCGCTGCGGTTGCTGCTGCAGGATGCGCGGCACGGGCTTGTCGTCGGCCATGGGTCGTTCTCCTCTGGAGGGACGGGAAGACCGTCCAGCTTAGGAAGCGGGCTGGGGGCGCGCTGTCGTCCGGCGAGTGTCAGCGGTGTCGGTGGAGGACTACAAGAGCTGGGGTTCGCCTGCGGCTCACCGCCAGCCTACGAAAACCGGGGTTCGCAGGAATGCCGGGAGGCTTGGGAATGCCGAGGTTCCGTAGGCTGGCGGTGAGCGCAGCGAACCCCAGCATCCCCCCTCACGCCTGCAAGGACGCCCACATCTCCTTGTCCCGCTCCGCCGTCCACACGCGCGGGTTCTTGATGCCGCGCGCCTCGTCGTAGGCGCGGCTCACGTCGAAGGGCAGGCAGTGCTCGTAGATGAACACGTGGCCGAAGATCGGGTCCATGGCCTTGCGGACGTGGGCCATCGTGGCCTTCAGGTCCATGTTGGCGGCGGCCGCTTCCTTGGCGCAGCGGAACAGCGTCTCGACCCACTGCTTGGTGTAGTCGAGCGCCTTGTTCACCTGCGCGTTGCCCTTCATCGCCTCGCCGCGGCCGGGCACCAGGGCCTCGGGCTTCAGCGCGCGCAGCGCTTCCAGCGCCGCCGGCCATTCCTGCAGGTGGGCGTCGCCCGTGTAGACGCCGGCGTTGTATTCGACCAGGTCGCCGGAGAACAGCACCTTCTCCTCTTCCACCCAGGCGATGGTGTCGCCGCGGGTGTGGCCCCAGCCGGGCGACCAGACCTGCACGCGCACCCCGCCCAAATCCAGCGTCAGCTTGCCGGGCACCTCGCCGGCGGCCGGGTCGCCGCCGCCGATCACGAGCGTCGGCCAGGTGAGGCCGGGCACCGTCTCCGCGTTGCGGAACAGGCGCGGGAAGCGGTCCATCTCGGAGTGCATGTCCTCCTTGCCGCGCTCGACGATCAGCTCGTAGGTGCCCTGGCTCGCGATCACCTCGCTCGCGCCTTCCGCGACGAAGGCGCTGGCGCCGAGCACGCGCACGGCGTGGTAGTGCGTGAGCAGCACGTACTTGATCGGCTTGTCGCTGATGGTGCGGATGCGCGCGATCAGGTCGCGCGCCATGGCCGGCGTGGCGGTGGCGTCGCTGACCATCACGTACTTGTCGCCGATGATCACGCCGGAGTTCGGGTCGCCCTCGGCGGTGTAGGCCCAGCAGTGGGCGGACAGCTGCTCGAAAGTGATCTTCTTGTCGGCCAGGTCGGCCTGGCTCGCAAAGGCTTTGCTCATGGGACTCCTGCTTGGACGGGGGAGGGGGATCGCCCCATTCTACTTAACGTAACTCGTTACGCATTGTTGAACGTGGGCGCCAGCCATTCGACGGCCTCCCCGACGAGCCGGTCCACGTGGCGCGTGGCGTCGACCACGTGCACGCGCGGCTCCGCGCGCGGATCCTCCAGCGCCTCGAACTGGCTCGCGACCAGGCTCGGCGGATAGAAGTGGTCGGTGCGCGCGGCGACGCGCTCCATCGCCTGGTGCGGCGTCAGCGACAGGTGCAGGAAGTGCAGCGCCGGCACGGCGGAGCGCAGCGTGTCGCGGTACGCGCGCTTCAGCGCCGAGCAGGTGAGCACCGCGCCTTGCGGCCGCGCGCGCAGCTCGCGTGCCAGCTGCTCCAGCCAGCCGGCGCGGTCCGCATCGGTCAGCGGCTCGCCGGCGCGCATCTTCGCGATGTTGCTGTCCGGGTGGAAGTCGTCGCCTTCGATGAGCGGGAGGGCCAGGCGTTCGGCGAGCTGCGCGCCCACCACCGACTTGCCGCAGCCGGCCACGCCCATCACGACGACATGCAGCGGCGGCCGGGCGGCGGGCGGGGCGGGAGGCATGCGGGCGATTATGGGCGCCCGCCCTCACCCCGGCCCTCTCCTGCGGGCGGGAGAGGGAGAAAGGCCGGCTAGCCGAGCGCGCCGTGGGGACGGCGGCCGCCGCCGTGCAGCAGGGCCCAGCCGAGCTGCACCAGGCCCGCGGCCAGCTGGCCGAGCGCGCGCAGCGCCAGCGCGCCGGCGACGCGCAAGTCGGCGAGCGGTTGCAGCACGCCCGAGAGGTTCAGGCGCGGACGCAGCGCCGTCGCGGGCGCCGCGACGGGATCCCAGGCGAAGTACGAGGCGCCGGAGGCATTCCACGCTTCCAGCACCACGCGCTGGCCGGCGCGCACGAACATGGACCGACCCACCTGCAGGATGTGGTCGCCGGCGTCGTCGGGCGTGGCGCCATGCGGGCCGTCGAAGGTGGCCCACACGCGGCCGTGGGCGATGCGCAGGATGCCGTCGCTGGTGGGACGCAGCGTGACGGCGCGGCCGCGCACCAGCTTCCACGTGCCGGGCAGCGCCACGGCGGGCGCGGACGCGAGGACGGAGGCGGCGGACGAGGCAGTCATGGTGTTCTCCAGCGATGGCATTTCGGAATGGAATGATCTTTCACGCCCGCTTGGCGGTCCAATGAAATCCCGCTACGCTATTGATTCCCGATCCGCATCAATCCCCATGCAGCACTCGCAGACCCACCTGCGCACCCGCCCGATCTCCGCCGGCCACCTGCGCGCCTTCGAGGCGGTCGCGCGGCACCTGAATTTCCGGGCCGCGGCCGAGGAGATGGCGCTGACGCAGTCGGCCGTGAGCCGCCAGATCCAGTCGCTGGAGGAAGAGGTGGGCGTGAGCCTGTTCCTGCGCCACACGCGCGCGGTGGAGCTCACGAGCGCCGGCGCGCTGCTGCTGATGGCCGTGTCGCAGTCGCTGCCGCGCATCGACAACGCCGTGCGCCAGATCCGCCAGAGCGCGGGCCGGCGCTCGGTGGCGCTCACCACCTTCGCGTCCTTCGCGTCGATGTGGATGATCCCGCGGCTGGAGCAGTTCCAGAGCGCCCACCCCGACATCGACATCCGCATCGACGCCACCGACAACAAGCTGGACCTGGAAATCTCCGACGTCGACCTGGCGCTGCGCTACGGCCCGCAGGCGACCATGCCGCCGCAGGCGATCCGCCTGTTCGGCGAGCAGCTCACGCCGGTAGCGAGCCCCTGGCTGCTCAAGGGCAAGGCGTCGATCACCAAGCCGGCGGACGTCGCGCAATTCGCGCTGATCGAGGCGGGCGACGCGTACTCCACGCATCTCGAGTGGCTCACGTGGCGCCGCTGGTTCGACGAGCACGGGCTCGCCAAGCTTCAGCCGCAGCGCTGGCTCTATTTCAACTACGCCTACCAGATGGTGCAGGCGGCGCTCACGGGCCAGGGCATCGTGCTGGCGCGCCTGCCGCTGGTGTCGGAGAGCCTGGCCAACGGCGACCTGGTAGAGCCGCTGCCGAAACTGCGCATGGATTCCCCCATGGCCTACTGGCTGATCGTCGGCCCGCGCAGCGCGCAAAGGCCGGAGATCCGCGCCTTCTGCGAATGGCTCATGACGCAAAGCCGCATCACGCGGCAGGTGATCGGGGAAGTGCCGGACCCGGATACGGTCGATGCGATCGACTAGTCGTTCCGCCTGGCAGGGAAGGCGAAATACCGGGCCCCCAGGTAGTTGAGCGCCATCGCGAGGACGGATGCGATCGCGAACGGGATCAGCGGACGGGCGCTCATCGCGCCGGAGCCGAGGACGAGCGCCGAATACACGGCGAAGTTGAGGGTCGTTCCGAGCGAGCTCACGAGCACGTAGCGCAGGAGGCTGCGCCACGCCGGCCCGTGGTCGCCGAACGTGATGCGGCGGTTCAGGTACCAGGTCGCCAGCACGGCGGTCGGGAAGGAGACGAGCCGGGCAACGATCGGCCCGCACAGGCCGCTGCCCACCAGCAGCTGGAGCAGCCCGCCGTCGACGACGAACCCCAGGACGCCGACCATGCCGAAGCGGGCCAGCCGATGCAGGCCCTCCTGCCTGCTCATGGCTCCCTGGCCTGCGGCGCGGGGATCGCGAGGTACGCCAGCTGCTTGGCCTCCTGCCGGCCGAGAGTGACCACGTGGAGGACGGCGCCGCAGACCTGCGAAAGCAGCGCGGTCAGCATGATCCCGGTGGCGAGCACGGCCGTGGGCAAGCGGGGGACCAGGCCCGTGTGCATGTATTCCAGCACGATCGGCGCCGCCAACCCGACCGACAGCAGCGAGAGCAGCGCGGCGGCGAGCGTGAACGAGGCGAGGGGCCGCTCCTTCAGCACGAGCTTGGCGATCGTCAGCAGGATGCGGGCACCATCCCGGTAGGTGGAGAGCTTGCTTTGCGATCCTTCCGGCCGGGCGCGATACCGGACCGGCACTTCCGCGTACGCCATGCGGAGCTCCAGTGCGTGGACCGTGAGCTCGGTTTCGGTTTCGAACCCGCGCGCACGTGACGGGAAGGACTTCACGTAGCGCCGCGAGAACACCCGCAGGCCCGAGAGCATGTCCTGGAAGGCGCCGCCGAACAGCGAGCGGACGGCCGCCGTCAGCATCCGGTTGCCCCACTGGTGGCCGGCGCGGTAGGCCGCGCCGGCGTCGCCCTCGGGCACGCGCGTGCCGACCACCATGTCCAGCCGCTCGTCCAGCAGGCGCCCGACCATCTCCGGCACCCCGGACAGGTCGTAGGTCGCGTCGCCGTCGACCAGCACGTAGACCTCCGCTTCGACGTCGGCGAACATGCGGCGCACCACGTTTCCCTTGCCCCGCAGCGACACGGTCCTCACTTCGGCCCCGAGGCCGCGCGCGATCGCTGCGGTGCCGTCGCTGGAGCCGTTGTCGAACACGTGGACGCGTGCCCAGGGAAGGTGCTCCCGGCACTCCGCGATGACGGACGCGATCGCCGCGGCTTCGTTGTAGCAGGGGATCACGACCGCGACCGGCACGGCCGGCGGTGCCCGGCGCGTCATGGCAGCGGCTCCTTGCGCACGGAGAACAGGAGGATCGCGCGCTCCTGGTGCTCCAGGGCGAAGTGCCGCGCGAACTCCGGCCGTGACACCTTGCCCCACGTCTTCATGCGGCCAGTGTGCACCAGCAGCGCGTCGAAGCCTTCGCGCAGGAGGCGCTCGCGCAACGCCGCCGCGTCGAGCCGCAGGTAGTCGCCATAGCGCCACGGCCCGAAGTGATCGCCCCAGATCGGCTGGGGCGCGTAGTGGATCTCGCCTTCCAGCCCGATCTGGTAGATCCGGCCCTGCGGATGCTCCCGCAGGTACTGCAACATGGGATAGCCGGGCAGCTGGCGCGAAAGCGATGCCTCGCGCATCTCCGGCGTGGGTGCGATCAAGCCCCACGACCGGTCCGCCTCCTCGTGAGCGACCGACACGGCAGCGACCAGCACGCCTGCCGCCCCCAGGGCCGCCCACGTGGCAGGCACCCATGCGCGCCGGAGGAGCCGGCAGGCGAGGCGCGCGAGCTGTTCCCACCCGAGCACCGCGAGCAGCGCCAGCACCGGATAGACGGGGAGCAGATAGCGCGGGTACTGCGACGTCGCCGCCCAGAACAGCAGGCCCCATGCCGCGAAGGCGGCCGGCAGGCGCGCCCCGGCCTGCGCACGCACCTGCAACACCAGCGCGACGAGCGCCGGCCACAGCAGGGCCGGCGGCAGCGCCGCGTGCCGACGCAGGTCGTCGAACTGGGACTTGAAGTCGCCGGGACTCCAGTCGGTGAAGCCGAACAGCCGGCCCCCGAACGGCGCGAAGGGATCACCCGCGAGCACCAGGTTGCGCCCGTACCAGTAGGCACAAGGCAGCAGGAAGGCGACGACGGCCACGGCGAGCCAGCGTGGGGACGGCCTGCCCTTCCAGGCGGCCACCAGGAAGAACGGGAGAAAGCCGAGCGCCTGGTACTTCGATCCCACCGCCAGCCCGAGGGCGAATGCGCTGACCACGAGCCAGGCATCGGCGCGCTCCCGCAGCCAGGCGTCCAGCGCCACGCAGGCCAGGAACACGAACAGCGCCACGCCGAGGTCCACGTAGGCATTCCTGAACTGGCTGCTCGCCAGGAACAGCCAGAGCAGCGTGGCCAGCAGCGCCCGATCGGTCCCGGCGCGTTGCCGGGCCCACCCGAACAGCAGCAGGGCCGTGATCCAGCCGGCGAGCGCGTGCATCAGGTGCGGCAGGACGTCGTTGCCGGCGATCAGCGCGACGGCGTAGAGCAGTTCGAAGTCGTAGGGAAACCAGGGATACCGCAGCCACTCGTTCACCGTGAGGCGGCCGCTCTCCGCCCACTGCGAAGCGTGGGGGAGGTGGTACATCAGCTCGTCCCACTCCACCGGCGGCGCCAGCGGCATCAGCAAGGTCGACGCGCCCAGGGCCAGCACCGCCACGGAAAGGAGCCGGCTGGTCGCCGGAAGCCGCGTCCAATGCGCCCCGGCAACCCGCAGCGAGGGCCACCGGCGGCAACGGGCCACCTCCACGGCGGCAAGCGCGAACCCGATCGCGCCGACGGCGACGAGGGGCGCGGGCTTCAGCCAGCCGGCGATCGCGAGTCCTTGCAGCAGGACGATCGTCACCCCGAGGCCGGTCGCCAGCGCGACCCCATGCCGGAACGGGCTCTGGAGCAGGGGCGGATGCAGCAAGCGCAGCGCGGTGCGACCGAGCCCCCAGGCAAGCACGGCGAGGACGAGAAGCTGCGCATACTGCTGCGCGGCAAAGGCGAGTTTGAGTGCCACGGGGCTCCTGAAGTCTGCGGCCGCCACCGCGAGTCATCCCGTGGCGATTATCTCATCCGTGCCAGACCGGCCTCGCGCGCCGCGCCGCGCGGTGATGACGATTTCCTCAGTCGTCGCCGAGCGCCATCGGCCACACCACGCCCAGCTCGTTGAGGATCGCGTCCAGCGGCACGTCGTGCGGTTCCGGCTCGAAGCTGGGGACGAAGCCGGCGGCGAAACCGAGGCCGACGGTGTACGGCCTGGGCCGCAGCTGAGCCAGCGTGCGGTCGTAGAAGCCCCCACCGTATCCAAGGCGATACCCCCCCACGCCATAGCCAACGCAAGGCACGAAGAGCAAAGTCGGCACCACGATTTCGGTGTCCTTCGGCTTGGGGATGCCGTACGCGTCCTCCTCCATCGGGCAGCCGGGGAACCATGCATGGAATTTGAGCGTCTGATGGAGCTTGTCCACCACCGGCAGCCCGATCCTTCGCAACTGCGGTTCGTCCAGCAGTTCGCCGTCCTCCTTCCAGCGGTGCAGCGCCGGCAGGGGGTCGAACTCGCCCTTGATCGGCCAGTACGCGCCGATCACGGTGTCGGTCCGGCCCACCAGCCAGATGCGCATCACCTGCTGCAGCAGGTCGGCGCGCCGCAGGCGGTCCGGCATGTTCAGGCGCTGTTCCACCAGCTTCTTGCGCAAGGCCCTTTTTTCTTCCGACCTGTCCATAATTTCCCGATGAAGTTGCGATCGATTCTGGCATCCCTGGCCATCCTTCTCGTGGGTTGCGTGCAGGCGCAGCCCCGCGACGACGTGATCCTGGAGATGCAGCAGGCCTTCCAGAAGGGCAACAAGGCCCGCCTGGCGCAGTTGCTGCCGCTCGCGCAAGGCCACGTGCTGGAGCCGTGGGCCGCGTACTGGGAGCTGAAAGCCAGGCTGGAGACCGCCAGCGCCCAGGAGGTGCAGCAGTTCCTGGCGCGCTTCCCGGGCACCTACCAGGAGGATCGCCTGCGCAACGACTGGCTGCTCGAGCTCGGCAAGAAGCGCGACTGGGACACCTTCGCGCAGGCCTATCCCAAGTTCCGCATGCGCGACGACCGCGAGGTGCGCTGCTACGCGCTGCTGGTGCAGTCCATGCGCGACCCCGACGCCGTGCCCGCCGCCGCGGAGGAGGTGCGCACGCACTGGCTCGCGCTGCGCGACACCGACGCCGAGCACGGCTGCACGGTGGCGGCCACCGCGCTGCTCGGCAAGGGTACGGGCGCGGGCCGCCTGACGACGGCCGACGTGTGGCGCAAGGTGCGCCAGTCCGTCGAATCCAACCGGCCGCGCACCGCCGCCGCGGCGCTGGAGATGATCAAGCCCGAGGCGCTGCCGCTGCTCACGGAACTCAACGCCCGCCCCACCCGCTTCCTCACCACCCGCGTGACGGCCGTGTCCCGCGCCAAGCGCGAGATGATCGGCCTGGCGCTGATCAAGCTGGCCACCACCGACGCGGAGAACGCCGCGGCGCTGATGGAGAACAAGTGGGGCCCGCAACTGAGCCCCGAGGAGCGCGACTGGGTCTGGGGCGCGATCGGCCGCGAGGCCGCGCAGCGGCTCATGCCCGAAGCCAATGGCTGGTTCTCGCAGGTCAAGCGCGACAAGGTGCTCACCGACGAGCTGCTCGGCTGGAAGGTCCGCGCCGCCCTGCGCGCACCCAAGGGTCCCGACTGGGGCAACGTGCTGGAAGCCGTCAAGGCGATGAGCGAGGACGGCCAGTCCGAGCCCGCGTGGACCTACTGGCGCGCCCGCGCGCTGCTGGCCAGGCATCCGAAGGACGAGGCGCGACGCGCCGAAGCGCAGAAGCTGTACGAGTCCATCGCCTCGCCGCGCGAGTTCTACGGCCAGCTGGCGCTGGAGGAACTGGGCCAGAAGATCACCGTGCCCGGCAAGCCGCTGCCGCTGACGGACGAGGAGAAGAAGGCCGCCCGCCAGGACCCGGGCCTGAACCGCGCGCTGTACGCCATCTCGATCGGCCTGCGCTCCGAAGGCAACCGCGAGTGGAACTACTGGACCAACCTGCACACGCCCGGCGGCATGGGTGACCGCGAGCTGCTCGCCGCGGCGGAGTTCGCCTGCGATCGCGAGGTCTGGGACCGCTGCATCAACACCAGCGAGCGCACCAAGGCCGAATTCGACGTCGACCAGCGCTACCCCACGCCCTTCCGCGAGGCCGTGCTCAAGCGCGCCCGCGACATCGAGCTCGACCCCGCCTACGTCTACGGCCTGATCCGGCAGGAAAGCCGCTTCATCATGGACGCGCGCTCCGGCGTCGGCGCCTCGGGCCTGATGCAGGTGATGCCCGCCACGGCGCGCTGGACGGCGCGCAAGCTGGGCATGTCCACCTTCAAGACCGACCAGCTGCACGACCGCGACATCAACATCGCCATCGGCACCGGTTACCTGAAGCTGGTGCTGGACGACTTCGGCGGCTCGCTGCCCATGGCCGCGGCGGCCTACAACGCCGGCCCGAGCCGCCCGCGCGCCTGGCGCAACGGCCCGGAAATGGAAGGCGCCGCCTGGGCGGAGAACGTGCCCTTCACGGAAACGCGCGACTACGTGAAGAAGGTGCTGGCCAACACGACCTTCTACGCGGCGCTGCTCACGGGCCAGCCACAGTCGCTGAAGGCGCGCCTGGGCCGCATCGGGCCGCGCGACATCGCGCAGCCCACGCCGGACACCGAGCTGCCCTGAACGATGGCCGCGGCCTGGGACACGATCTGGCGGACGGTCGTCGGCGAGTTCTCGGACCTCGGCCAGCTCGAACAGGTCACGCAGGTCGTCGTGCGCCTGCTGGTCGCCGCGGCGCTGGGCGGCGTGCTGGGCCTCGAGCGCGAGCGCCAGGGCAAGCCGGCGGGCATCCGCACCTACATGCTGGTGTCGGCCACTTCGGCGCTGATCGTCGTCGTCTCGGTGCAGGCGGGCCTGGAGAAGGACGCGCTCAGCCGCGTGCTGCAGGGCCTGCTGGCCGGCGTCGGCTTCGTCTGCGCCGGCGCCATCCTGAAGCTGGAACGCGAGGAACAGGTGCACGGCCTCACCACGGCCGCCGGCGTGTGGATGACGGCGGGCATCGGCATCGCCGCCGGCCTGGGCCGCGAGGCGACGGCCGTGATGGCGGCGCTGCTGGTGCTGTCCATCCTGGCGCTGGAGCGGCCGATCCGCCGCATGGGCCTGAAGGGCCAGGAGCAGGGCCCGGAGGACTGAAGCGCCGTCCCTTGCTACGATGCCGCCCATCAAGGCAAAGGAGGCGGCGATGCTTACCCTGTTCATCGGCAGCAAGAACTACTCGTCCTGGTCGATGCGCCCGTGGGTGCTGCTGAAGCAGGCGGGCATTCCCTTCACCGAGGAGAAGCTGCGCTTCGACGCCTTCGATCCCGATTCGGACTTCAAGCGCGGCGTGCTCAAGGTCAACCCGGCCGGCAAGGTGCCGGTGCTGGTGGACGACGGCTTCGCGGTGTGGGACTCGCTGGCCATCGCCGAATACGTGGCGGAGAAGTTCCCCGACCGCCACCTGTGGCCGCGCGACGCGAAGGCGCGCGCGCGGGCGCGCAGCGTCTGCGCCGAGATGCACTCCGGCTTCTCCGCCCTGCGCGGCGCCTGCCCCATGAACATCGAGGCCTCGCTGCCGCAGGTCGGCGCGCTGGCCTGGCGAGACAAGCCCGACGTGCGCGCCGATGTCGAGCGGCTGGTGGGGATGTGGACGTCCCTCCTGGACGAACACGGCGGCCCGCTGCTCTTCCGCGAGTTCAGCGTCGCGGACGCCTTCTTCGCCCCCGTGTGCATGCGGCTGCGCACCTACCAGCTTCCGGTTCCGAAGGAGATCCAGGCCTACGTGGAACGCGCCTGCGCGCTGCCGGGCGTGAAGGCCTGGGTGGACGACGCGCTCGCGGAGCAGGACTTCCGGCCCTTCGAGGAGCCGTACCGGCTCGGGCGGTAAGCGCCGCATGCGGACCTTCCGGGTCGGCGGCGCGGTGCGCGATGCGCTGCTGGGCCTGCCGGTGAACGACCAGGACTGGGTGGTGGTGGGCGCGACGCCCGACCAGATGATCGACGCGGGCTTCCTGCCGGTGGGCAAGGACTTCCCGGTCTTCCTGCATCCGGAGACGCGCGAGGAATACGCGCTCGCCCGCACCGAGCGCAAGACGGCCCGCGGCTACCACGGCTTCCAGGTCCACGCCGCGCCCGACGTCACGCTGGAGCAGGACCTGGCGCGGCGCGACCTCACGATCAACGCGATCGCGCAGGCCGAGGACGGCGCGCTGATCGATCCCTTCGGGGGCCAGCAGGACCTGCGCCACAAGGTGCTGCGGCACGTGACCGAAGCCTTCCGCGAGGACCCGGTGCGCATCCTGCGCGTGGCCCGCTTCGCCGCGCGCTTCGCCGACTTCAGCCTCGCGCCCGAGACGCTGGCGCTGATGCGCGCGATGGTGCACGAGGGCGAGGCCGACGCGCTGGTGCCCGAGCGCGTGTGGCAGGAGCTCGCGCGCGGCCTGATGGAGCCGCGGCCCTCGCGCATGTTCGAACTGCTGGATGCCTGCGGCGCGCTGGAGCGCATCCTGCCCGAGCTCGACGCGGGCGAGCGCCGCATGCGGGTGCTGGACTTCAGCGCGGCGCTCGCGGCGCCGCTGCCGGTGCGCTTCGCCTGCCTCACGCTGGACTTCGGACCCGACGGCGTCGAGCGGCTCAAGGCGCTGTGCACCCGGCTGCGCGTGCCCAACGAATGCCGCGAGCTGGCCGAGGTGGCGGCGCGCGAACACGCGGCCATCCACGCGAGCGCCGGTCTCGACGCGGCGGCGGTGGTGCGCCTGCTGGAACGCTGCGACGCCTTCCGCAAGCCGCAGCGCTTCGAGGACATCCTGCTCGCCTGCGAGTGCGATGCGCGGGGCGCGGGAAAGGCCGAGGCGCCCTACTCGCAGCGAGCGCAGCTATTGGCCGCGCTGGCGGCCGCGCGCGCCGTGGACACCGCGCAGGTCGCCGCGCAGGCGAGGAAAGAGGGACTCGTGGCCGACCGCATCGGCGAGCGCATCCAGCAGGCCCGCACCGCGGCCGTGGCGAAGCTTCAGACGAGCAAGGCCAGCGCGGCGTAGTCGCCGACGCGGTCGCCCAGGCCGGCGGGCACGAGCTCGCACGCGTTGGTGAGCGCCGGCAGCTTGCCGGCCAGCTGCGCCTGCAGGCGCGGCAGCAGGTATTCCTGGTTGTGGAAGAACACGCTGCCGCCGAGGCTGATGCGCTGCAGGTCGAGGAGCACCGTGATGTTGTAGAGCGCCCGTCCCATGACGCGGCACAGCTCCTCCACCGTGGCGATCGCGGCCGGCTCGCCGGCGCGCGCGCGCTGCAGCAGCGTGGCCGCGTCGGCGCCGAAGCGGCGCGCCACCGCGTTGCCCGCCACCAGCGCCTCCACGTCGCCGACGTTGCCGCAGCCGCACAGGGCGTCGTCGTTGTCGCTCACGAACATGTGGCCGCCGTGGCCGGCGTTGCCGTTCTTGCCGCGCAGCACGCGGCCGTCGACGCACAGCCCCATGCCGACGCCGGTGCTCCAGGTGACGTAGGCGCAGTGCTCGAAGCCCTGCAGCGCGCCCCAGCGGCGCTCGGCCTCGAGCGCGCCGACGGCGTCGTTCTCCACCCGCACCTGCTCGCGGAAGCGCTGGCGCAGCGGCGCCTCCATGGGCGCCGTCATCCAGTCGTTGGGCAGGCCGCGGGCGGGCCCCGCGAGGCCGCCGCAGATGTTGGGGCTGGCCAGTTCCACCATGCCGCCATTGAGCACGAAGGGCCCGGCCGAGGACACGCCCGCGCGCTGCACGCGCGAGGGATCGATGCCGATCTCGGCGCAGGACTCGTCCACGAGGCGGATCACCTGCTGCGCCAGCGCATCCTGGGGGCCGGTCTTGGCCGTCGGTTCGCTGCGCCGCGCGATCAGGTCCAGCCCGGCGCCGGTGTTCAGGCTCACCGCGACCTTGGTGCCGCCGATGTCGATGCAGGCTTTCATGGGCTCAGAGGTACTTCGCGATCGCCGCGGCCAGCATGCTCAGCAGGATGGTCGACGTGAGCGGGACGAACATGTCGCGGCCGAACAGCTTGAAGCGCAGGTCGCCCGGCAGCCGGCCGAAGCCGAGCTTCTGCAGCGCGGGCGAGAACCAGCTGATCAGCACCAGCGCGAGGAAGACGACGATCATCCAGCGAATCATGGGAAGGAGTGTGCCCGCAAATCGGCTAGAGGGTGTGCGTGCGGTCGCCTTGCCGGAAGCCGATGGCATCCCAGAAGGGCCCGCGCTGGAAGGCGATCACCTTGAACAGCTCGCCCATCTCGTGCTCGGCGACCAGGCGCTGCGCGGCGGCCTGCTCCGCCAGCGAGGCGGCCGCCATGCGTTCGGCGATGCCGCAGTTCAGGAGGAAGCGGCCCTGCGTCGCGAAGCCGAGCGTGGGCAGGCCGGCGTCCTGCGCCGCGACGGCGATGCCGGTGAAGTCGACGTGGCTGGTGATGTCCTTCTCGCCGGGCGATTCCAGCGGGTCGGGGTCGGCGCGGTGCGCGCGATGGCACATCAGCGTGCCCATGTGGCGCTGTGGGTGGTAGTACTCGGCTTCGGGAAAGCCGTAGTCGATGAAGAAGGCGGCGCCCGCCTCCAGGCGCTCGGCCAGCGTGCGCATGAAGGCCTGCGCCTGGTGGTGCAGCTCGGTGCAGTAGTCGTGCGTGCCGGCCGGTTCCACCGGCGGCCGCAGGTGCGTGAGCACGTCGCTCCACGCCAGGCGCCCGTCGGCCAGCGCGACGCCGCGCTCGTGCCACACGAGGTTCTTGCGCGCGATCAGCTTCACGGGCATCGCGTCGAGCACCTCGTTGCCCACGATCACCCCGCGGATCGCCTCCGGCAGCTCCGAGGCCCATTGCACCTTGTCGGCGAAGGCGGCCAGCGCCTGCTGCTGGCGCTCGCGCAGCGAGGCCGACAGTTCGACGATGGTGTAGCGCTGCACCCTGGGCCCCAGCGCCGCCAGCAGCTCGCGCGCCAGCGCGCCGGAGCCGGCGCCGAACTCCCAGATCTCGCTGGTGCCGGTCTGCTCCAGCGCCTCGGCCAGCTGCACGGCCAGCGTGTGGCCGAAGAGCGGGCTGAGCTCGGGGGCGGTGACGAAATCGCTGCCCGAGCCCGGCATCATCCCGAACTTGCGCGCGGTGTTGGCGTAGTAGCCCAGGCCCGGCGCGTACAAGGCCAGGGCCATGTAGCGGTCGAAAGGCAGCCAGCCGCCCGCCCGCTCGACCTGTTCCGTGATGAGCTTCTGGAGCGCCGTCGTTACACTGGATGCATGTGGGTCCACCGCACCATTGTCCGCCAATGAGCCGCGCCGCTGGCCGCACCGTGCTGGTCACCGGGGCAGCCCGGCGCCTCGGCCGCGCCATCGCGCTGGAGCTCGCCGCCGCCGGCTGGCAGGTGGCGGTGCACTACCGCGGCTCGGCCGACGAGGCGCGGCAGACGGCGGCCGACTGCGCCCGCCATGCGCCGTCGCAGGCCTTCCAGGCCGACCTCCAGGACGAGGCGCAGGTGCGCGGCCTGCTGCCGCAGGTGATCGCGCATTTCGGCAGCGTCGATGCGGTGGTGAACAACGCCTCGCGCTTCGAGCACGACGATGCGGCCAGCTTCGGCGTGGCCTCGCTCGTGGCGCACATGGTCGCCAACACGGCGGCGCCGGTCCTGCTGGCGCAGGCGCTGGCCGGGCACCTGCGCGGACGGCAGGCGAGCGGCGCGGTCGTCAACCTGCTGGACCAGAAGCTCTGGAACCCGAATCCCGATTTCTTCAGCTACACGCTGTCGAAGGCCGCGCTGGAAAGCGCGACCACGCTGCTCGCCCAGGCGCTCGCGCCGGGCGTGCGCGTGGTCGGCGTCGCGCCCGGGCTCACGCTCACCAGCCACCTGCTGTCGCAGGAGCGCTTCGAGCAGCTGCATCGGCTGTCGCCGCTCGGCCGCTCCTCCACCCCCGAAGACGTGGCGCACGCGGTGCGCTTCGCGCTGGAAAATCCCGCGATCACCGGCACCACGCTGCTGGTCGACGGCGGCCAGCACCTGATGAAGTTCGACCGCGACTTCTCCCTGATGGACCCGCAATGAGCAAGGCCGGCACCCAGATCCTCACGCTCGAAGGGCTGCGCTTCGACGCCGCCCTGGGCATCCTCGACCACGAGAAGGAAGCGCCGCAACCGATCCAGGTCGACGCCGAGCTGAACCTGGGCACGCAGCCGCTGCTGCCCAGCGACGACGACATCACCCACGTGCTGGACTACCGCAAGGTGCGCCGCATCATCATCGAGGAGTGCACGGCCGTGCACGTCAACCTGCTGGAGACGCTGATCGGCAAGCTGGCGCACCGGCTGATGCAGCTGCCCGGCGTGCTGGGCGTGCGGGTGCGGATCGTGAAGCTGGAGATCTTCGAGGATTGCGAGGTGGCGATCCGGGTGGAGACGGGGCTCTGGTGAGCGCCGGGCCGCCCCTCAGCCGGGCGCTCAGTGCGCCGCTTCGCCCTGCCGCGCCGAGGCGAACAGCGCCAGCATCTCGCGATTGAACGCCGGGATGTCCTGCGGCTTGCGACTGGAGACCCAGTTGCCATCACGCACCACCTCGCGGTCGACCCAGGTGCCGCCGGCATTGCGCACGTCGTCCTGCAGCGTGGGCCAGCTGGTGAGCGTGCGGCCCTTCACGAGGCCGGCGGAAACCAGCAGCCAGCCGCCGTGACAGATCACCGCAACCGGCTTGCCGCCCCGGTCCATGGCCTGCACGAACTGCTGCGCCTGCGGGATGATGCGCATGGCATCCGCGTTGACGGCGCCGCCGGGCAGCAGCACCGCGTCGAAGTCCTCCGGCCTGCATTCGTCGAAGGTCGCGTCGACGTCGAAGCGGTCCGCCTTGTCGGTGTGGTTGAAGCCCTGCACCTGGCCCCGCTTCTGCGAGACCAGCGTGGTCTGCGCGCCCGCTTGCTGCAGCGCCTTGCGCGGCTCGGTCATTTCCACCTGCTCGAAGCCGTCGACCACCAGGATGGCCACCTTGCAGCCGCTGAGATCCTGTCCAGACTGTGCCATTGCATTTCCTCCGTTGGGATCTGCAAGCATCCGGCGCGAAGGGAAACGGCGGTGTCGTCGCCGGCCCGAGCGTGCGTAGGAAAACCCGCGCCAGCCATCCGGGCCGGCGGCCTTCATTCGAGGGTGAAGCCGATCTTCACCGTGACCTGCCAGTGGGCGACCTTGCCCTCGTCGATGTGGCCGCGCGTCTCGACGACCTCGAACCACTGCATGTTGCGCACGGTCTCGGCGGCCTTCGCGACCGCCGTGTTGACCGCCTCCTCGATGCCCACGGGCGACGAGCCGGTGATTTCCAGGGTCTTGTAGACGTGGTTGGACATGGGGCCTCCTGAAGCTTGCTGGCGCGGCGCAGCGGACCCAGCTTACCCGCCGTAGACATCCCCGGGGTCGATTCCGACGGCGAGCTTCGTCAGCGGCAACGGCGGCGGATCCAGGCTCAGGCGCAGCTTGCGATAGGCCGGATCGCTGGAGTAGCCATGGGGCGCGGCATCGGCGTTGTCGAAGGCGTAGTACACGGCATCGACATGCGCGATCACCATGGCCGCCAGGCACATCGGGCAGGGATGGCCGCTCGCGTACATGACGCTGCCCTGCAGGTCGGGCCGGCCGAGCTGCCGGCTCGCGGCGCGCACGGCCTGCATCTCGGCGTGGGTCGTGGGATCGTGGGTGTCCACGATCTCGTTGACGCCGGTGGCGACGATCTCGCCGTCGATGGCGAGCACCGCGCCGAAGGGGCGGCCCCTGCCCTCTCGGTTGACCTGGGCGAGGCGGACGGCTTCACGCAGCAGTTGTTCATGGCTGGGCATCGGGGACTCCTTCGCACGGCGGCCGGATTCCGCCAAGCCGGAGCTTACTGCCCTCCGGGTGCGGGTATGCTGCCCCTTTTTGACCCAGTGACTGCATGACCCAAGACGCAACGCCCAAGAAGAACTCCGCCTTCATGAAGGCCCTCAAGCCCAGCCCCGAGCTGGCGGCCGTGATCGGCCCGGACCCCGTGCCGCGCACCGAGGCCACGAAACGCCTGTGGGACTACATCAAGGCCCACAACCTGCAGAACCCGGCCAACAAGCGCAACATCCTCTGCGACGAGAAGCTGCAGGCAGTGATGGGCAAGCCCGAGGTGACGATGTTCGAGATGACCGGCCTGGTGGGCAAGCACCTGCACGCCACCTGACATCCAGCCGGCGCGGCGGGCCCGTGCTCAGCGGGCCCCCGGCCGCGTCATCGCGCGCAGCCGGAAGGGCATCGGCCATTCTCCGTCGACGCCCGCTCCGGCTTCGCTGCGCAGGTCGAGCTCGGGCCACGCACGCGGGCCCGCCCACAGGCTGTTGTTCGCCACCCGCGCGCAGTGCGCCGGGTAGGCGTCGCTGCCGCCGAGGTCCATGAACAGCCCGAGGCTCGGCACCGTCTCCCGCGCGTTGCCCCACGCTTGCATGTAAGCGGCTCCCAGCGCACGGCATGTCGGCGACACGACAGCGTAGCGGTCGTTCCCCGCGCCGTCGACGAAGACGCCGGTGCTGTTCGCGTGCGCGACGCCCAGGCTCAGCTGGCCGACGCTGTACGCGTCGTCTCCGCCCTCGTCCACGAACACGCCCACCGACAGGTCGTTCGCGGCGCCCAGCACGATCTCATGGCTCGAGCGGTACGCGTCGTTGCCGACGCCGCGCTTGAGGAGCAGCCCCGCGGCGGAGTGGACACCGGCCCCCATCGCGTACCAGGCGGCCTCGAAGCTGTCGTCGCCGCCGTCGTCCAGCAGCATGCCCAGGCCTTCGTAGTAGCCCACGCCCTGCGCGAACACCTGCGCCTCGTAGCGATCGTTGCCCGCGAGGTCCAGCAACAGGCCGATGCCGCCGGCGGTGGAACGCCCGTCGAGGAAGATGCCGCGCCCGCCGTAGCCGGCGCCCTGCCCCATCGACGTGTTGCGGTCCGGCAGTTGCGGCGAAGGCCGCACCAGCGGCTCGTTGCCCAGCGTGTAGCGATCGTTGCCGCCGGTGTCGACCAGGAGCGCGACGCCGCCCGGCCCGCCCGTGGCCTGCGCATAGGTCTGCGCGGTGAACGCGTCGTCGCCGCCGGCACTGAGCAGCACCGCGATCCCTGCCACCGCATGGGCCTGCGCATGGCTGCTCGCCACGAAGCGATTGCTGCCGCCGCCGTCGACCAGCATGGCCGCGCCGAAGAGCGCGGATGCCTGCGCCTGCGAGGTGCCCTGGTAGCGGTCGTCGCCTTCGGTATCCCAGAGGATGCCGTAGCCGAGCGTCGCGCTGGACGGGTCCGCGCCGCGTGCACTCGACGCATAGCTGTCGTTGCCGCGATGGTCCAGCAGCACGCTGATGGCATGCGTGTCGCTGTCGTCCGCGAATTCGTAGGTGTCGTCGCCGCCGACATCCATCACCAGCAAGGGCTCCGTCAACCGGTGCCGGTTGTCGCGGCCGGTCGTGTCGACGACGATCCAGCCGAAGGGCGTCTGCAGCGACCACGCCACGGATGGCAGCGCCGTTTCGCTCTTCACGAACTGTTGCAGGTGCTGGACAGCGCCCACCAGGTCGAGCATGCCGCCGAGGACGGCTTCGCGCTCCACGAGCGGCAACAGCTGCCGGAAGTCCGGCGTCTCGAAGGGGACGATCTGGCCGTCGAGCGCCTGCCGCCGCAGCAGCTGCGGCGGCACGCCCGGCGGAAAGCGCTCGAACGCGCGCTGCAGGAAAGCGTGCGAGGACGCCATCGCGGCGAGGACGCGCGCGAGCTCGTAGCGCAAGGGATCGGGTAGCTGGGCTCGGTCGGGCAACACCGGCACCCAACCGGCGCCGGCCTTCGTCGAAGCCATCCACGCCAGGCCGGCCTCCAGCGGATCGGGCGCGGCGCGCAGGCGCGCTTCGACGGCGGCCATGCCGGCATCGATGGGACGCTGCAGCCGTGCGCCGGTGAGCGCCCCGGCCCAGCCGACCACATCGTGCGGTGATTTGGCGGCGCCCCGGATGGAATCGGCCAGCATCCCGGCGCGGTAAGGCGCATCGAGCGGCGCGGTCATCACGCCGCGGAAGAAGGGCAGTTGCTGGTCGCGCGTCGGCGAGGTGTCGAGCCCCGACAGGTCGGGGGCGGCGCGGCTGTTGGCGGCGCCGGCGCGCTGCAGGAGTTCGGGCAGGGGCGGCCGGTCCTGTGTTTGCGCGACGGCCGCGCCGCCCAGCGCAAGGGAGATCAGGAGGGCGACGCCAAGGCGATGCATCGGCGCCTACTGTAGCAACAAGGAACAAAAAAGGCCGCACGCGGCGGCCTTTCCTGCGGGTTGCGGCAGCTCAGAGGGCCGCGTCCTTCAGCTTCTTCAGCGGCCGCACCTTCAGCTTGACGGTGGCGGGCTTGGCCTTGAAGACGGTCTCTTCCTTCGTGAAGGGATTGATGCCCTTGCGCGCCTTGCGGGCGGGAACGGACACGGCGGTCACCTTCAGCAGGCCCGGCAGCACGAAGGCGCCGGCGCCCTTCTTGTTGACGGACGCGAGCACGGTGGCCTCGAGCGCCGACATGACGGCCTTCACCGCCTTCGGCTCGACGCCGGACGCCTGCGACAGGTGGTTCGCGAGGCCCGTCTTGTTCAGGGACTCCTTGATCGGCTTCATCGTGCCGGCCGCGGGCTTCGCGGCGGCGCGGGGCGCCTTCGCGCTCGCGGCCTTGGTGGTCTTCTTCGGAGCGGCGGCCTTCTTCGGGGCTGCCTTGGATTTCTTTGCTGTTGCCATGTTGAGTAATGCTTGTGGATGCCCCGGCAATCCCGAGGTGCCTGAATTCTAGTGAGGCGCGTGCGGGGCGTGCGGGAATGGCGGCGTCGCTCGCGATGGCATCCAGCGTCCGGAACGCTTTCAGCCGTGGATCTTCTCGCCGCGCGCGAGCATCTCCACGATCGCTTCGATCCGCTTCGATCGCGTCTCCGCGCGCTTCGCGGTCTGGACCCGCCAGAGCACGGCATAGCGGTTCGCACCATCCAGCTGGGCGAAGAAGCTGCGTGCTTCGGGCCGCGCATCGAGCGCCGCCTGCAGGTCCGGCGGCACGACCGCCGTCCGCGCCCCGTCGTAAGCCGCGTCCCATCGCCCGTCCGCCTTCGCGCGCGCTATTTCCGCCATGCCGGCGGGCTGCATCCGCCCTGCCTGGATCAACGCCTCCGCCTTTTCGCGATTCACCTTCGACCACAGGCTGCGCGCGCGCCTCGGCGTGAAGCGCTGCAGCCAGTGCTGCGCGTCGAGGCCCTTCTTCTGCCCGTCGATCCAGCCGTGGCAGAGCGCGATCTCCACGGCTCGCGGATAGGTGACTGTCGGCTCCGCTGCGCCGGCCTTGCCGATCAGCAGCCAGATGCCATCGGAGGATGCGTGGTTCTTGCGCAGCCACGCTTCGAACGCGCGGGCGCTCGCGAATTGGAGGGGCTCGTGGGTCATGTGCCGATCGTCATGACCCACACACGCAAGGTGCCCCGGAGCCGCTCGATCACTGTCGCAGGCAGCCCGAGGGCGCCGAGCGAAGAGAACGAAGGCGTTTCGTCGACCTGGCTGCGCACCTGGACGCGGAAGCCCAAGCGGCCCAGGAACGCAACAAGGTCCTGCTCGTCCTCGAACGCGGAGGCGTCGAGCTGCCGCTGGGTCACGCCCGTGATCGCTTCGCGCAGCCGTACCCGCTCCGCTGACAGCTTCCCGGCCTCCGCCCTGAAGGTGAAGTCCGGCGTGATCCAGCAGCCGCCCGCAAACCCGGCGAGCAGGTGACGAATGTTGCGCGCGAGCACCTCGGTCTGGGCCCTGGACAAATACATGATCAAGCCCTCGCACAAGACGGTCAGCCCCTCCCCGGCGTCCAGGGACGCCGCGCTCGCGCGGACTTCTTCCAGGTCGAGCGCATCTGCGGCCGTCACGACGTGCCGCGCGCTGGATCGAATGGCGTGACGCCTGCGAATCTCTTGCAGCAGGGCGAGCTTCGGCTGGACGACTCCAGGCAGGTCCGTCTCGACATAGCGCATTCCGCCGTGGCGGGTGAGATCGAGGCCGCGAAGCGAGTATCCGCTGGCGAGTTCGAGCACCTGCGATGCGCCCGATTTCCGGATCAGCTCCGTGATGCTCTTGTAGCGCGCCTCGAACATGGGCGCGTAGAAGGTGAGGTTTTCGCTCGCCAATCCATGCTCTCGCAGGATCTGCTCGAACGCGGTGCGAGCCCCGATGAGCTCGGCAGCATTCTGCGCAAACCGGATGTCCGTGAACTGGCGGTAGTAGGCAGAGACCTTGGCGGTGACGCTGATGAGTGAAGCATCGGCTGGCATGGCGATCCGGTCCGATCCGGTCCGTTCAACGATCCGACCGCTCGACGACGACCTCGCTGAACTGGACCACCGGCACGATGTCGGTGTAGTTGGCGAGGTCGGCCTGGACCTCGGAGAGGTGGTCCTGCAAGGCGGCCACGTAGGCTTCCGCCGAATCACAGATGAAGGCGCACATCGCCACGAAGGCGGGCGGCGAGCCGGGCGCCCTGCCGGAAACGCCCTGGTCGACCGTGTAGTAGCGGCAGGCACTGCCCAGCCTGGCCTTGACCATCGGCATGTGCCGGTCGCGGTAGTAGGCGTGGTCGAAGCGCGCGCCTTCGGCGTAGGGGTACATCACGGTGACCTTGATCATGCGGTTCTCCTTGTCATCATTGCCGGTGATCCGGGTTGCAGCCGGGGCAGGCTCGCCGCTTCGACTGCAACCGCCTCGATGCGCGCCAGAAGCGCCTGCGAGCCGATCGCGCAGCCCTCGAACTCCGCCTCCGAGGCATAGACCGCGGTCGGCAGGGTCTGCGCCCGGAAGAAGCCGAACAGGGGGCGCAAGTGGTGCTCCACCACCAGCGCATGGCGCTCGCCGCCGCCGGCGGCCCCCAGTGCGACCGGCGTGCCCACCAGCGCGTCGGCGTCCACGAGGTCGAACAGGTGCTTGAAGTGCCCGGCGTACGATCCCTTGTAGACGGGCGTGATCGCCACGAGCAGGTCGGCCTCCTCGATCCGTCGCAATGCCTGTTCCACGCGCGCCGTCACGTCCCTGCGTTGCTGCACGGCGCCGAAGTCCGGCACCAGGGCGCCGATCTCGACGTCGGCCCGGTCGGCCGCCAGGCGCGACTGCACGCGCGCGGCGATCGCCTCGCCCAGGATCCTGGAGCGTGATCGGCGACCAGTCCCCCCGGAGACGACCACCAGGCGCGCGCGGCGTTGCGGGTCCATGTGTTCAGAAGAGCGGTTCGGTCCAGCGCAGTTGCTTGGGCGTGATGCCCTGCGCGATCGAGCGCGCGGCGGCCAGGCCGGCGATCTCGCCGGTCTGCGTGCACCAGGGGAAATTGCGCATCACCATGAAGATGGTCTCGAACGTGAACGACAGCGAAGCGCCCGTCAGCAGGAGATTGTCCACTTCCCTGGGCAGGAAGCTCCGGTAGGGGACCTCGAAGCTGTAGCGCGCGTGGGCGTCCCAGAAGAAGGTCCTAGTCATCGGCCGGGTCACGGCATCCTCGAAGTGGCGTCCCGTGCGCGCGTCGTCGATGCTGAAGACGTGCTCGCCGACAGGATGGCGCCCGTCGCGGACGCCCACGTAGCGACCCACGTGCGAGATGAACGCATTCTCGAAGCCGGGCACGTACTTGACCAGGAAGTGCGCCTCGGCGTCGATGAGCGCGCGCAGCTCCTTCTTGGCGCGCGACGCATGTTCGGCATCCTCCTCGAGGTGCAAGGCCCATTCGTAGGGAACGTTCTGCCAGAGGATGAACGTGCCCGGCCCCTGGATCGGGCTCATTTCCACCGTGGGGTGGCCGATGTAGTGGTGGCCATAGACCCCCGTCTGCGCCAGGCGAGGCCGGTAGAGCAGGTCGGGGATGTCTCCGGCCTCGCGTGCCTTCCGGATCAGCTTGCCCAGGTCGGCGTCGTTCGCCCGCTTCTGGTAGGCCGCGGTCCGCGCGAAGTCGATGCCGCTCATGATCCACAGCAGGCCACCAGGCACGGGGCGGCTTTCGCCGTCGTGCCGGACGGTTTCCGGCTGGCGGCCGCCGCCGCGCACGAAGGGCGCCCCGGAGCGCGCCACGACTTCCGAGGTGCCGGTGCCGTCGACGAACACGCGCCCGGCCACGGCCTGGCGGCCTTCGACCGTTTCGTAGATGGCGTGCGTGATGCGGCGGCCCTCGCCTTCCCGCACCATCTCGACGTCCGCGAACGCCGCGCCGTAGATCGCATGGACGCCGGCCTCCTCGAGCATGGCGATCATGATGTTGCCGGCGCCGTCCGGATTGAACGAACTGCGCGAAAACGCGCTGCCCGGCTGGAGGTAGCGCTCGTAATGCGAGAGGGGATTGCCTGCCCAATCGGGCAGCTCCTTTTCGGTCACCGTGTAGATGCAGCCCGCGTCGGCGAAGCGCTCCATCAGCTCGGTGTGGATGCCGCCCACGCCGGCGTTCGCGTGCCCCTGCAGGCCCGAGGTGTGCACGCCGCCGGGCATGTCGAAGCGCTCCAGCAGGATCACGCTGCAACCTTCCCGCCGCGCCCGCAAGGCGGCGGCAAAGCCGCCCGGCCCGGCGCCGATGACCACCACGTCGGCCTGCGCCGTCACCGGGATGTGCTGTCGCACCATGCCCAGGGTGTCGGGCTTGTTCATCGATGGCTCCTGGATGTCATGTCGGTGTCCTTGCTGGAGCACCGGCATCGGTGCTCGAATCCGGGGCACAGTGTGGCCGCGACGCGCGGCTGCCGACAGCGGCTGTTCGAGCATGTGAACGCTCGTTGGGAGCGGCAGCCGCGACCACGTCCGAGAGCCTCGCGGCCGTGGATCGAAGCGCCTGCAGCATCCGGTCGCTGCGCTCCTCGTCGAAGCGGCTCTCCGGCAGCGTGATGGCCAGCGCGGCGATGGCCCGGCCGTGCACGTCGAGTACGGGCACGGACACGCCGACGAGGCCCGCGGTGAATTCACCCCAGGACCAGGCGACCCCTTCTTCGCGCGCGGCCTGCAGCTGCCGCCGCAGCACGCAGACGGAACGGATCGTCTTCTCCGTGCGTGGACGCAGCGACACCTTGCGCAGGTAGGCCTCGCGTTCCGCGGGCGGCAGCCAGGCCAGCAGGATCTTGCCGCCCGACGTGGCGTAGAGCGGCGAGAGCACGCCCACGTGGGTGGTGTAGAGGACCGCGCGGGGTGTTTCGGCGGCGGCGATGCGCTCGGCCATGTCGTCGCGCAGCACGGTCAGGAACGCCGATTCACCCGTGGCCTGGACCAGGCGCTCCAGCCAGGGCTGGCTGAGCCGGACCAGGGCACGGTGGTGCGCGCCCCGCCGGGCCAGTTCATACGCCCGCTCGCCGAGGCGATAGTCTTGCGTGCGCTCCGCGTACTCGACGTAGCCGCGCGCGACCAGGTTGCGCAGCAGCGCCGTGAGGCTGGCTTTGGGAATCGCCGTGCGGCGCGAGAGCTCGGAATGGCCGATGGCCCGGCCCGTGCCCGCCAGCAGCTCCAGCAGGTCGAACACGCGATCGGCCGACTTGACGCAGGACGGCGCCCAGCTCAAGGCGATCCTCCCCTGCCGGCGATGTGCTGCGCTGCACGCCACGCGAACGTCATGCCCGGGCCGAGCGTGGTGCCGGGACCCGGATAGGCGCCGCGCATCGCGGAGGCCATGTCGTTGCCGCAGGCGTAGAGCCCGGCGATGGCCATCCCGTTCGCATCGAGCACCCGTCCATCCTCGTCCGCGGCGAGCCCGATGCTGGTCCCGAGATCCGCCACCTCGAGTTCGACGGCGCACAGGTCCGAGGTGTCCAGGGGCCGCAAGCAGGGATTGGGGCCGACCGCCGGGTCGCCGTTGTGCCGGTTGAGGGCCGAGCGGCCCCGGGCGAAGTCCTCGTCGGTGCCGCTTGCGGCCAGCGCGTTGTAGCGCGCGAGCGTCGCGCAGAAGGTCTCCGCGTCCAGCCCCAGTGCGGCCGCGAGAGCGCGTGGCCCTGCGCCCCGGCGCAGGTAGCCGCTGCGCACGAACCTGCCGAGGCTCGCACCCGGCCGGACCATTCCGATCCCGTAGCGGCGCACGAACTCGCGGTCGGCCACCAGGAAGAAGCGCTGCCCCGGCTTCCGATGCGATTCCCGCAGCATGGCCTCGCAGAAGTGGTGGTACGAATCCGCTTCGTTGGTGAAGCGCCGCCCACTGCCGTCCACCGCGAGGCAACCGGGCTTGGCGCGGTCGAGCACGATGTGCGGAAACACGGCCCTGCTTCCGTCGGCTCGGGTCATCGAGGACACCGGCATCCAGAAAGCCGGCTGCGCATGGTCGGCCTCCACCGCGGCGCCGAGGGAGCGCGCGAGCGCGATGCCGGCACCGGCATTGCCGGCATGCGCCACCGTCAGCGCCTGGGCGGCAGCCGGCATCCACTGCCCGCGCATGGCGGCGTTCCCCGAATAGCCGCCGCAGGCCAGCACGATGGCCTTGCGCACCCGCACCGCGACCTCCGCCCGGGCCGTTTGCAGGACACATTCGAAACCAGCGTCGCGCCGGGCGATCTGCGTCACGGCCGCCTCGAACTCCGTTGGGATCCCGGCGTCGATCGTGGAGGCGAACAGCTGGGCCACCAGCGCATTCCCCATGACGAGCCGCGTCCCGCGCGAATGCCCCGAGAGGCGGTCCATCGCGTACCGCGAGACGAGCTTCACGGCATGCCATGCCGCCTTCGGATCGCGTGGGGCGGCGAGCAACCGCGGGATGTCCGCCTTGGAGACCATCATGCCGCCCAGCACCATGAACTCCGGCAGCGGTGCCCGCACGCGGGCGAACCGCGCCCCGAGCCGCCGGCCGTCGAATTCGCGCGGAGCATGCGCCCGGCCCCCCGTCGATGCGCCCGGCAGCCACTGCAGGTAGTCCGGATGCACCGCGACGGGCTCGAGCCGTACCTGCGTCTGCGCGTGGAGGAAAGCCAGGAGCTCGCGGCCGGACGCGAGCAAGGCCGCGATCTTGCGTTCGCTGGCCGCCGGCCCGATGCACGCGTGCAGGTACTCGTGCGCGCCGGTGTCGCGCGGACCGGGAAGCCACAGCGTGCCGGCCGAAGTCGCGGTGGTTCCGCCGACCTGCTTCGTCGCCTCCACCACGCACACGTCGAGCCCGCGCGCATGCGCAGCGAGGGCGGCCGTCATGCCGGCGGCGCCGGCGCCGATCACGAGAACGTCTGTCGTTTTCAACCTTGTTGCTCCGCAAGTCCTGATCAGTTCAGCGGCGAAACCCTGGTCGGCAGGGCGATCGTCGACGTCATCCGGGTCGTCAGATGGGAGGGTCCCCCCTCGGGCGGCCACAGCCCCAGCGCCACCGCGTCCGCGCGCGACTTGCTGCGGGCGTCGAGGCTCGGGTACGCCCAGATGTTGACGAAGCGCGGCGGCCCGTCGAGCGCAACCATCGCGACCACGCACGGCGACAACGCCTCGCGCCCTGGAAGGTATTGCTGCCACAAGTCGATGGTCGGTTGCAGGCCGCCAGGCTTGATGCCGTAAGTGCGGATCTCGTACACCGGACCCTGGATGCCCGATTCGCGGCTCGGGCGCGCCGGTTTCATCCAGTCGAAGCCCCGGTAGGCATGCTGCTCGATGTCGTGGAAGATCTCGCCGCAACCGAAGGGATCGGCGTCGCGCTGCGTGCGTTCCATTTCGGCGCGGAGTGTTTCCAGATCCTGGAATCCGCGCATCACCACCATCTGGTTGAGCGGACCGATCTCGGTCGACCAGCACCCGAGCAGCTCGCCCGCCGATCCGGGCGCCGTGGTGGCGGCGAAGACGTTTTCTGCCGCCGGCGCAGCGGTGCCGAATGGCAGGGTCATGGTGGCGAGTTCGTAGTACATGGGGTTCACTCGCGTCGCGCCGCGGCGTGGTGCGCGGCGATGAAGCCGAAAGTCATGGCCGGCCCAAGCGTGATGCCGCCGCTGGGGTAGTGACCGCCCATCACGCTGTTCATGTCGTTGCCGCTCGCGTAGAGGCCGGCAATGGGCTGGCCGGCGGCATCCACGACCTGCGCGCTGGAGTTGACCTCGAGGCCGGCGAAGGTACCGAGGCTTCCGGGCACGACCTTGACGGCGTAGAACGGAGCGCGGTCCAGGGGCGCCATGCAGGGGTTCGGATGGCCGGCACCGGCATCACCCTGGAGCCGGTTGTAGGGCGTTTCGCCCTTGTGGAAATCGTCGTCCTTCCCGCGAACCGCCTGCGCGTTGTAGCGCCGCACCGTGGCCCAGAACGCCGCTTCATCGATGCCGCACGCGACGGCCAGTTCGTCCAGCGTCGCGCCTCGCAACAGGTAGCGATTGCGCAGCATGCCGCGCAGCGGCATCGGTGCGGGCTTCACCGCCCCCAGGCCGTAGCGGCGAATGAAGGCGTGATCGCAGACCAGCCAGGCTTCGACTGGCGTGCCGGCGGGGGTGGCCGCCAGCAGGTCACGCATGAAGTCGTGGTAGGAGTCGGCCTCGTTGGTGAATCGCGTACCGGCGCGCGTCACGGCGATCAGGCCGGGCTTGCCGCGCTCGACGAGGTGCGGGAAGTGGGCGACGGATCCGTCGGCTCGGGGCACCAGCGACACGGGGGCCAGCGCGGCGGCCTGGGCCATCCTCCGCGCTACATGGCCGCCCACGGCTTCGCCGAGCCGCAGGCCGTCGCCGGTATTGCCGCGCGACGCGGCTGACCAGTGCGCATGCCCGTCCGGTGCATGGGGGAGCAGGTCCATCCTGCGGGCGACGTCGTGTGGAAACCCGCCGCAGGCCAGCACCACGCCGCACTTGGCGTCAATCTCGGCATCGCCGCCGGCACGGGCCACGACGGCGCCGGTCACCCGGCCACCGCGCTTCAACAAGTGGCGCGCCGGCGTGTCGACATGGATCTCGACACCGGCTTCGAACGCCGAGGCGGCCAGCGCAGCGACCAGTGCGTTGCCATTGACCAGGTCCATTCCGCGCCCGTACCGGACCAGGTCGCGCCAATGGCGCAACACGCGTTTCGCCACGCGCCGGAACGCGTCGGCCGAGCGCGTGGCGTCGAGGAAATGGCGCAACTCGCCGGACGCGATTCCCATGCCCCAGAGCGTCGTTTCCTTGAGGGGCGGCTTGAGCTGCGCGATACGCTCACCCAGCAGCCGGCCGTCGAAAGGAGCAGCGCAGAGCGAACGGCCGCCGGTCACCGCATCCGGGTTGCGGCCGTGGAAGTCCGGAACGGCGTTGCCGTCGACGAAACGCAGAGCGGTTCGCGAACGGAAGAACTCGACCATCCGCGGTCCGTTCAGCAGGAAGCTGCGCAACAGGGGTTCGTCGAAGTGCTCCCCGAGCTCCCGGCGCAGATAGGACAGCGGCTTTTCCAGCGGCTCCGTGATGCCGGCCGCCACCGCCAGTGGATTGCGCGGAACCCACATCCATCCCCCCGACCAGGCGGTCGTGCCGCCGAAGCACGGTTCCTTCTCGACCACCAGGACCTTCAGCCCCAGGTGGGCCGCCGTGACGGCCGCCGACAGGCCGCCGGCGCCCGAACCCACCACGAGCAGGTCGCACGGGTTCATTCCAGCGAGATCCGCGCCTCGCGCACGACGCGGCCCCATTTGTCGTATTCCTTGCGCAGGAAACTCGCGTAGGCCTCCGGACTGCCGCCGACGGGCTCCACGATCATCGAGACCATCTTGCTTCTGACGGCGGGCTGGCGCAGCGCGACATTCACCGATTCATTCAGCTTGCGAATCACGTCCGCCGGCGTGCCGGCCGGCACGTTCAGGCCAGCCAGCGTGGTGGCCTCGAATCCCGGGAAGCCCGATTCGATCACGGTCGGTACGCCGGGCATGGCCGTCGAGCGCCTGGTGCCGGTCACCGCCAGTGCCTTGATCTTCCCGGCCTCGATCAAGGCCTTCGACCCGCTGATGGTCCCGATCGCCAGGTCGATCTGTCCGCCCGCGAGGGCGGTGAACGCCGGCGCCTCTCCCTTGTAGGGCACATGGTTCATCCTGATCTCCGCCATGCTGCTCAACAACTCGCCAGCCAGGTGCTGCGGGCCGCCTCGCCCCGGCGTGCCGAAGCTGATCTTTCCGGGTTGCTGCCGGGCGAGCGCGACCAGTTCCCGGATGCTGTCGGCCGGAAAGTCGCTTCGCGCCAGGATGACGTTCGGCAAGTTGTGGATGTGAACCACCGGAACAAGATCCTTGACCGGGTCGAACGGCAGCTTCATCAGGTGCGGCGACACGCTCTGGGGCGATGTCGTGCAAAAACAGACGGTGTAGCCGTCCGGCGCGGACTTCGCGACGTAGCCGGCGCCGATGTTGCCGGCCGCACCCACCCTGTTTTCCACGACGACCGGCTGCCCCAGTGTCCTGGCCATCTCGACGCCGATCACGCGCGCGAGCACATCGGTCGCGCCACCCGCGGCATACGGCACGATCAGCCGGACCGGCCGGTCGGGATACGTGCCGCCCTGCGCGAGGGCCAGGCCGGACCAGCAGGCCGCAGCGACTGTCGCTGCCACTGCGAGTCGGCGTCGCATGCCGCGCGCGACCGGCGCGAGGAATTGGTTCTGCATGTCTGTCTCCATCGAAAAGCCTTCAATTGCCCGCCACGCACGGAGGTTGTGGTCGGCGCTAGGCGGGGAGGAGAGCGCCCGCGGAGGCCAACGCCGACCGCACGCGCGGAAAGGGGACGTCGCGGATCGCGGCGTCGCCAGAGCTCGCCTCGGCGGCCACGACGCCGGCCGCCTGGCCCATGAGCATCACGGTCGGCATGATCCGGAGCGCCGCAAGTGCCGTGTGCGTCGCGGAGATGCCGCGTCCCACCGCCAACGCATTGCGAACGCCGACGGGGATCAGCGCGCCAAGAGGAACCGTGTAGCGGTGCGTGTCGCCGCCCAGGCGCTCGATCGTGCTCACGTGCTCGCCGCTGTGGTGCAGGTCGATCGGAAAGGCGGACATCCCGATGGCATCCGGGAAGATCCGGCCGCTGCGCAAATCGGCCTCGGTCACCACCGTGAGGCCGCGGATGCGCCGGGTCTCGCGCACTCCCACCGCCCCCGCCAGTGCATTCATCCGCGCGGCCGAGCAGCCGGGCACGTTGTCGGCGATGAATTTCGCGGCGAGGAAGGCCTGGCGGCGGCCCTCGATCTCTGCGCGCGACAGGGAGAACGCATCGGTGCCGTCCACGGAGAGACGGGTCACGTTGAACCAGCCCTCGACCGTGCCAGGGACGCGGTTGCACGTCAGCGCGAGCCGGCCGAGAGAACCCTCCTGGACGCCGCGCCTGGCGATCTCCCTGGCTTCGTCGGTCGTGATCGCATCGAACTGCTCGAAGTCGATCGGCCCCATCCTGAACATGAGCGAAGCGGGTTGCACCTCCTCGCCGGGCTCGAGCGGGAGCATTTCGCACCCTGCGGCGGCCAGCAGGTCCATGTCGCCGGTTGCGTCGATCACGACCTTCGGCCGGAACGCGAGCGCGCCCGATTTCGTCAATGCATGCACCGCCTCGATGCGGCCGCCGGCGACTTCGACGCGGGACACCCAGCTGTGAAGCAGCGGCACGACTGCGGCTTCGGTCAGCATTTCGTCCAGCACCAGCTTCAACGCTTCCGGGTCGAACTCGAGCCGGTCCATCCGCGCGCTGCCCGTGGACATCGTGAACCAGTCGAAGCCGGGCGAGGCGCCCCGGGCGATGAGCCGGTCGGCAATTTCGCGTGCGATGCCACCGATGATGTGCTCGCCACCGGCGGTCTTCCAGCCCATGAACTGCACGACAGCCGCGGCGGTGGCCACCCCGCCGAAGCAGGCGCCGCGCTCCAGCAGCAAGGTCCGGGCGCCGGCGCGGGCGGCGGCCAGGGCAGCGCAGACGCCCGCCATGCCTCCACCGGCCACCAGCACGTCGAAGGTTGAAGCTTGTCTGTTCGCGTCGAGGTCCGTCATGCGTTCTCCTGGGATGCGCCGCATGGTGCCGCGCGGAACCGCGCGGAGGAAGCCTCCTAGAATCAAATGATCTGTGAACGGGAGGAACAGGTATGGCCACCGACCGGCTCCGCGAGCTCGAGGTTTTCCTGGGCGTCGTCGAAGCGGGCAACTTCTCCGCGGCCGCCCGGCGGATGAACTGCTCGCCCTCGGCCGTCAGCAAGCTCATCGAGCGCCTCGAGGCCCGCACGGGTGCCCGGCTCCTGCAGCGGACGACCCGCTCCGTGTCGCTCACGCACGAGGGGAAAGCGCTTGCGCTGGCGGCAAGGAAGGTCCTGGACGCGCTGGTGGAATGCGAGACGGCGACCGGCGACGCGTCCGCCGCGCGCGGCACGATCCGGGTCCACACCACGCTGACCTTTTCCGAGCAGCAGCTGGCGCCGCTGTTGCCGGAATTCCTGGACCGCCACCCGGAGCTCCGGATCGAGTTCCTGCTGACCAGCAATCCGGTCAGCCTCGTGACGGAAGACGTGGACGTGTCCATCCAGGCAGGCGCCGCGATGGAGGACACCAGGGTGGTCAAGCGGATCGGCACGACGGTCCCCGTGCTGTGCGCGGCTCCGCGGTACCTCCGGAAGTTCGGCACGCCGGTCCATCCGGACGACCTGGCGCGGCACCACTGCCTGAACTTCCTGCCCCAGAGCCCGCGCAGCATCTGGCACGTGCGCGACGGCGACGCAGCCGTGCCGATGGCCGTCAGCGGGCGCATCGCCTCGAACTCGGACCACTTCCTGCGCGTGCTCGCCTGCCAGGGGCTGGGGATCGCCAGGCTGGCCGACTTCCATGTGGCGCGGGACCTGCGCGAGGGCCGGTTGCTGCCCCTGCTCGAGTCGTTCCGGCTCGACGAGCCCATCCCGATCCTGGCCGTGCTCCCGAGCAACCGGCACATGACGGCGCGCCTGCGATTGTTCCTTCGCTTCCTTGAACAGCGGCTGGAGCGCGGGGTGTCGTAGCGGCCCGGACACTCACGCCCGGGCGGCGGCGGCACCTGGCAGCAGGCCTTCCGCGAAGCGCAGCACCTCGCGCGCGTAGAGCGCGGGGTGCGAGAAGCGGAACATGTGGCCGGTGTGCGCCAGCACGACTTCCCTCGAACGGCGGATTCCCTGGAGCATCACGCCGGCGGCGTGCTTGCCGATGATGCGATCCTCCTGCGGGGTCAGGATGAGCGCAGGCACGGCAACACGATCCAGTCGATCGACGTAATCCGCCTTGGCGACCGCGCGCATCCTGTTCACGTAGGCGCGATGCGGCGTCTCCCTGGCGAAGAACTCGCGGGTCTTGCCCGTGGACCAGGGGATCTCGCCGGCGGCGTCGAAGGACGAGGCCAGTTGCGCCGCATGGACCCTCAGCGTCAGCGCCCGGTAGAAGGGGCCCGGAAAGCAGGGCGCCAGCGCTGACAGCGTCTTCAGGAGCGGGGAATCGAGTGGATTCCTGGCGAAGCCGCCCGACATGACGAGCCCGCGCATGCGCGCGGGCTGGCGCGTCGCCACTGCGAGGCCGATGACGGCCCCGAACGAGTCGCCGACGAGGATGTAGCTGTCCAGGTCCTCGACCTGCGCCTCGACGAAGTCCGCCAGGCGCTCGATGTCATCGAGTTCGTCCGGCAGTCGCATGGTCCGCATGGGCAGATGCTGGAGCGGCCCAAGCTGGCCCAGGTTCCAGGGCGATCCGGAGAAGCAGGGAATCATGACCAAGGTCGGTGCTCTCATTGCTGAAGTTCCTCAAGAGTGGATTCGACTGCATGTTGCCGCCCGGGGCATTCGCGGTCCAATGGCATTCCTGCAGTCAGTCCATGCACCAGATGGGGCGGGATGGAGGCGCCCGCTGCATCGCCCTAGTCCTGCGTGGCGTCGACGAGCCGGTCCACCAGCCATGCGATCTCCGGCTCCTGTGCGCGTCCGACCGGGCGCAGGATGCTGACGGTCCACGCATCCATGTCGAAAGGCAGCTCGAATGTCACCGTGCTCGTGGAAGCCGCCAGCGCATGGGCCAGGCGTTCGGGAACCACGGCCACGAGGTCCGCCGCGCCGACGAAGAATGGCGCCGGCATGAACGTGGGAATCGTGGCGACCACGTGGCGCCGCCGGCCGATGCGCGCCAGCGCCTCGTCGACCGCGCCAGCGTTTTCCCCCGATGGCGACACGAGGACGTGCCGGGCCTGAGCGAACGCATCCAGGCTCATGAAAGCCCGGTTCCCACGCAGGCTCAGCGCAGGATGGCCCCGTCGTGCGATGCCCACGAAGCGCTCCTGGAACAGCGGAATCGCCTCGATCCGGTGCGGCAGGGAACTGAACGATGCCGAACAGACTGCGACGTCCAGCGACGTCTCGTCCAGCAGTGCCGCCACGGTGCTTCGGTCGACGGATTGCAGTTGAAGCATCGCCCTTGGCGCCAGCGTGCCGATCGCCTGTAGCGCAGGTGCCAGGGCGGCGAGGATGGCGTGCTCCGTGGCCCCGATCCTGAAGGCGCATTCGAGCCGGGCTGGATCGAATGCGCCGCGCGGCGAGGTGATCCCTTCGATTTCCCGCAAGACCGCGTCGATTCGCGGCGCAAGCTCGACGGCGACGGGGGTGGGCTGGATGCCCTTCGGGTTGCGGATGAACAGGGGGTCACCCAGCGCCGTGCGCAGCCGGTTCAGTGCATGGCTGGTGGCCGATTGCGACAGATGCAGTTTCTCGGCGGCCCGGCCGACGTGGCGTTCGTCGAGCAGCGCACGCATGACGACAAGCAGGTTCAGGTCGAAACGGGTGAGGTCGAAGGTCTTCATGGGATGGCGGCCGGGGCGGAATGTGCTTTCGCAGGGTAAGGCAGGCTCCAGCAAGAAGCATCGTCGACACATCCATCGCCGGGGCGAAAGTGTTCACGTATGAGAACACCGGCTGGGCGGGTGCGTGGCAGCCGCCCACACTGCCCGCCATGAACCCGATCTCAAGACGCGCCGCGATCGCGGCTTCCCTGTGCTCGCTCGCGGGTGCGTTCGCAGCGCCTGCGGCGTCTGCCGCCGGCGACCCCGGCAGGCCCATCCGCCTGATCGTTCCCTATCCGGCGGGAGGTCCCTCCGACACGACCGGCCGCGCCATCGCGGATGGACTGGCGAAAGTGCTCGGCCAGTCCGTGGTGGTGGAGAACAAGCCGGGCGCCGGCGCGATCGTGGGCAGCGAATACGTGCTGACGCAGCCTGCCGACGGCTACACGCTGCTGATGGCCAGCAACGTGATCTCCACCGGCAAGTGGCTCTACCCGTCGATGAAGTACGAGCCGATGCGCGAATTCCGTTCGGTCGCCGGTGTCTTCCGCAGCCCGCACCAGGTCGTGGTGCGCCCCGATTCTCCCGCCAGGAACATCCAGGACCTGGTCGGAATGGCCCGGGAGGCCGGCGGCAGGATGAATTACGGCTCGGGCGGCACCGGAACGACGACGCACCTGGGAGCGGAACGATTCATGCAGGTCGCCGGCATCCGGATGAACCACATCCCGTACCGCGGCTCGGCGCCCGCCAACGTCGCGGTGCTCGCCGGGGACGTCGCGGCCCACTTCGACATCGAGTTCTCGGCACAGGCCCTGCTGAAGGCCGGCAAGCTGCGTTCCCTGGGCGTCACCGCGCTGAAGCGTTCGCCGCAGTTTCCCGATGTGCCCACGCTCGACGAGCAGGGCGTCAAGGGTTTCGAACTCTACTCATGGTTCGGGATCGTCGTGCGCAGCGGCACGCCGGATGCGATCGTGGCGAAGCTCAATGGCGCACTCAACGAAGCGATGGAGACGCCAGGGTTCAAGCAGCGCCTCGCCGTTCTGGGCGCCGAGAAGATCGGCGGCTCGCCCGCCGTCTTCGAGAAGATGATCCAGGACGACTACGAGCTCTGGGGCGGCGTGATCCGCAAGGGCGGGATCAGGCTGGAGTGAGTTCGAACCACATGACTTGCGGAGCGACAAGGATGAGACGCGTCTATTTCCATGAAACGCTGGACCTGGTCCGGCAGCCCGGCACCCACACCCGGTATCTCGAGAAGCTGGGCGAGGCCATCCGGACCGAGGGCGGGAACGCCAAGGGATCCGTCAGCAACGGCTGCGTCGCCGCGTGGGCGCCGGTGTTCCTCACGGGACGATGGCCGGAACTCGTTACCTTCTGGGAAATGCAGCAGGGCTGGGAGGGATTCGGGCGGCATTTCGACGAGCACCCGGAGCTCTTTCACGAGCCGCTGGAGCGCTTCTACGGCGAACGGTCGGGTGGCTTCGATCGCGTGCTGGTAGCGGCGGAATACGCGCTGGACCGCGCTCAGGTGCTCGTCGGCAAGATGCGCGCAGCGGCGGTGTTGCAGCAGGTCGTCACGCTGGAAGCTGGCGGAGCCGTCGACTACCTGGCGCGCCTCGGCGACGCGGCGGCGGCCATCTCGGGACCCGGCGCTCCGCGGCTCTTCGGCGCCTACGAGACTGCGTTCCGCAATGGAACCGAGGCGATCGTGCTCTGGGCGTTCGAGGATTTCCGGTCGCTCGCTGCGCTCCAGGCAGCGCCTGCGTCGATCGCGGGTTGGAATGAATGGATCGACACATCCCGGCGCTTCGAGCGCAGCCACACGGGGTCGATCCTGCGTCCGACGTCATGGTCGCCGCTGCGTTGACACCCGTCCGCTGGTGCATCGCGGCGGCATACCATGTGCGAACTTGCCAGTAGCAGGGAAGAAGCCATGTCTGCACGCATCCAGCCAGCCAGTCCGCCCTTCGAGCCGGAGATCGCCGGGGTCATCGAGGGCGTGATGAAGGGCCAGCCGCCCTTGCACCTGTTCGCGACGGTGGCGCGCGACCCTCGGCTGGCCAGGAAATTCTTCGCGGCGGGCTTGCTGGACAAGGGCAACCTGACGCTCCGGCAGCGCGAGATCGTCATCGACCGGACGACCGCGCTCTGCCGGTCCGAGTACGAATGGGGCGTGCACGTCGCCGTGTACGCGGCGAAGGCGGGCCTGACCGAAGAACAGGTTCATTCGACAGCGCGCGGATCCGCCGACGATCCGTGCTGGAGCACGGAGGACCGGCTGTTGATCCGCCTGTGCGACGCGCTGCATCGGCATTGCGACATCGACGACGCGCTTTGGCTCGCCTTGCGCGGAGCGTTCACCGAGAACGCGATCCTCGAGTTGCTGATGCTGGCCGGCTTCTATCGAACCGTGAGCTATCTGACCAATGGACTGCGCTTGCCCCTGGAAAGCATCGGCGCGCGGTTTCCGGGGGAGCACGGGTAGCTCACTCACTCCGGGAAGGCCACCACCACCTTCCCCAGGTGTCTTCCTTCGAGCATGTCGATGAACGCGCGTGGCGCGTTCTCGAGGCCCGCCACCCTCTCCTCGTCGATGCGAATCGCGCCATCCGCCACCAGCCTGCGCATCTCCGCCTGGAAGGCATCGAACCGCTCGCCGTAGTGGTCCAGGATGATGAAGCCCTGCATGCGCACCCTTTTCTGGAGCACGGCGGCCAGCAGGGCCGGCAGGTGATCGCCGGCCGCGGAGCCGGCTTCGTTGTAGTGCGCGACAAAGCCGCACACCGGCACCCGGGCGCCGATGTTCAGCAGCGGCAGCACGGCCCTGAGGACCACACCGCCCACGTTCTCGAAGTACACATCGATGCCGCGCGGGCAAGCGGCCGCCAGCCTGGCCGCCATCTGCGGGTCGTGGCGGTCGATGCACGCATCGAATCCGAGGACATCGACCGCGTGCGCGCATTTCCGCGCACCTCCGGCGATGCCCACCACGCGTGCTCCCGCACGCCGGGCGAGCTGGCCGACGATCGAACCGACGGCGCCCGTGGCGGCTGCCACCACCACCGTCTCGCCCTCGCGCGGTCGCCCGATGTCCAGCAGGCCCACGTGGGCGGTGAAGCCCGGCATGCCCAGGCCCGAGAGCGCGTGGGACGGATGCTCCATCTCGCCCAGCACGGCCAGCCCGCTGCCGTCGGAGATCGCGTACTCCTGCCAGCCGGCGCCGGCCAGCACGAGATCACCCTCCCTGAAATCGCGGTGGCGCGAGGCCACGACGCGGCTGATCGTACCGCCCACCATCGGCGCACCGAGTTCCACCCGCGGGGCATAGCCCGGGCCGACCTCGTCCATGAGGTTGCGCATGTAGGGGTCAAGGGAGAGGTACAGCGTCCGCAACAGGACTTCGCCCTCGGCCGGCGGCTTCACGGGTTCGGTGGCAAGGCGGAAATCGTCGGCGACGGGCAAGCCGCGAGGCCGCGCGGCCAGCAGGATGCGGCGATTGACGAGGTCGGTCATGGAAGTTCCCTTGTGGTGAGCGAGGTCGGCCAGCTTACGAATAGCATCCGCCGCGATGAATGACAGGGAAGCCAAATTGCTTGACACTTCCGGCCGCGGCCCCGACCCGCTCACCGAGATCCTGCTGAACCTCAGGCTGGACGGGCTGGAGTACGGCCGATGCGAGCTGCGTGCGCCGTGGGCGGTGGCGTTCCCCGCGCGGCCCGTGGCCCGCTTCCACTTCGTCGCGCACGGCGACTGCTGGTTGCGCGCGGGCGATGCCGACTGGGTGCAACTGCGCCAGGGCGACGCCGTCCTGCTGCCTCGAGGCGCACCGCACATCCTGGCGAGCTCCCGGGACCTCCCCGCCGTGGACATCGCGACGCTTCCGCGCGTCCCGCTGTCGGACGCCGTCTATCTCGTGGGCGGCGCGGAAAAGGACACCAGCGAGACCACCCACACGCTGTTCTGCGCGAGACTGCGCTTCAACCTGGACGCGCGGCATCCGCTGCTGGCCATGATGCCGAGCGTCATCCGCGCAGGTGAGCTGGCCAGGCGCGACGCCACCGTGCCGGCGCTGCTCGAAGCCATGGAGCGCGAAGTGGCCCTCCAGCGGGTCGGCGCCTGCGGGATCCTCGCGCGGATGGCGGATGTCGTGGCGGCCACGACCATCCGCGCCTGGGTGGAATGCGTGTGCGGCCAGACCACCGGCTGGATCGCGGCGCTTCGCTCCCCGGTGGTGGGCAAGGCGCTCGCGGCGATCCACGCCGATCCGGCGCGCGCATGGACCATCCCGGCGCTTGCAAGCCTGGCCGGGACGTCGCGGTCGGCTTTCGCCGCGGCCTTCAGGAACGCCGTGGGCGAGACACCTGCCCGGTACATCGCGCGGCTGCAGATGTTCCAGGCCAGCGAATGGATCGCCGCCAGGGGCATGCGCGTGAGCGTGGCGGCCGACCGCCTGGGCTACGAATCCGAGGCCTCGTTCAGCCGCGCCTACAAGCGCATCATGGGAATGCCCCCGAGCGCTGCGCGTGCGAGAACTGGCGGCGATAGGCCAGCGGCGACGTCCTGAGCGCCTGCGCGAAATGCTGGCGCAGGGAGGCGGTGGAACCGAAACCCGCCTGGGCGGCCACCTGCTCGATCGGCAGGTCGGTCTCTTCCAGCAAACGCTGCGCCAGGGCGAGCCGCTGCGCCTTCAACCAGCCCACCGTCGTGGTGCCGGTGGCATCCCGGAACCGGCGGGTGAAGGTGCGCCGGCTCATGAGGGCGCGGCGCGCCAGGTCGTCCAGCGCGAGCGGCTGCGCCACGTGCCGCGACATCCATTCCAGCACCGGCCCGAGCCGGTCGCGTTCCGCCCGCGCCGGCACCGGCTGTGCGATGTACTGCGCCTGGCCACCCTGGCGGTGGGGCGCCACGACCATGCGGCGCGCGGCGCGGTTGGCGGCCTGCGCGCCGCAGCGCTTGCGCAGCACGTGCAGGCAGCAGTCCAGCCCGGCGGCCGTGCCGGCCGAAGTGATGACGTCGCCGTCGTCGACGTACAGCACCTCGGGCTGCAGTTGCACCGAGGGATACAGCTCGCGGAACAGCGGAACCAGGTGCCAGTGCGTGGTGGCGGGCCGGCCATCGAGCAGCCCGGCCTCGGCCAGCACGAAGGCGCCCAGGCACAGCCCGACGATCAGCGCCCCGCGCCTGTGCGCCGCGCGCAGCTCGCGCAACAGCGAGGGCGGCGCCGGTCGTCCATCGTCCCGCCACGAGGGGATCACCACGATGCCGGCGCTGCGCAGCGCACCGAGACCGCGGCGGGCCACCAGGTCGAACCCGGCATTGGTGCGCAGCGGACCGGGCTCGGCGGCGCACACCTTCAGCCGGAAGCGCGGACTGCCGTCCGGCCGCCGGTCCTCGCCGAAGACGAGGCAGGGCACGGACAGGTGGAAGGGACTGATGCCGTCGAACGCGACGACGGCGACGTCCTCGGACGAAAGCTCTGGCATGGCCTGATTCTATCGATGGATGGCATCCAGGCCACTTTCGGAGTCGTCCACGCGGGCCAAGAATCCGGGCCTTGCCACCTCATCGAAAGGATCCCTGCCATGCCTTCCCCATCCCCCCGGCGCGCACTCGTCGTCATCGACGTTCAGAACGAGTACTTCGACGGCGGCGGCCTGCCGATCGAACATCCGCCCATTGCGAAGACGCTGCCCAACATCGCAAGCGCGATGGACGCCGCGTCGCAGGCTGGCGTGCCCGTGGTGGTGGTGCGGCACCATGCGCCGGCGGGCCTGCCGCTGTTCCAGGCCGGTACGCACGCGGGCGAACTGCACGACGCGGTGACGAGCCGGCCGCGGGACCACCTGGTCACGAAGGCATTCCCGAGCGCGTTCACCCGGACGGGTTTCGCCGGGTGGCTGGAAGAGCGCCGGATCGACACGCTGTCCGTGGCCGGCTACATGACGCACAACTGCGTCGCGGCCACGATCTTCGAGGGAATGCACCGCGGCCTGGCGATGGAGTACCTGCACGACGCCAGCGGCGCGCTGCCGTATGCGAACGCGGCGGGTCGCGCTTCCGCCGAGGAAATCCACCGCGTGTTCAGCGTCGTCTTCCACAGCAACTTCGCCGCCGTGACCTCCACTGCGGACTGGATCCAAGCCGTGAAGGCGCAGCAGCCCCTGCGGCGCGACAACCCCGTGCTCTCGAACCGTCGCGGACGGGGGCTGCCGGTCGACTGAGCGCGCTTCCTCCGCCCGGCAGGATGCCGCTGCGCTACATTCGTCGGCGTCACACCCAACCGAGACAAAAAGCCATGTCCATCCGAACCGCCCTGAAAGCCGCCACGGTTGCACTCGCAGTCGCAACCGGCGGGCCGCTCTTCGCGCAAGGCACCCCCATCAATGCCGCGGCATTCGACGCGCTGGTCGCGCAAGGCCCGGTGGCCGACGCCGCGACCATCGCCTCGAGCAAGTGGGCCAGCAAGATCAAGCAGGCCGGCACGCTGCGCCTGGGCGCCACGCAGACCTCGAATCTCTTCTCGATGCTCAACGAGAAGGACGGCAAGATGCGTGGCTTCGATGCGGGCCTGGCCCAGCTGCTCACGCGCTACATCCTGGGCGACGGGTCGAAGTTCAAGTTCACGCAGGTCACGTCGTCCACGCGCGAGCAGGTGCTCATCAACGACCAGGTGGACATGGTCCTCGCGACCTACTCCATCACCCCGGCCCGGGCGGAGAAGATCTCCTTCGCCGGGCCCTACTACACCTCGCAGGCGGGTGTGCTCGTCAAGGCGAACAACAAGACGATCCGGTCCTACCAGGATCTCGCCGGCAAGAAGGTCGCCACGCAGGCGGGATCGACGGGGCCCGCGATCCTGGCGCAATTCGCGCCCAAGGCCGTCGTGCAGGAATTCCAGACGCACCAGGAAGCCCTCGACGCCCTGCGCCAGGGCCGCGTGGACGCCTACGTGACCGACTACACGCTGCTGCTCAACGTCCTGAGCCAGGCCACCGGCGAGGCGAAGCTGGCCGGCGCGCCCTTCGGTCCGGAAGACCCGTACGGCATCGGGCTGCCCAAGGGCTCGGACGGCGTGGCCTTCGTCAACGCCTTCCTGAAGAAGATCGAGGCCGACGGCACCTGGGCCAAGCTGTGGACGGTGTCCATCGGCCAGCGCACCGGCAGCAAGGACGTCCCGAAGCCGCCCGCGCTTCCCTGACCCATGGGCGGTGTCACCCGGCTCCTGGCCGACTACGGGCCTGCCTTCGGACAGGCCCTTTTTCTCACGTGGAAGCTCACGGCCCTGTCGTTCGTGGCCGGCTTCGCGCTGGGGATCGTCGTGACGGTGGCCCGCCTGCTGCCGCTGCGGCCGCTTCGTTTCGTGCTGACCGCCTACGTCGAGATCTTCCGCAACATCCCGGCCGTCGCCCTGCTGATCTTCATCGTGTTCGCCCTGCCCGATCTTGAGGTCGTGATCGACTACGAGCCGAGCGTGATCCTCACGCTGGCCCTGGTGTGCTCCGCGTTCACGGCGGACTACCTGCGCACGGGCATCAACACCATCGCCGAGGGCCAGGTCCAGGCCGCACGCAGCCTGGGCATGCGGCCGCTGGTCATCATCTCGGCGATCGTGCTGCCGCAGGCGCTGCGCTCGGTGGTCCAGCCCATGACCTCGCTGCTCATCGCGGTGATGCTGTCCACTTCGCTGGCGTCCCAGGTGCCCGTTCCGGGCCGCGAACTCACGGCGCTGGTGGCCAAGATCGCCAATGATTCCGCCGCCGGGATCCCCGCGTTCACGCTGGCCGCCGCGATGTACCTGGCGTCGGGCCTGCTCATCGCATGGGCGGGCGCCACCCTGGACAGGAAGCTGCGGATCCTGCGATGAGCCGCGCCCTGGAAGACATCCTCTTCGGCGACCTGGGCGTCAAGGCACAGGCCATCACGCGCGCGGCGAGCTGGATCGTCGCGGCGTCGCTGCTCCTGCTGGCCGTCGGGATCGTGTACCGGTTCCATGACGCGGGCCAGTTCGCGGGGCGGCTCTGGGAATTCTTCACGTGGAAGACGACCTGGGCCTTCCTCGCGAAGGGGCTGCTCGGCACGCTCGCATCGGCGGCGGCAGCAGCCGTCATCGCACTGACCCTCGGCCTGGTGCTCCTGGTGGGGCGCCTGTCGCGGCTGCGCGTCCTGCGCTGGCCGGCCGTCGCGGCCATCGAGTTCCTGCGCGGCGTGCCCACCCTGCTGCTGATCTACGTGTGCTTCCTGGTCCTGCCGTCTGTGGGGATCAAGCTGAGCGCGTACTGGATGCTGACGCTGCCGGTGGGACTCAGCACCGCCGCCGTGGTGGCCGAGGTGTACCGCGCGGGCGTGCTCGCGGTTCCCCGCGGCCAGACGAATGCGGCCCGGGCCCTGGGTTTCAGGGAAGCCCAGGTCTTCGCGCTGGTCGTCTTTCCCCAGGCGGTGCGCTACATCGTCCCGGCACTCGTCGCGCAACTGGTCATCGTGGTGAAGGACACGACCTTCGGCTACGTCGTCACCTACGGCGAACTGATGCAGAACGCCAAGGTGCTCATCGCCAACTACCGTTCGCTCGTGCCCGTGTACCTTGCGGTGGCGGTGCTGTATTGCGCGGTGAACTACGCCATTTCCAGGGCCAGCCGCCGGCTCGGCCGGCGTATGCATTGACCCTCGGGGACGGGAGTCATGCGACGGCGCATTTGCGCAGCGTGTCCCAGGTGCGGGTGGTGACCTCGTCGCCGTAGGCCCGCGCGATCAGTTTCATGAACACGGGTCCGTCGCCCGCCGGCAGGTAGGCGGTGAACACGTCCGCGCCCTGCTGGTGGATCACGGTGGCCGTTCCTTCGGTCAGGGGCAAGGGGACACGCGAGGGGCGCGGCGCACGCAGGAAGCTGACCACCAGCTTGGCCGAGGGCGGCAAGCCGTAGCCCGCGAAGGGATCGGTCGCCACGAGGGCAGCGAGCGCCTTCGCCGGCCGGACGATGGTGAAGAAGGAGCGGCCGAGGCTTTGCGTCATCGCGTCCTCCAGCGCCTTCTCCAGCTCGTGCGCCGACCGCCCGTCGCTGTCGAAAGCGACGTTGCCGCTCGACAGCACCGTGCGCACGTCGGTGAAGCCCGCGGCTTCGACGCACGCCTTCAGGTCCGGCATGCGCAGGTTCATCGGCGACACGCCGCGCAGGAAGGCGACGTGGCGCTGCGTGGCGGCCGGCTTCATCGCTTCACCGGAATCGGCGTCGCGCGATCCACCGGCACGGCCGCGATGCTGTTCTTGGGGCTGCCCTCGATCAGCTTGTCGGAATAGGTGAGATAGACGAGCGTGTTGCGCCGGGTGTCCACCATCCGCACGATGCGCAGGTGCTTGAACAGGATGGAGGTGCGCTCGTTGAAGACCTCCTCCTGCTGCGGCAGCGGCTGCCGGAAGGAGATCGGCCCCACCTGGCGGCAGGCGATGGACGCGTCGCTCGGGTCCTCGGCGATCCCGACGGCACCGCTGATGCCGCCGGTCTTGGCGCGCGAGACGTGGCAGGCCACGCCGCTCACGGCCGGGTCGTCGTACGCCTCCACCACGATCTTGTGGTTGGGGCCGATGAACTTGAAGACGGTGTCGACGGAGCCGATCTGTTCGGCGTGGGCGGCGGCGAAGAGGATCGAGAGTCCCGCGGCGGCCACGGCAACGGCGCGCGTTCGCGTGCGCGGGCGGGAACGGTTGGGTCGGGAGCGGGTTTCGTGTCGGACGGACATAAGCATTCGTCAGTTGGGGATAGCGTGATGCTACCCACCGTCAAAGGCCGAGGTCTGCAGCCACGCCCATCGGCTACGGTACGACGCGGCCTTCTCCCGGAACAGCTTCATGTGAGGAACGAGGGGATTCGGCGCGAGCACGCCGGCGTAGAGGATCGGAAGACCGTTCGGCGCGTAGACCTCGTACTCCCCGCCCAGCGGCCGTACGCCGACGCAGGTCGAGGGCACCAGGAAGCGGTCGATTCCATCCTTCGCGCAGGCCAGCCTCTGATAGGGAAAGCCGAAGTGCTCCTCGTACCAGAGGTGCACTCGCGCCTGGTTCTTCACCTCGATCGGGACGCCCAGCGCGCCAAGCACCCTTTCTACCCGGGCCTGCATCCTCGCCTCGGCTTCCGCCGAGAGATCGTCGGCATCGAAGTAGAAGATGTCGTAGTCCTTGATGCCTTCCTCGGGCGCACGGCGCGACTCCAGATTCCACACCGACTGGAACAGGCAACCCGCGACCAGCCAGCCGTCGGGGAGTTCCAGGGCATCCCAGGCATCCAGGATCGCGCGGTTGTACCGGTTGGCCCGGATGTCAGCGAGGAAGCGCTGGAGATCGGGTGGGCGGCTTTCGTGCACATTGGCAGCATAGGCCATGTCCGCTTTCGACCCAAAGCAGCCCTCGGGCAGCTGGCGCGACCGGGCAGGTGACCGCCACCCTCTACCGCGGCGCCAGCCTCTCCCCTTCCTTCTTCAGGAACTCCCCCAGAAACCCCGCCACATCCGGCGCCAGGTGCACGACCCGCCGCCGCTCGATCTTCCCGTACTCCGGCGTCTTCACCCCCATGCTGCGCATCGCCTCCAGCACCCGCGCCTCGTGCGAGCCGCGGAACACCGCGGGCTCCGCCAGCACGCCGAGCACCAGCGTTTCGGAGGTCGTGACCTCGTCGCGCGATTCGCCGAAGGCGCCGGCGAGGGGCGGGATGCGTCGCAGGCCGATCTGGCCCGAGGAGTCGTATTTCTGGCTGCCGTTCGAGAGCGTCCCCAGCACCACCGGTTTTCCGTACGGGAAGTTGCCCGTGACGGAGTACTTGTTGGTCGAGACGTTCAGCACCTGCGCGTTCAGGCCGGGTTCCAGCGCCGCGAGCGAGCTGAACTCGAAGTTCAGCTTCAACTTGACCTGGTCGGGCGTCGCCATCTCGGGCTGGATGTGCAGCACCGTGCCGGTCTTCGCGGTGTATTCGGTGGCATCGCCGCCCTGCGTGCCCGCGTACAGGATGGTCACGTCCGCGCCTTCGCGCACCTCCGATTCGGCGCCGATCGTCGTCACGACAGAGGGCGCGGCGTTCAGGTAGACGCTGCTGCCCACGTTCACGGGCATCAGGCGCACGGCGTACTGGATGTCCGGGATCGAGAGGTGCGGCGTCATCAGCAGCCGCTTGGTCCGCGTCAGCGTGTCGTCCGTGCGCGTGCGGTCGTACTGGTAGTAGTTCTCCTCCGGCGAGGCGCCCAGCTGCAGCACGAGGTCGTTGAAGAAGCCCGAGCCGCGCGTCGTCGCGTCCGACGCGTAGCGGCGCACGAAGTAGACGCTCGCGACGACGTTGAGGTCGCGGCAGGCCGCCTCCTCGCTCTCGCTGCCGCAGACCAGGTCTGCCTTCACCGGCTTGCCGGCGTCGGCATGCGGGATCGTCACCAGCGGGCCCGGAAAGGTCTTGTCGTCCGCCAGGTAGACGGCCCGCACGAAGCGCGTGGCGGGGTCGTCGTCCTGCTGCTTCGCCGCCTGCATGGCGTCGAACAGCGTGCGCGCCACCTGTTCGTTGCCGCCCCGCAGGGCCGCGATGGCGGACAGCGCCCAGTACATGCTGCGGTCGTCGATCAGCGCCGCGTTGAGGAAGGCGACCTGGGCTTCCGAGAGGTTGCCCAGGTTCAGCTCGGTCAGGCCCAGCCCCGCGTACGAAGGCGCGTGGTCCTTCGCGAAGCGGGCCGCGCTCGCGAACGCGGCCCGGGCGAAGACGCCCTTGTGCTGCGGCAGGCGATCGCTCGCGAGGAGGTCGACCGCGTGGCTGTAGTGCCGCTGCCATTGCGGCCCCAGGTTCTGCGCCGGTTCGGTGGGCGCCTCGAACCGGGGGATGCCGCCGCAGCCGGCCAGCGCGAGGCACAGCGCCAGCGGCAGCGGCGTCCAACGCATCAGGCGCCGCAAGCCGACTTCCATTCCTGCGCCTTCTTGATCGCGTCACCGTAGGGGCCGAGGACCGAAGCCAGGCGGTCCACCGCCTTGGACTTCAGCTTCTGCATCTTCTCTTCCTTCATGTCCGACACGTCGGCCAGGTACCCGAAGGGCGCGGGGATCTTCTGCGTGCCCAGGCTCACGGCGCTGGAGTCGCCGTTGTACCAGTACTTGGCGCGCACCTTGACCTTGATGTAGTCGGTCTTGATCTCCTCCACGTGCACGCAGGTGGCCACCTTCACGCTGCTGGAGAGCTTCAGCTGGGGGTAGCAGATCTCGTCCTTCTGCGTGTCGCTGATGAAGTACTGGTACAGGTTCAGTGTCGTCCAGTTGTTGTCGCTCCACTTGAAGTAGGAGTTGTAGGAGAGGTCGATGCCCTCGATCTTCCCGAGCAGGATCGGCTGGTCCTTGCCGTCGGCCTTCATGGCGCTGTCCGGGTAGATCGGGAACATGCGCAGGTCCGCCTTGATCTGGATGGTCCGCTCCTTGCCGCCGAAGTTCTTCTTGTCCTTGGCCTTCAGGAAGAACAGCGGATAGCCGTTCTCCCGGATGTCGTTGAGCTTCTGGCGCTTGTCCTGCAGGTCGGCCAGCACGTGCACCACCTTGCAGGCCTTCTTCTTGCCGGCCTTGAACTTGTCGACCGTCTTGGAGTCGAGCTTCTCGAGCGCGGCGCCGAGGGCGGCGTCCTCCGTGTTCTGCGAGCAGCGGATCTCCGCCACGTCCAGCTTGGTGTTGTCCTCGTCCAGCGCCGCCTGCGCCAGTTCCTCCGCGTTGGCCATGGTGGTGGTCACCTTGGGCGGCAGCGCCTTCTGGATGCCGCCTTCGGGCAGCGGCTTGTTGTAGCCCGCCAGCTTGTAGCCGGTGTTCACGAGCTTGGTGGCGTCCGAGGCCGACTTGTTCAGCGTCTCGAAGGCGTCGAAGTACTTCTTGGTGTAGTCCTTCGAGGTGCTGGACTCGAAGTCGCCCTGCAGCGCCTTGCCGGCGCTGTCGATCTGGCTGGACAGGCTCTCGATGCGCGCCTTGATGTCGTCGAGCCGGGAGTTGCAGGTCTCGTCGGCCGCGCTCGCGGCGGGCACCAGCGCCAGGGACAGGACGGGAAGCACCAGCACGCGGCCGATGCGGTCAAGTTTCTTCCGGGACATTCTCCACTCCTTGTTTTGAAGACATGCAGGCTTCGCACCGCCGTGCAGGACGGGCGCGATCTTCTGCCTCTGCCATGGGAGCGGCCAATACCTCATTCATGGTAGATGCGCCGCGGCATGCGCGGCGCGGTGCGCGTCACGCGTCGCGCACGAGCCGGAATCCCAGGTGCGACATCGGGCTGTGCGGATCGGAGCCGCGCCGCGCGCTCGGGCGATACGAGAGGCAGTAGTCCTCGTTGCACAGGAACGAGCCGCCGCGGATCACGCGCTTGGGCGCGTCCGGCGGCACGCCCGGCTCGCCGGGATCGAAGGGCTCGGCGGGCCCTTGCGGATCCACCACGGCCTCGGGCCCGAGCTTCGCCTGCAACGCGAACGCGTCGGCGCGATACCAGTCGGCGACCCACTGCCACGCGTTGCCCGTCATGTCGTAGAGGCCGTAGCCGTTGGCCGGAAAGCTCTTCGCCGGCGTCGTGCCCGCGGCGCCGCCCGCCTGCGGGCTCACGACGGGGAAGGGGCGCGCGCGGCTGTCCCACACGTTGGCCTGCGGCTGGCCGCCGGGCGCGAGGTCGTCGCCCCACGCATAGGTGGCCTGCTCGAGCCCGCCGCGCGCGGCGAACTCCCACTCCGCCTCGGTGGGCAGGCGCTTGCCGGCCCAGCGCGCGTAGGCCAGCGCATCGACGTAGCTGACCTGCACCACGGGATGGTCGCCCTTGCCTGCGATCGAACTGCCCGGCCCCTGCGGCCGGCGCCAGTTCGCCCCGGGCACGTAGCGCCACCAGCGCGAATAGTCGTCCAGGCGCACGGGGCCCTCGGTGCCCACGAACACCATCGCGCCGGGCACCAGCACGTCGTCGGGCGGACGCGGCGTGCCGGGCGGCAGCTGCACGCGGATGGTTTCCCATTCGGGCTTGCGCTCCGCGGTGGTGATGTAGCCCGTCTTGCGCACGAAGGCGGCGAACTGGTCGTTGGTGACGTGCGTGACGTCCATCCAGAAGGCCTTCACGCGCACCGGGTGCGCCGGCTTCTCGTCGAAGCGGGCGAACCTGGACTCGCTGCCCATGAGGAAGGTGCCGCCGGGAACCCAGGCCATGTCCTTCGGCGCGCGCACGCCGTCGCCGAGGACGACGACGGGCCGCGGCCGGGGCTCCGGCGCGCGCGGCAGGAACTTCCATGCCGCCGCGCCGCCCGCGGCCATGCCGCCGAGCGCCAGGCCGCCGAGCAGCCAGCGGCGGCGGCGCGTATCAGTAGATGCCACGGCTCCTCGCGCAGGTGGTGTTCATGTTGCGGGCGATGATTTCGCCGTCCGACGCGTCGGTGCGCCCGTCGAAGAGGAAGTCGTACACGCTGGACAGGCCCCAGTCGGCGACGATGGCGCGCCAGTTGGAGAGGTCCTGCGCGTCGACCACGCCGTCCCTGTTGCCGTCGCCGGGGCAGTCCGGCTCGGAGGCGAGCATCTCGTCGAGCGTCGCCGAGAGCTGCTCGTAAGCCGTGCGCGCCTCGCGCGTGAGCGGACGCCGCAGCAGGTCGCGCGCGGGCTCGTCCAGCAGCGGCCGGGGCGCGGCCTGGTCGATCTCGTAGAACTCGTTCGTGACGACCTCGCCGCAGCTGTCGCTCGCGCTGTCGTAGTCGAGCGTCGTGTTGCGCACGATCTTGAAGCGGTCGTCGCGCAGCGCCGCCGATGACTCGGGCAGGATGGTGAAGAGGCCCTGCCCCTGCTTGAAGCGCGCCTGGTTCACCTGGCAGCAGCTCTGGTAGCCCTTGCCGCCGTTGGGAACGACGGACGCGTCGGTGTAGCCGGAACCCCACCACACGCCGGCGTTGTCCTCGCACACGCTCTTGGACACCGGGATCTGCGTGCAGGCCGATGCGTTCACCACGCAGGGGCCGTTGCGGCCGCCGTCGGCCTGGATGTTGGTGCCGGTCATGGTGAAGTTGATGCTGCGCAGGCTGCCCTGTCCCGGCTGCGTCAGGTAGGGCAGCAGCGCCACGGAATCCACCGTGCGCGGCACCTCGCGGTGGACGTCCAGGCCCGCCAGCTCGCCGAAGAACTGGAACAGGTCCACCGCGTTGACCATGTGGTCCACCTCGCGGTCCGGCTCGGCGACCTGCGGGCCGGCCACGATCAGCGGCACCCAGGCGCCCGTCTGGTAGGCGGTGCCCTTGGCGAGCTGCGTGTCGAAGGGCGCCTTGACCGCAAAGCCCAGGCTGCCGTTGTCCGCGGCGATCACGACGACCGTGTTGCTCGCGCGCGGGTCGTAGCGCAGGCGCCCGTCGCTGCCGCGCGTGGCCAGGCCCGTCTCCACCAGGATGCGGCCGAACTCGGTGTCCAGCGCCTCGGTCATCTGGTTCTGGATCAGGCGTCCGTGCAGCGGGTCCGAGCAGTCGAGGATGTTGCCGGAGAGGCGCGGACTCGTGCGCGGCGTCAGCTCCTTGGGTGCGTGCTGCCAGGGCGTGTGCGCCGCCGAGAAGCTGACGGTCGCCATCCACGGCTTGCCGCGCGGACGCGACTTGATCCACCGGATGGCGGCATTCGCCTCGATGGTGGTGCGGTAGCCGCGGGCGCGCGGGTCGGTCAGCGGCACCTGTTCGACTTCGCCGTCCTTCACGATCACGAGCGGGGAGACGTAGTACGCGTTCTCCGTCTGGAAGTCCAGCTTCACGCCGGCCGGCAGCGGCGTGCCGCAGGCATGCTGGTCCACGAAGATGCCGCCTTTCGCAAGGCACTGCAGGCCGTTGCTGTCCTTCAGCGGCGAGGCCGCCGGCATGTCCTCGCAGCGCTGGTCCGCGTAGTGGCAGGAGCCGCCGATGTGGTGCGGGTAGAAGCCGCAGCTGAAGTTGCGCGCCTTCTTGAGGTCCAGGCCGCCGGCCGTGCGGTCCACCGAGGCCGGCAGGCCGCCGATCCAGCCCTCGAAGTAGTCCCAGCCCAGCACCGCCGGCGTGGCGTGCTCCGCCGCGTTGTGCTCGGGGCCCGCGAGGTGGAACTTGCCGAACATCGCGCTCTGGTAGCCGGCCTGCTTCAGCAGCTTGGGCACCGTCACGTCGTAGGGCGAGAGCTGCGAGTTGGCGAGGTCGTTGGGCCCCGTCGCCTGCCGGATGCCCGTGCGGAAGGGATAGCGGCCCACGAAGAAGGCGGCGCGGCCCGGCGTGCACTCGGGCATGGACCAGGTATTGCGGAAGCGCACGCCGGCCGCCGCGACGGCGTCGATGTTGGGCATGGGCGGCGGGTTCGCCCCGCCGTAGCCGAAGGCCGCCATCTGGTCGATGCCGACATCGTCGAGGATCACGAACAGGATGTTGGGGCGCGAGGCCTCGCCTCCGCCGCCGCCACCGCCGCCGCAGGAAGACAGGGCCACGACGGCGCAGGCCGCCGCGAGGAAGGTGCGAAGGAGTCGCATGGGGCGCGGCCTCACGATCCGGTGGCGCCGCAGCGCTTGCCGAGACGGCTTTCGATCACCGCGCGGTCGGCGGCGTCGGTGAGCCCGTCGTGGTTGAAGTCGAACCAGCTGGAACGGCCGCCGTTGCGCTGGCTGTACAGCTCCCAGTCCGCGAGGTCCTGCGCGTCCACCACGCCATCGAGGTTGCCGTCGCCGGGGCAGTCGACGTTGGCCTCGTCAATCCGGCGCAGCGCCTCCTGCAAGGCAACGTAGTTCTCCTGCTCGTTGCGCGTCAGGCCGGGCAGGAGGTTGCGGCGCGCGTTGTCCAGCCTGGGCAGCGGCACGGCCTCGTCCACGCGGAAGAACTCGTCGACCGACGAATACTGGTGGGTGGAGCAGTTCATGCGCTCCACGCGCACCAGCTTGTAGTTCGCGTTGCGCACGGTGCGCTGCGAACGCGGCAGGATGTCCGTCGGCTCCTCGCCCTGCGCCTCCAGGTACTCGTTGACGGCGCAGCACGAGGCCAGGCCGCCGGCGCCCGCGGCCCCGCCCGCGCCGTACCAGGTGCCGCCCTGGTCCTCGCACACTTCCTTCTGCGGGAACAGCTGCACGCAGGTGTTCAGCGCGGGGATCACGCAGGGCGGCGCCGGCGGGGCGGACGCGTTCGTGATGTTGGTTCCCACCTCGCTGAAGTTGGTCGTGCGGATCGCGGCGTGCGCGGGATCGGTCAGGTAGGGCAGCACCGGCTGCGCGTCCAGCGTGCGACTGGCGGGCACGGAACGGCGCACGTCGATGCCGGCCAGTTCGCCGAACAGACTGTAGAGGTCGGCGGAGTTCACCATGTGCGGCACGTCGCGGTCCGGCTCCTTCACCATGGGGCCGGCCACGATCAGCGGCACCCACACGCCCGTCTGGTAGGGGAAGCCCTTGGCGCGCATCGGGTTGAAGGGCGCCTTCACGCTCGGCGCGTAGCTGCCGTTGTCGCCCATCACGACCACCACGGTGTTGCTGTCCTGGGGCCGGTAGTCCAGCGTGCCGTCGTCGCGACGCTTCGCGATGCCGGTCTCCACCAGCAGGCGGCCGATCTCGCGGTCCATGGCCTCGATCATCTGGTTGGTGAGGACGCGCTGCTCGTGCACGCTCTCGCAGTCGAAGCGATCCGTGTCCTGCGCGCCGGCCGGCAGCAGGCTCGCCGGCGGTGGCTGCAGCGGCGTGTGGATCGCGGAGTAGCCGACGCTCAGCATCCAGGGCTGGCCCTTCGACTGCTGGCGCACCCAGCGCACCGCGCGGTCCGTCTCCTGCACCGTGCGGTAGCCGCGGCTCGTGGCGTCGGAGGCGGGCACGGTGCGCGTCGTGCCGTCGGCGCGGTTGATCAGCCATTCGCCCGTGTAGTAGGCGTTCTGCGTGGCGAAGTCGAGGTAGGACGGACGCGGCGAACGGCAGGCCTGGCCGGGGTCGAGGATGCCGCCGCGCTCCATGCAGGCGCGTCCCGGCGTCGCCGCGGCGGCGGTGGAGAGCGTGGTGCAACCGCCGTCAGCGGTGTAGCACGCACCGCTGTCCGCACCCTGCGCCGGGTCGTCGCGCGTGTTGCGCACGAAGCCGCAGCCGTGCGCGCCCTGGGGGCCGACGCCGCCGGCGGTGGTGTCGATCGGGTAGGGCCCGCCATCGAGGTAGCCCTCGAAGTGGTCCCAGCCCAGCTCGCGCATCACGGCATCCCCCAGCGGATGGTTGGCCGGGTTCAGGTTGGAGCCGGACAGGTGCATCTTGCCGATCACGGCGTTGACGTAGCCCTTGTCCTTCAGCAGCTTGGGCGTGGTGGCCTCGAAGGGCGAGACCTGCGAGTTGGCGAGGTCCGTCGCCACGACGGCATTGAGCACCTTGGTGCGCGAGGGATAGCGCCCCACGAAGAAGGTGGCGCGGGTCGGCGTGCACGTGGGCATGGACCAGGCATTGCGGAAGCGCACGCCGGCGTGCGCGATCGCGTCGAGGTTGGGCGTGGCCGCCGGCGTGAGCCCGCCGTAGCCGAAGACCGGCAGCTGGTCGACGCCCAGGTCGTCCAGCACGATGAAGAGGATGTTGGGCGGCTGCGATGCGCTGCCGCCGGAGCCGCCGCCCCCGGAACCGCCACCGCAGGACGCCAGGGTCAGCAGCGCCGCCGCGGCGAAGGCGGCCCGGAGCGGGCTGCGGAGGCTTCTTCTTCTCATCGGCGCGCATGTTCCGGCCCGTCCGCCGGGGCGCCAATACCCTATCCATGGTAGCGAGCGCCCCGCGCGGGCGGCCGCATCACGCCTGCGGCACTTCCTGCGGCAGCTCCAGCGGCAGGCTCAGGGCAAGCCGGGCGCCGCCGGCTTCCCAGGCCTCGATTGTCACGGCGCCCCCGAGCTGCGCGGCGCGCCGGCGCATGTTCTCCAGGCCGCGGCCGCCCGGCTGCGAAGCGAAGGGCGCGCCGTCGTTCTCCACCAGGATGCGCGCGCCGGCCTCTCCTTCCGGCTGGCCGTGGATCATGATGCGGCCGGCGCGCCCGTGCCGGATCGCGTTGGTCACCGCCTCCTGCATGATGCGCAGCACGTTGAGCGCGTGCGCGGGCGTCACGCCGGAGATCTCCGGCAGCCGCGCGATCGACCACTCGAGCTGGATGCCCAGGCGCTTCAGCTGGCGCGCGAGCCGGTCGCGGAATTCGCCCAGCGCCACGGGCAGTTCGCGGTCGCCGATGTCCAGCGAGTGGATCACGAGGCGCAGGTCGTCCAGCGCCTCGCGCGCCGTGCGCTCGATGGCGGCGACGCGCTCGCGTTCGGCCAGCGCCACGATGGAGGCGAGGTGGCCGCTCAGCCCGTCGTGCAGGTCCGCTGTCAGGCGCTGGCGCTCCTCGTGCCGCACGCGCTGCGCCGCCTCGACGCGTTCTTCCGCATGCAGGCGCGCCAGCTCCTCCTCGCGTTCGGCCAGGCGCCGCAGCAGGTGGGCGTTGGCCTCGTCCAGCCGGCGCAGGCTCACGCCCAGGCGGCGCATCAGGATCACCACGATGCCGATCATCAGCAGCGGCCGGTAGTACATCGCCAGGAACACCGGCCCGTCCAGCACGCGGGCCGCCACGGCGCCGTCGTGCACGCCCGCGAGCGCCAGCAGCAGCAGGGGCACCAGCATCAGGCGCGCCTCGTGCACGCGCTTCTTCCACGCGCCCCAGGCGGTGACGGCGGCGGTGGCCACGAGCGACAGCACCATCCAGGGCGCGCCCATCGCGAGCACCAGCTGGAACGGCGGCACCAGGCCGGTCGCGGCGAGCAGCATGCAGGCCGCCGGCACGCCCACGGTCGCGGCCTGCAGCAGGCGCGGCACCCGCGTGCCGTTGATCAGCAGCGCGACCACCACCAGCATGCTGGTGCCCATCCCGCTGATGAAGAAGGCGTAGGGCATCAGCTCCGGGACGCGCGGATGCAGGTCGACGAACAGTCCCGCGTAGCCGGCCAGCGTGGTTGCGAGCAGCGCGAGCAGCCAGAGGAAGAGCGGCTCGCGCGGCCGGTACAGGCAGACCATGAGCACGGCGACGGCGATCAGCAGCTGCGAGGCCAGCACCATCAGCCGCAGGTGCTCCAACAGGAACAGGCGAAGACGGTAGTAGGGCCCCAGCTGTTCCGCCGTGCCGATGTAGGCGGGCGAGAGGTAGCCGGGCATCACGCCCACGGTCGCCAGCCGCAGGTCCAGCGTGTTGCTGCCGGCAACCAGCCGGTCGCGCGGCAGGACGACCAGCGCCGCCACGCCCGAGGTCACGCCGATCATGCGGGCGCGGTTGCCCGTGTCCGCCAGCGTGTGGCCGCCGAGGGAGATGACGGCGCGCTGCGCCAGCATGGGGATGAACAGGTACAGCGGCTCCTCGGGCACGGAAGCGAGATCGAAATTCAGCTGGTAGTCCAGCTCGCCGGCACGGCGCGGCCAGCTGTGGGGCAGCGGCACGTCCACCGGCGGGGCGCCGCTGGAATCCATCAGCACTGCGTGCGCCAGCTCGCGGGCGCCCTCGGGCCGCGGCAGCTGCAGCCAGTAGGGCATGGTGGCCACCGCGAGCAGCAGCAGCGCGCACAGCCACGACGCCGCCCGCCGGATCACAGGCGGATGAGCCCCAGCCGCGAAGCCTCGAACACGGCCTCGGACCGGTTGTTCGCCTCCAGCTTGCGGTAGATGTTCTTGACGTGCACCGGCACCGTCTGCTTGCTGATGCCCAGCTGCTGCGCCAGTTCGGCGTAGGTGAAGCCCTTGGCGATGCCCCACAGGATGTCGGTCTCGCGCGCGGTGAGCGCGGCGGCCAGCGGCGGCGGCGGCGCGGAGGGCGGCGCGTTGAGCTTGCGCACGATCACGCGGGCGATCGAGGAGGAGATCGGCGAGCGACCCGCCCGCAGCTCCTCGATGGCCTCGAGCAGCTCGATGGAATCGGCGTCCTTCAGCAGGTAGCCGGAGGCGCCGGCCTCGATGGCCTCGATCACGGAGCGGTCATCGGCCAGCACGGAGATGACCATGGCCTCGGCCTGCGGGTTGGCCGCGCGCAGAGTGCGGATCGCCTGCGTTCCGTGGCCGTCGGGCAGGCGCAGGTCGGTGATCAGCAGGTCCACGCCGGGCGCGCGCAGGTGCGGCAGGGCCTCGGCGAGGGTGGCGCAGGCGGCGACCAGCCGGCCGCCGGTCCACTCCTGCAGGATGCACGTGAAGCGCTGGCGCAGCGGCTCGTCGTCCTCGAGCAGCAGCACGCGGCATGCCGCCGTCGTTCCATCCTCCTGCTGCTCCTGCATGTGTCCGCCTTCCTCCGATGTACGTCGCGCGCCGCCCGTCCGGCGGGCCGAGTTTGGCACGGCCGGGCGCGATCACGGATACCTCCTTCATGGTACCCGCGGCCTGCCGGCACAATGCCCGCAACCCACAGCACGATCCGAGGACCCATGGACCTTCCCGCAGCGGATGCCGCCTTGCAGGCGGCGATCGAGGGCGAGCAGCTCGCCGGCGTCACGTATGCCGTCTTTCGCCGGCAGGAGCTGCTCGCGCGCAAGGCGCTCGGCTTCGCGGATCGCGAAGCGGGGATCCGCATGCGCGAGGACCACCTGTTCCGGGCCTTTTCCAACACCAAGCTGGTCACGAGCTGCGCCGCGCTGCAGCTGCTGGAGCAGGGACGCTTCGCCCTCGACGACCCGGTCGGCCAGTACATCCCGGCGCTGCGCGACCTGCGCGTCCTGCGTCCGGGCGCGACCAGCGTGGACGATACGGAGCCGGCGCGCGAGCCCGTGCGCATCCGGCACCTGCTGACGCACACGGCCGGTTTCACCTACGGCTTCACGCAGCCCGACGCGCCGATCGCCAAGGCCTACCGCGAGGCGCGCGTGCTCGATCCGGCGCTGGACCTCGCGCAGATGATGGAGGCGCTCGGGCGCCTGCCGCTGCTGTTCGAGCCGGGCAGCGCCTGGAACTACTCGGTCGCGACCGACGTCGTGGGCCGGCTTGTGGAAGTGGTGACCGGACAGAAGCTGGACGAATATTTCCGTCGCCACATCTTCGCGCCGCTGGGGATGCACGACACCTTCTTCTCCGTGCCCGCGGACAAGCAGGATCGCCTCGCCGCGCTGTACATCGGCAGCCTGAAGGAGCCGCTGCGCCCGGGGCTGCGCCGCGCCGACCAGCTGCCCTACGAGGGGGCGTATCGCAGGAGCGTGCCTTTCCTGGGCGGCGGCGGTGGCCTGGTCAGCTCCCTGGACGACTACAGCGCGCTGGTGCGCGCGCTGCTGGGCGGCGGCGCGCCGCTGCTGCGGCCGCAGACCATGGAACTCGTCACGCGCAACCAGCTGCCCGCGGGCATGTGGATCCGGTTCCCCGACCAGCCGACGCAGGTGGGCCGCGGCCACAGCCTGGCCGCGGCCGTGGTGGTGGAGGAAAACCCCGGGCTGGGACTGGCCGAGGGACAGGTGTACTGGGGCGGCCTGGCCGGGACGAAATGGTGCTTCTCGCCCCGCGAGGACCTCGCCGTCGTCCTCATGACCCAGCGCTACATGGGCAGCGACCTGCCGTACTGGCCGGCCTTCCTGCGCGCCCTGCGGCAGGACCTGCGCGCGGCCTGAAGCGACGGGCAGGACCGCATCGCGCCCTGCCCTGTTATCCTGCATCGACACACCCTCCGTGGAGAGTCCCATGCCGAAGCCGAATTACTCGTTCGAGAAACGCCAGCGCGAGCTGGAGAAGAAGCGCAAGAAGGAGGAAAAGGCCAACCGCAAGGCGGCTGCCCCGGCGCCCGCGCCCGTCGTGACGCCGCCGGAACAGGAGCAGCGCTAGGCTCCCGATGCGAAAATGACGGCATGAGCGCCGTCTGGACCGAGCAAGACTCCCCTTCCCCCGCCGACCGCAAGATCGAGTTCGAGAACCACAAGCTCGAGAAGCGGCTGTGCCGGCTCGTGGGCCAGGCGATCGGCGACTACGCGATGATCGAGCCGGGCGACAAGGTGATGGTCTGCCTCTCGGGCGGCAAGGACAGCTACGCGCTGCTGGACATCCTGCTGAAGCTGCAGCGCCGCGCGCCGGTGCGCTTCGAGCTCGTCGCCGTCAACCTCGACCAGAAGCAGCCAGGCTTCCCGGAGCACGTCCTGCCCGAGTACCTGAAGTCCCTGGGCGTGCCCTTCCACATCGAGGAGCAGGACACCTACTCGATCGTCAAGGACAAGATCCCCGAGGGCAAGACCATGTGCAGCCTGTGCAGCCGGCTGCGCCGCGGGATCCTGTACCGCGTCGCGGACGAGCTGGGCGCCACGAAGATCGCTCTGGGCCACCACCGCGACGACATGCTGCAGACGCTGTTCCTCAACATGTTCTTCGGCGGCAAGCTCAAGGGCATGCCGCCCAAGCTGGTGAGCGACGACGGCCGCCACATGGTGATCCGCCCGCTGGCCTACGTGAACGAGAAGGACCTGGTGCGCTGGTCCGAGGTGCGCGCCTTCCCCATCATCCCTTGCACCCTGTGCGGCAGCCAGGAGAACCTGCAGCGCAAGCAGGTCGGCGCCATGCTCAAGGACTGGGACAAGCGCTTCCCCGGCCGGCTGGACAACATGCTCCACGCGTTACAGAACGTCGTTCCTTCCCACCTGGCGGACGGAACGCTCTACGATTTCAAGGGTCTGACCGCCAGCGGCGTGCCCAGCCCGGACGGCGATACCGCCTTCGACCACGAAGAGTTCCCCGCTCCGGGCGCCATGCCCGCCTTGCAGGTCATCAAGCTCTGAGAGGCGCCCCGCGCCTCGCGTTCGGGAGGTCGCATGGGTCCGTCCGCTTCGTTGCGTCTGTTGCGTCTTTTGCTGGCCGGCGTGGCCGCCCTGCTGCTCGCGGGCTGCGCCGGCACCTACCTGCTGGACAACCAGGTCCAGTCGTTCTCGCAGCTCCAGGGCCTGCCCGCCCAGCCCACCTACCGCTTCGAGCGCTCCCTCTCGCAGCAGGTCGACCCGGCCCAGCAGGCGCTGGAGGGCCTGGCCGACGCCGCCCTGTACAAGGCCGGGTTGCGCCGGGACGACGCCGCGCCGCGCTACAGCGTGCAAGTTTCGGCTCGCACCGAACGCACCCTCTCGCCCTACGCCGATCCCTGGAGCCCCTGGGGCTGGGGCGGCGGCTGGAACCTGGGCGTCGGCGGCCGCCACTTCGGCCTGGGCCTCGGCGGCCCCTGGCCCGGCACCGACAGCTACTGGTTCCACCGGGAGGTGAGCGTGGTGATCCGGGAGCTGGCGACCAACAAGGTGGTGTACGAGACGCACGCCTTCAACGACGGGCCGTGGCTGGACAACCGCAGCGTCCTGCCGGCCATGTTCGAGGCCGCGATGCAGGGCTTCCCGAACCCGCCGGCCGGCCCGCGGCGGGTGGACATCCAGGTCGGCCGCAACCCGCCGCCCGCCTGAAATCGGTTTGGCTTCCAGCGGCGCCTCCCTACAATGGGCCGCATGGAAGCCACCCGCATCATTGCCGTGCGGCATGGCGAGACGGCCTGGAACGTGGACGCGCGCATCCAGGGCCAGCTCGACATCCAGCTGAACGACACCGGGCGATGGCAAGCCCGACGCGTGGGGCAGGCCCTCAGCTCGGAGCAGCTGAGCGCGATCTACTCCAGCGACCTCGGACGCGCTCACGAGACCGCGCGCGCCATCGGCGATGCGGCGGGCATTCCCGTGGTGGCCCATCCCGGTTTGCGGGAGCGGCGCTTCGGCATGTTCGAGGGCAAGACCTTCGACGAGATCCACCAGAACTGGCCCGAGCACGCGCAGAACTGGCGCAAGCGCATTCCCGAATGGCAGCCGCCGGAAGGCGGCGAGTCGCTGCTGCAGCTGCGCGAGCGCGTCGGCCGCACCGTGAGCGACCTGGCCTCGCGCCACTGCGGGCAGCTGATCGCCGTGGTGGCGCACGGCGGGGTGCTGGACACGCTGTACCGCATCGCCACCGGGCAGGAAGTGAACTCGCCGCGCACCTGGCAGCTGCCCAACGGGGCCATCAACCGCCTGCTGTGGACGCCCGAGGGCTTCACGCTGGTCGGCTGGTCGGACACCCAGCACCTCGAACATGCATCCTTCGACGAAAACACCTCTTTCTGAGGACCTCAAGCGGCTGGCCGGCCAGCCGGTCGCCGCCATCGACACGCCCGCGCTCGTGGTCGACCTCGACGCCATGCAGCGCAACCTGGGGCGCATGGCCGAGTTCGCCCGCAAGCACGAGATCCGCTGGCGCCCGCACGCCAAGATGCACAAGAGCTCGGCCCTCGCCAAGCTGCAGATGCAGGCCGGCGCCGTCGGCGTCTGCGTGCAGAAGACCAGCGAGGCCGAGGCCATGGCGGCCGGCGGCGTGAACGACGTGTACATCACCAACGAGGTGGTCGCGCCCGCCAAGCTGGCGCGCGTGGCGCAGCTGGCGCACCAGCTCGCGGCCGAAGGCGGCCAGCTCGCGATCGCCGTGGACAGCGTCGAGGGCGTGCGGCGGCTCGCGCAGGCCATGAACGAGCGGCGCGGCGGCGGGCCGGCCGCGGTGATCGACGTGTTAGTGGAGATCGACGTCGGCCAGGGCCGCTGCGGCGTGCCTCCGGGCCGCATGGCCGTCGACCTGGCGCTGGAGATCCGCAAGCACCCGGCCCTGCGCTTCGCTGGCCTGCAGGCCTACCACGGCCGCGCGCAGCACCTGCGCAGCCCGCAGGCGCGCCGCGACACGATCACGCAGGTCGTGCAGGACGTGCAGTTCACGCGCAAGCTGATGGAGCAGGAAGGCGTGCCCGTGCCGCTGGTCACCGGCGCGGGCACCGGCAGCATGGTCTGCGAGGCGGCCAGCGGCGTGTTCGGCGAGCTGCAGGCCGGCTCCTTCCTGTTCATGGACGCGGACTACGGCGCCAACGAGCGCGACCCGGCGCAGCCGCAGTTCGAGAACGCGCTGTTCGTGAAGTCGCAGGTCATGAGCTCGGGCGTCGTGCACGCGGTGTGCGATGCCGGCCACAAGAGCCACGCGATCGACTCCGGCCTGCCCAAGGTGCTGGTGCGCGAGCCGACCGGCGAGCTGGAATACGTGAACGGCGGCGACGAGCACGGCGTGCTGAAGCCCGCCAACGGCAACCAGCGCGTGCCGCACCTGGACGAGACGATCTGGCTGATCCCGGGGCATTGCGACCCGACGGTGAACCTGCACAATTTCCTGGTGGGAGTGACCGGCGGGCTGGAGAACGGGAAGGTCGACAAGATCATCCGCGTCGACGCGCGCGGCGCGCTGACCTGACATGCATCTCTCCCCCAGCCAGATCATCGTCCTGGCGACCCCCGTGTTCCTGCTGCTGATCGCGGTGGAATACGCGTGGGGCCGCTGGCGCGGGCGGGACACCTACCGGCTGAACGACGCGATCAACAGCATCTCGCTGGGCATGCTGAGCCAGGTGAGCGCCGTGCTCACGCGCCTGTTCCGCATCGGCATCTACACGGCGGTCTACGGGTGGGTCTCTTTCTGGCACGCCGATGCGTTCTGGACCTCGCCCCTGGGCTGGCTGCTGGCGCTGGTCTTCTACGACTTCTGCTACTACTGGCTGCACCGCGCCGGCCACGAGGTCGCGATCTTCTGGGCGGCGCACGTGGTGCACCACCAGAGCCAGGACTACAACCTCTCCACGGCGCTGCGCCAGACCAGCTCCGGAGCCCTGCTCGGGTGGATCTTCTACCTGCCGATGGCGATCGCCGGCGTGCCGCCGCTGGTGTTCGGCATCGTCGCCTTGATCGACCTGCTGTACCAGTACTGGGTGCACACGGAGCACGTGGGCAAGCTGGGCTGGTTCGACCGCTGGTTCTGCTCGCCCTCGAACCACCGCGTGCACCACGCGGTGAACGACGGCTACCTCGATCGCAACTATGGCGGCGTGCTGATCGTGTGGGACCGCCTGTTCGGCAGCTTCGAGGAAGAAGGCGAGAAGTGCGTGTACGGCACGCGCGCGCCGCTGGAAAGCTGGGACCCGCTGTGGTCCAACTTCGAGGTGTACTGGGCGCTCGCGAAGGACAGCTGGCATGCCCGCTCCTGGGCCGACAAGCTGCGCGTGTGGTTCAAGCCGCCGGGCTGGCGGCCGGCCGACGTCGCGGAGCGCTTCCCGAAGCCGGCTTTCTCCTTGGAGCGCGTGACGCGCTACCACCCGCCCATGTCACGCCCCCTGGCCTGGTTCTCCGGCCTGCAGTTCGTGGCCGTGCTGGTGGCCGTCGTGCTGTTCCTGTGGCATGCGGACGGCCTGCCGCTGTCGCAGTCGGTCGTCTGGCTGGCGGCGCTCACGGCGGCGCTGTGGGCGGTGGGGGCGGCGATGCAGGGCCGCATCGGGATGATCGAGGTGCTGCTGGTGGAGGCGGCGGCGCTCTCCACGGCGAGCAGCGCGCAGGGCTGGATCGAGGTGCACCGGGTGTTCAAGCCGGCGGCGATGCTGCTGGCGATCGGTTTCGTGGTGGCGCGGCTGCAGGGGGCGCGCGGCTTCGAGCTGAAGCTGGTGGCCGCGCTGGCGCTCAGCCTCGCGGGCGACGTGTTCCTGATGCTGGAGGGCTTCTTCATCCCCGGCCTGGTGAGCTTCCTCGCGGCGCACGTCTGCTACCTGGCGCTGTTCCGGCAGGGCGTGCCGTGGTTCCCGAGCCGGCGCGCGCTGGCGGCGACCGTCGCGGCAGCCGCCGCGATGGCGGTCTTCCTGTTCCCTTATCTGGGGCCGGTGCTGAAGGTCGCGGTGCCCGCCTACGCGCTGGTGATCGCGCTGATGGCGGCCCAGGCGATCGGGCGGGCGGTGCTGGTGCGCGATCCGGCTTCGGTGGCTGTCGCGGCCGGGGCGGTGCTGTTCATGGCGAGCGACACGCTGCTGGCGATCAACAAGTTCGCGCTGCCGCTGCCGATGGCGCAGTTCTGGGTGCTGGGGACGTATTACGCGGCGCAGGTGCTGATCGTGCACAACGCGCGGGAGGTGGCGGTGGCAAGCTGGGGTTCGCTGCGCTCACCGCCAGCCTACGAAGGCAAGGCGGCCTAGGCTCCGTGGTGTTCGTAGGCTGGCGGTGAGCGCAGCGAACCCCAGCAAATCACCGCCGATTCACGAATCGAACAAGGTCCCTTCCGCCTTCGGCGGCGTGACGCCGAGGTGCCGGTACGCCGCCATGGTCGCCACCCTCCCCCGCGGCGTGCGCTGCAGGTACCCCTGCTGGATCAGGTAGGGCTCGATCACGTCCTCGATCGTGTCGCGTTCCTCGCCGATGGAGGCCGCCACGTTGTCCAGCCCCACCGGTCCGCCGTCGAAGCGGTGGATCACCGCCTCCAGCAGCTTGCGGTCCATCACGTCGAAGCCCTGCGGGTCGACGTCCAGCATCGCCAGCGCCTTTTGCGCGATGTCCTTGTCGATGCGGCCATTGCCCTTCACTTCCGCATAGTCGCGCACGCGCCGCAACAGGCGGTTGGCGATCCGCGGTGTGCCGCGCGAGCGGCGCGCGATCTCGGCAGCGCCTTCGGCGTCGATGGGCGCCTGCAGCAGCCCGGCGCTGCGGTGCACGATGCGCGTCAGCTCCTCGGGCGTGTAGAACTCCAGCCGCGCCACGATGCCGAAGCGGTCGCGCAGCGGGTTGGTCAGCATGCCCGCGCGCGTCGTCGCGCCCACCAGCGTGAAGGGCTGCAGGTCCAGCTTGATCGAGCGCGCCGCCGGGCCCTCGCCGATCATGATGTCGATCTGGTAGTCCTCCAGCGCCGGATAGAGGATTTCCTCCACCACCGGCGAGAGCCGGTGGATCTCGTCGATGAAGAGGACGTCGTTCTTTTCCAGGTTGGTCAGCAGCGCCGCGAGGTCCTTGGGTTTCTCCAGCACCGGGCCCGAGGTCTGGCGCAGGTTCACGCCCAGCTCGTTGGCGATGATGTGCGACAGCGTGGTCTTGCCCAGGCCGGGCGGCCCGAACAGCAGCACGTGGTCCAGCGCCTCGCCACGCTTGCGCGCCGCGCCGATGAAGATCTCCAGCTGCTCGCGGGTCTTGGCCTGGCCGACGTATTCCGCCAGGCCCTTGGGCCGCAGCGCCCGCTCCATCGCTTCTTCGGCCGGCGAGGCCGGCGCGGCGGAAACCACGCGCTTTTCCGGCGGCGGGGCGAAATCGTCGGTCTGGATGCTCATCGCGCCAGGGCCTTCAGCGCCTGCTTGATGCCTTCGCTCACGCCCACGTCCTTGGGCAGCGACTTGAGCGCGGCGGCGGCTTCCTTGTCGCTGTAGCCCAGGGCGACCAGCGCCTGCAGGATGTCGGCCTGCGCATCGTCCACCGGGCCGGCGACGTGGCCCAGGTCGGCGCCGATCCTGCCCTTCAGCTCCAGCAGCAGGCGCTCCGCCGTCTTCTTGCCGATGCCCGGCACCTTGACCAGGCGGCTGGCGTCCTGGTGCGTGACGGCCTGGCCGATGTCGGCCACGCTCATGCCGCTCAGGACGGCCAGCGCCGTGCGTGGGCCCACGCCCGAGATCTTGATCAGCTGGCGGAAGGCCTCGCGCTCGCCGGCGGAGCCGAAGCCGAACAGGACCTGCGCGTCCTCGCGCACGACGAAGTGCGTCAGCAGCGAGACCTTCTCGCCCACGCCGGGCAGGTTGTAGAACGTGCTCATGGGCACGTCGACCTCGTAGCCGACGCCATGGCAGTCCACCAGCACCTGCGGCGGGTTCTTCTCGCTCAGCGTCCCCGTCAATTTGCCTATCATTGCGGTCCTCTTCCAGGATTATCGGCTTGATTCTCCGCCACACCTTCAGCCCCCTGAGCAACACCCGGCTCGCGCACCTGTGCGGGCCCATGGACGAACACCTGAGGACCATCGAGCAGGGGCTGCAGGTCCGGATCTCCCATCGCCAGGAGCATTTCCGCGTCGAAGGCGCCAAGGCCAAGGCGGAGCGGGCGCTGGACGTCCTGCAGGCGCTGTACGAGATGGCAGGCCGCACCATCCCCAAGGAGCGGGTGCAGCTGATGGTGGCGGGCGACATGCCCATGGACGAAGACGAGGACGGCGCGCTGGTGCTGCACACCCGCCGCACGGACCTCAAGGCGCGCACGCCCAACCAGAGCGTGTACCTGGACAACATCGCCAACCACGACATCACCTTCGGCATCGGCCCGGCCGGCACCGGCAAGACCTACCTGGCCGTGGCCTGCGCGGTGGACGCGCTCGAACGCAGCGCCGTGCAGCGCATCGTGCTGACGCGTCCGGCGGTGGAGGCGGGCGAGAAGCTGGGCTTCCTGCCTGGCGACCTGACGCAGAAGGTGGACCCGTACCTGCGGCCGCTCTACGACGCGCTGTACGACCTGATGGGCTTCGAGCGGGTCACCAAGGCCTTCGAGCGCAACGCGCTGGAGATCGCGCCGCTGGCCTTCATGCGCGGGCGCACGCTGAACAACGCCTTCGTGATCCTGGACGAGGCGCAGAACACGACGCCGGAGCAGATGAAGATGTTCCTCACCCGCATCGGCTTCGGCAGCAAGTGCGTGGTGACGGGCGACATCAGCCAGATCGACCTGCCCAAGGGCAACCTGTCGGGCCTGGTGGATGCCGAGCGCGTGCTGCGGCGCGTGAAGGGCATCGCGCACACGCGCTTCACCAGCGCCGACGTCGTGCGGCACCCGCTGGTGGCACGGATCGTCGACGCCTACGACGCGGCGCGCAAGAAGGAAGCATGAAGGCGCGCTTGGCGCTGTCGCTGCAGTTCGGGGCGTTTGCCGGCGCGGCGAAGCACCGGCAGGTGCTGGCGGCGGCGCGCGTGCGCCGGTGGGTCTCGACCGCGCTGGCGGGGCCCGGCGAGATCGCGGTGCGCATCGTCGGGGCGGAGGAAGGGCAGGCTTTGAACAGGCAGTACCGGGGCAAGGACTACGCGACCAACGTGCTGACCTTCGACTATGCGCGGGAGCCCGTGGTTTCGGCGGACCTGGTGCTGTGCGCGCCGGTGGTGGAGCGCGAGGCGAAGGAACAGGGGAAGACGCTGGAGGCGCACTACGCGCACCTGCTGGTGCACGGGACGCTGCATGCGCAGGGGTATGACCACGAGGCGGGGGAGCGGGAGGCGCTGGAGATGGAGGCGCTGGAGATCCTGCTGATGGGGGTGTTGGGGTATCCGGATCCGTATTGAGCTGGGGTGAGGGTGTCAGAAATTCCGTGTGTGAGGCATAACATGTCGACAAGGAGCATGAGTGCCACGCAAGACAAAGGCCGCCGCGGCGGCCAAACCTGACACCCCGCAGATTCCCCAGGAGCTGCTCGAGCAGCTGATTCCCGGTCCGGTAACGCCGGCGGAATTCGAGGACATCTTCCAGCGCTTCAAGAAGGCGTTCATGGAACGTGCATTGGGCGCCGAAATGACGCAGCACCTGGGCTACAAGG